>JBFMCN010000101.1:0-4429 GCA_040754475.1 Actinomycetota bacterium | reverse complement strand
TCCGTGGGGGTGCGTTTCCGGGTGTCTGCTTCGGCTGAGCTACGAAGAACCCCCCGGACCCAGTCCGGGGGGTTCTCCTTGCGTGGGAGCCGCCTGGTGGCAGGCGCCCTCGCGGTCGGGGACCGCGAAGTGGTGGCGGGACCATCCGCCTACTCCTCCACGTCCCGGGCGGTCCGCTTGATCACCTCGGCTACTTCCGCATCCATGCGGTAGAGCCAGGTGTGCTGGGCGGGGTCGGGGTCCCACCGGGCTTGGAAGGGCTTCTTCGCACCCTTATAGCGGTTCTTCACCCGGCGCCCGAACGCCCCGAGCACCCCGGCCAGCTGCGCCGGTGTGAGATCCAGGGCCCCGCAGATCTCGGCGGTCGGGAAGTTCCGCCCGGCGTCGTCGGCCAGGAGCACGAGAAGCTTCCTCATGGCGGGCGGAGACTCGAGGAACATCCGTGAGAACAGCTCCTCGCTCACCGCCACCGGCCCGCTCGTGGACCCCTTCGCCATCCTCTCGGCGATGAGTCCGTACACATCGGGGACGAGGTGCTGGGGGACCAGCACCTCCACCCACTGCTCAGGAGCGACCATCTCGGCCCCTCCTTTCTGGCGGCCCCCCTCCGGGACCATCCCCGGGTGAGGTATCAGCCGCCCTCATCACGTAAGCTATCGTCCAGGCAGCACAGCTGTCGATACCTATGCTCAGACTCACTAAAGAACGTGCCGGAGTAGCCTTAAGCCCGCGAAGGCCCGAGGGTCGGAGGAGCTCCAGGGCGCGGTCCACATCCAAGGCCGACCGACGAGGCGGTAGAGCTGAGTCCCGGAGGGGTGCCGTTCTGCACGCCCCTATCTCCTAACCCGTCGAGCGTTTGAGCGCGGAAGTCGGGACACACAGACCGCGATATGCGCGATGGCCTACTGGGCTGGCGCGACCGCGTTTCGGACGAAGGCGACGACTTCCTTCTCGCGGCGTCGGAGTGACGCACGGCCCTTGTTCTCGCCCACCCACGTCCGGAGCACGCTTGCCTCGGTGAGCGAGCCCACCACCGCCGTGTACAGCGTGAATAGCAGCAGCGCCGGGTCCTGTTGGCGGATCTGGCCCTCCTTCATCCCCGCCTCGAGGAACGCGATCGCGCGCTGTTGGAGAGGTTCCAGCGCCTCGCCGAACCGCTCGAACGCCTCGGGACCCAGCCGCCCGGCCTCGCGGACGAACATCGGGAACTCGGGCCACTCGCCGGCGAGGTGGAACAGCGCGTGGATCACCGCCTCCGCCTTCTCCCAGTAGGTGTCCTTCGCCTCTAGGGCCTCGTTGAACACCTCGGCCAGCCGCTGGCCGGCGGCCGCCAGGCAAGCCCCGAGCAGCGCATCCTTCGTGGGGAAGTAGTACAGGAGGGTCTGCTTCCTGATCCCAGCCGCCGAGGCGATAGCGTCCAGGCTCGCCCCATTGTAGCCGTCGCGCCCGAACTGGCGGATGGCCTCCTCGATCAGCAGGTCCCGCCGCTTCTCTCCGCCGGTCCTCGTCACCGGCTCACTCCCATGCCGGCCTCTTGCCGTGCCTTCTGACGGCCCGCGATCCCTCCCAGGTCCGCAGCCACGACGGCCCGGAGGGGCCGGAGATCGCCGGCGTCTGCCCGCTCTCGGCTCGTTTGAGCGCCTCCCACCAGCTCGTGCGGTCCTCGTCGAACAGCTCCCCCACGGCGTGCTGCATCCGCAGCGAGAACGACTGGTGCGTCTCGCCCTCTTCCGGCCGGATCGGACGCCCGAAGCGAACCCTGACCGGCGGCCGGCCCTTCTTCGGCCAGCCCTTGCCTTTCGGCATCGCGGCGTACGCGCCGACGATCGCGATCGGCACGACCGGCAGGTCCATCTCGATCGCGACCCGGGCCGTGCCGTGGCGGAAACGCTGCACCCACCCGTCTTTCGAGCGCGTCCCCTCGGGGAACACGAGGATGTTCCATCCGTCGTGGAGCAGCTCGCGAGCCTTGTCGGTGGCGCGCGTGCCTCCGCCCCGCTCGACTGGGAATCCGCCGTAGACGAGCGCGGTGAACGCCGAGCGCCACCACACGTTGAAGAAGTAGTCCTTCGCCGCGGCCGTTGCGGTCTTGTTCCGCCACTTCGGCGGGAGCGAGGTGAGGATCAGCGTCGCGTCGAGATGGCTCGTGTGATTGCTGAAGAAGATCGCCGGCGGCTTGAGGCCCTCGAGATTGTCCAGGCCGAACACTTGGGGTGAGGTCTCGTTCCGCACGAGCGGCTTCATGACGCCGGAAAGGACGACGTCGCGCGCGACGCGGCCGCCCTCGGTCCGCGCCCAGTCGGTGGGGAACTCCCAGTGCTCGGCCGGCGGCGTGACGCCCTCCGCGGAGCGTGGGACGACCGGACGGCGCCCCCAGCGCCAGCCCTTCGCGACGTCGAGCAGCTCGTCGGCAAGCTTCCGCTTCTTCGATGAGCCGCCCATCAGCGCACGTCCGCGACGGTGAACGGCGGAAGGTGCAGGTACGAGATCGAGGGCGAGCGCCCGACGGTCTCGCCGGCCATCTCTAGGGCGTCCCGGAAGCTCGACGCGGACCGGTAGCCCATCCGCGCGCACGCCTTCCGATCGCCGCCGACGACGATCACGTCCCCGACGTGGTCGAGGGCCTGCGCCCCCCAGTACCACATGTAGAAGGGGTGCACGCCGTGGTACGCGTAGCTCTTCCGGTACAGGTGGATGTACCAGGGGTCGGTCGCGTACTGCTCCTCCCACTTCGCCTCGATCGTGCTCGGGTCGGTGGTCTGCGATAGCACCTCCTCGAAGAAGTCGACGTAGGAGGGGTGGTGCACCTGATGGAACTCCCACGGCACCGGGTGGAACAGGATCACGACTCCGCCCGGCCGCACGACGGGCTTGTTCCGATACATGTTGAACAGGTACCCGAGGCCCAGGCAGTGGACGAGGATCGGGTTCATGATCGAGTTCACGTCGTACGGGCCGATGAACGGCACCCCGATCACCTCGATGTCGCTCTGGCCGTCGACCTCGGTGAGCTGCTGCTCGTGCAGCTTCGCGAGCGTGCGCTCGTGGACGGCGTCGGTGCTTCCGGCGTTCACCCCGGTCACGCCGTAGGGCGACCTGATCCGCATGAAGACCTGGTGCTTCACGGCCGAGGGGGCGAGGTCGACCGCCTTCTTCGCCGCCAGGTAGGAGGCCTGGTCCTTCACAGACCACTCCCACTCACGCTTGTTCATGAAGCCGAAGGGCGCCGGGAAGATCTCGTTGTCGAGCGTGGTCTCGATCGTGAAGATCCGAATGCCGTTGTCCTTCAGCACCTTGTCCATCCGTGCGCACGAGTCGTGGAGCGCCGACCGCCCCGGCCGCGGGTCCATGACCGACTTCGAGTGCAGCAGCGTGTGGACGTTGTGGTGCGACTTGATGCTGCGGTAGCTCATCAGGCCGGTCGGCACCGACTTGTGGCCGCCGTCCATGGTCGTGAGGTTGATGTTCGCGTAGACGAGCAGGTCGGACTCGGCGACGCGCTTGTTGATCTCGACCTCCTCGCCCTTGTCGGTCTTGCCGATGTACGCGAGGTTGTCGTGGTCCTCCCCGTCGTGGTTGGTGAGGTCCTTCGGATAGAACGAACGGAACACGCGCTCGCCGACGGCGTGCTCCAGCTCGTCGGCGGTCATCCTCCGGTGGAGCCCGTTGGCCGCATAGAGCTTCAGGTCCTCGACGCCCTTGCGCGCCGCCAGCTCGATGACCTCCTCGAGGATCATCTGGCGGATGTCGGGCGACTTCATGGTCGGCAGCGGCAACGAGAGGTCGTCGAACGCGATGGTGAGCTTCATGCCGGGCTTCAGCAGCTCGGCGAGCGGCTCCGAGTCGCACGGGTTGGCGATGGCACGGCGAATCGCGCCGCGCACGTTCTTGATCGCCGGAAGCGAGTCGGGCGGGTAGATCACCCGCGTTCCGAGCGGGAACTTCTGGAGCCGGAACCCCTCGCCCTCGTGGACGAGAAGCGGCGGCGTCTTCTCGTCGACCTCCAGCACGAACCCTGGCCGTGTCAACTCGCCCTCCCTAGTCGCACCTCAGTTGCACCTCAGTCGCACCTCAGTCGCACCTCGGATCGAATGCCACCTTCAGCGTTCCGAGCTTCCCCGCGGCGAGCGCGTGATCGATGGCCTCGCGCCACCTCCGGAGCGGATACGTGGCCCCCACGACCCCGTCGATCGGCCACCGCGAGGCGAGCTCGATCGCGATGTCGAACGAATGCCGGCGCTTCCGCCCCACCGTCTCGAGCCCGCCCGTGTACGCGCCGACCAGCTCCAGCTCGCGGAACCAGAGCGGCGTGAGGTCGGCTCCCGCCACCGGGATGCCGGCCATCACCACTCGGCCCCCGGCCTTGGTCGTTCGGAGCGCGAGGTCTAGCGAGCTCCGCGAGCCGACGCAATCGATCGCCACGTCGACG
>JBFMCN010000100.1:0-12503 GCA_040754475.1 Actinomycetota bacterium | reverse complement strand
ATAGGAGGTCAGGGGCGTCAGCCGCCCAGGCGGTGGCGCATCCAGACGTTCGGCTCGACATAGCGTCCCTCGTCGTGTTCGTGGTCGATGACAATGGGGACGAGGGCCCCAGGGACCACGTATGGCCCGCTGTCCGGGAACGCCATGCCGGTCCACGTCTCCCAGTCGGCGACGGTCCCTGTGACCGTCATCGAACGCTCGCACACGCCGACGAACTCCGCGCCGAGGCGAGCGTGCACGCGTAGCCAAGGGTCAAAGGGAAGGCCGTCGTCGCGCAACCACGTGACGTAGCGCTCCATCGGGACGAGCGGATACCGGTGCTTCCACGTGGGACGAACCGGCGCCACCAGGTCTCGCAGGCCGAGTCGCACGGCGTGATCGCGCATCGTGCGGACGATCAAGCGCGATAGGCCCTTCCCCTGGTTGCCGAGCGTCACGACAGCCTGCAGCGCGGAGATCGCCGTCGGCGGGATGCCGCGTTCGGACTGCTCGATGGCGAGCGGGACTACCTCGTCGATCCCGTTCGGCAACATCTGTGGGTCTCCGTCCCATGCGAACGGCACGCAGTTGCCCACGCCGAGGACCCGGTCGGCCTCCTCGTCGTAGACGTAGAACTGGAACTCGGCGAGCGAACCTTCGTAGATGCGGTCCCAGTACGCGTTCATGGTCGCGTCGTGCAGGAGGAACTCGGGCCACACGGGACGGACGGTCTCTTCCCAGCGGTCATCGAGGTCCGGGCGCTCCGTGAAGGGAAGCACGCGGCACGTCAACGGCCACCCCCTTGGCACCCGAGCTTCGTGACGTGCGGCCTCATCGTCTGCGATGGTAACCACCGTTCGCGCGGCGCGGCTGCGCACGCCCGACACCCGTGGCCCGCCGACCCGAGGGCCATCCAGGATCGATCAAGCACGCGCCCGAGTCATGGATCGCGTCCGGCCGACGAGGCGGTGGGCCGCCGCCAGGGCGGCATCGACGTCCTCCTCGGACAACCGCTCGCCGGAGAATCGATCCTGCTCGAAGGAACGCACGACCACCTCGGCGTCCGCCCGGTCTTCCTCGGGCAGGAACGGCCGCAGCGAGCGCAGGTACTCCCCCGGAGTCTGCTGCGGCCTCCTCGCGTGACCTCGGCTGGTCATGGTGCGGCCTAGATCGGCGAACGCCTTCGCCGTGCCTCGAAGCGGCGGACCGTGACCTCGGGCAAGCCGGCGTCTCTTGAGGAGAAGACCCGAGAGGACGAGGGCCAGAAGTGCTCCCCCGGCGATGGGCCACGCTGCGAAGATGTTCCGCGCGGACCACACGAAGGCCGACGCGACTACCCGCGCAAGCCGCTTCACGGGCTCGGGCACGACGTTTGCAGCGAATCGCCCGATGGCGCGCAGGACCTCCGGCACGATGAAGCGGCCCCCCAAGCCGGGTGCGGCAGGCGGAACGCCGAACGTCGGGTCGTAGGGGATCCAACCGACGCCCGGGTAGAGCACCTCGATCCAAGCATGCGCATCCGCCTCACGGACCTCGAAGTACCCGGTCAGCAGGTTGCGCTCACCCGGCCCGTAGCCCGTGACGAACCGCGTGGGGACGCCGACGGCCCGGAGCAGCACCGCCATCCCACTGGCGATGTGCTCGCAGAAGCCCTGGCGCCTCACGAAGAGGAACTCGTCGACCGCAGCCACACCGGGCGGGTCTCGGGGGATGTCCAGGTTGTAGGTCGTGTTGCGCTGCAACCACTGCTGGACGGCCATGACGCGGTCGTAGGTCGTGCTCGCGCCCGCGGTGATCCGCCTCGCCAGCCGGATGTCGCGTTCCGGGAGATCGGAGGGGAGCTGCGTGTAGACGGCGAGCTCCGAGTCTGACCACGACGACGAAGCGCGCAGGAGGTCGGGCGATGCGACAGGGACTTCCGAGATCACGCTGTAGACGAGCCCAGCATCCAGCAGGATCGGCGAACGGATCGACGAGGATTGGTCGACGGAGAGCTGGGCCGCTGGGAAGAACACCTCCTCGGGTGCGTACGCCGCGAACACGACGTTGGGGCCCTGCGCCTCGACGTAGAACGTGGTCACGATTCGCCTGGTCTCGGCCGGGAGCCCGCCTGCCGGGGCCGGCATCTCGAAGCTGCGCGCCAACCCCTGCCCGATCCTGACCATGTCCGGCCGCGACTCGGTCCACGTCGTGCCGTCGAACGTGTCGTAGACCTGCCCACGCCACAGCGCGGCCTGGGACGACCGAACCCTCATCACGACCCGATCGGACAGACGACCGCGTGCGCGGAGGTCGACGCGTGACCCGAAGCCCGGATACGCGACCGGCGAGAAGTCGATCACGCCGTCCGCGCGGGCGGCCGGCAGTCCCGGATTCACCACCGAGCCGTCGAACGCGGGCACGGCGATTGCCGCCCGGATGGCGAACGGGGGCAGTCGGACGAAGGCGCCCGGGAGCCTCGGGGTCAGCATGAAGACCGCGGTCACAGCCGTGACGAACGCGGTCATCGTCGCGAGCGCCGAGCGCCCGGCTGCGAGTGCCCTCGTGCCGCCAGGCGTGCCGTGTCGTACGAACGCGGGCTCGGCCATCTTGGTCGTCGCCGGCCGCTGAGTCAGGAAGAGCCACAGCCCGGCGAGCCCGACCCAGGGGATGAGGAACAGCAGGAATCCGGTACCGAGCGAGAGGGCACCGGCCTCCGCCATGAGGATCAGGCTCGAGACGACCGAGAACGCGAGGTCGCGCCGGCGTGGCACGTCGAACGAGTGCAGCACCTGCACCCACAGGAACAGGGAGGCGAGTGGGATCCTGGCCTGGTCCGTGCTCTGCACGAACCGAACGTTCTGGAGGAACGCCCCGAACGCGACGACCAAGCCGACGGCGAGCACGACCTTGGTCGTGACGTTTGCCTTCTGACGCTGCACGTAGGAGAACACGTAGCCCGTGGGCACGAGCACGAGCACGGCCGTCGCGGTGAAGCCGTCCGCTGCTCCCTGCGCGACGACGGCCGCGACCGCCACCATCACCATGGCGCCGACCACGGCACGCAGCCGGATCGAATCCTCCGGCGGCTCCTTGGGCCGTCTCAGTCGGCGCGCACGTAGGGCTTCGACAGACATGAGGCCAGGTCCTCCCCGGCGCGGAGCCGGTAGACGCTCGCTCCTCGTTCGTTCGCCGCGAGCTCGAGCCGATCCACCTCCTCGGACCCGAGAGCCGGGGCGCGGCGGTCGGGTTCGAAGCTCTCTGCATCGACCAGCACGAGGGTCACTCTCGGCAGGTTGCCGCACAGGGCCGACACTGCGTCGACGAACCCTCCGGTCGCGTTCGCCCGCCACGTCGGAAGAACGACGAGGAGCGTCTCGACGCCGCGCAGGTGCGGCCCGAGCTCCCGCAGGACGTCGGCGAGCGCCAGGCCGCCGAAGGGCCGTAGCTCCGCGAGCCACTCGAGGATGCGCGGAGGCTCAGCCCGTGCGAGCACTTCGAGCCGGCCCCCCCGCGCGGCAAGCAGGCGGACACCCCGACCGCGCCCGAGCGCCGCGAAGGCCACGGACGCTGCCACCGAGCAGCAGGAATCGAGCGGGGTATCCTCCTCTCCCGCGTCGGCCGAGGTGTCGACGACGATCGCAAGCCGTCTGGTCCGCTCCTGTTCGAACTCCCTGACCATCAGCGCGTCGTGGCGGGCAGTCGACGGCCAGTGGACGTGGCGCATGCTGTCCCCGGTCCGGTACTCGCGG
Organism: Actinomycetota bacterium; assembly: GCA_040754475.1. Taxonomy (GTDB): domain Bacteria; phylum Actinomycetota; class UBA4738; order UBA4738; family HRBIN12; genus JAJPHY01. The sequence goes on along the minus strand of JBFMCN010000100.1, from coordinate 8,793 downwards.
ATGCTCAGGTACTCGGGGCCGGTACCGCGCCGGGGAGCGGTATGGATCGCGTGCTCATGGGTGGGAAGCGCGTCGATCATCGGCAGCGGACCCAGTCGGACCACCTTCGGGTGGACAAGGGTCGTGCCTGGGACCACGACCGTCCGTTGCCGCTCCGCCACCCCGAAGGGCGCAGCCGAGCGGACCGTTACGGATGTCGACTCGTTGCGGCCGCGCCTGGCGGCGCGTCGCGCTGTCCCAATCACGACGCGTTCCCCGGGACCGAGCGCGGGGATGGCGACCCGGACGGCCGCAACGTGCCTGTCCTCGACCTCGAGACCGAGCTTGATCCCCCGCCCGCAGTTCACGGCGATCAGATCCACGGCTACTTCGTCGCCCTGCGACACTCGGGGCGGCGCCCGCCGTTCGACGTCGATCTTGCGCACGATACGGATGGGCAGGAGCGCGCCGGCGACGCAGGCCCCGAGCAGCACCGACGACAGGACGAGCAGCCATCCGGCCTGGACGCTCGTACCGACAACGAACAGCAGGATTGCGCCGAACGCGAGCCCCGCAGCCCGACGGCGAGGCCTCAGCATGACCTAGCCTCGCCCTGTCGCCCCGAGGGGAACCGGAACCTGCTCCAGGATCGAGCGCACGAGCTCGACTCCGCGTGCGCTCCCGGCGGCGTCGAAGGATCTGAGGATGAGCCGGTGCCCGAGCACTGCAGGGGCAAGCGCCTTCACGTCGTCGGGCAGGACGTATGTGCGCCCCTCGGCAACGGCCTTCGCCTGAGCGGTCCTCGTGAGCGCGAGCATCGAACGCGGCGACGCCCCGAGCACGATCTCGGGATGGCCACGGGTCGCCTGCACGACGGCCACGACGTAGTCCACGACCAGCGGGGCGACGTGGACGGCCCGCACGCCCTGCCGGTGCCGTGTGACCTCCTCCGCGGCGAGGACCGGCAGCAGGTCCTCGATGGGATGGTGGAGCATCTGACGCCACACGACGTCCTTGGCGGCTTCGTGCTCCGGGTAGCCGACCTGCACGGCCATCGTGAACCGGTCGAGCTGACCCTCCGGAAGCGGGTAGGTGCCGTGCTGCTCGATTGGGTTCTGCGTGGCGATCAACAGGTACGGCTCCGGGAGCCGGTGTGTGACGTTCTCGACGGTGACCTGCCGCTCCTCCATTGGCTCGAGCAGCGCCGATTGCGTGCGCGGCGTCGTTCGGTTGATCTCATCGACGAGGACGACGTTGGCAAAGATCGGTCCTGGAACGAACCGGAACCCCTTGGTCTCCTGATCGTAGACGGAGATCCCGGTCAGGTCCGAAGGAAGCAGGTCGGGGGTGGCCTGGACGCGGCTGAACGTGCCGTCGATGGAAGCCGCGATGGCCCGGGCGAGCATCGTCTTCCCCACACCGGGAACGCCCTCGAGCAGCAGGTTGCCCTCGGCGAACAGGCAGACGACGGCCGCCTCCACGGCCCGGCGTCCGCCGGCGATCACACGCTCGACGTTGTCCACCACGCGGCGAAGCGCCGCTGAGGTCTGAGCGAGATCGGACTCGGTGAGCATCCCCCCGAGCTTCATCGACCCAGCCCAGGCGCCTCTTGAGCCGGGTCTCCGCGGCTCCCACCGGATCGAGCGTTCAGTTGCCCTTCCCGAGATCGGCGAGGATCTCGCGGGCGGCGTTCGCCCCCGGTGCGCCGGTGATGCCGCCCCCGGGGTGCGCTCCCGAGCCGCACAGGTAGAGCCCCTCGATCCCGAAGCGGTAGTTCGCGTGCCCGAGAAGCGGACGCCAGGCAAACCAGCAGTCCAGGCCGGGCTCGGCGTGGAGAGGATGGCCGCCTGAGAGCCCGTACTCGCGCTCGAGGTCGACGGGCGTCGTCACCTGCCGGGCCGTGACAAGCTCGCCGAAGCCGGGCGCGTACTGCTCCAGCGTCCCGACGACCAGGTCGCCAACGGAATCACGCTCGCTCCCCCAGTCCCCGTCCCGCAGCTCGAAGGGCGTGTACTGAACGATCACGCTCATCACGTGCCGACCCTCGGGGGCGAGGGCCGGATCGGACAGCGTCGGGATCGTGACCTCGAGGAAGGGCTCGCTGCTGATGCGGCCGTACTTGGACGCGTCGAACGCCCTTTCCAAGTAATCGATCGAAGGCGCGATCACGATCCGGCCCTTGAGCCGCTCCTCGTCGCCGCCGGGGAACTTCGGAAGGGCCGAGAGGGCGAGGTTCACCTTCGAGACGACGCCAGGCGCGCGGATGTTGCCGGCTCGCCACATCAGGTGCGGTCCAAGCACGACTGGATCGACGAGCGTCGTCAGCGTGCGCTTGGGGTCGGCGTTCGCGACGATCACCGAGGCGTGGATCTCCTCGCCGCCCGTGAGCGCGACTCCGACCGCGCGATGATCTCGCGTCAGGATCCGCGCGACTTCGGCGCCGGTACGAATCTCGGCGCCGAAGCTCCTTGCCGCAGACCCGAGCGCCTCGGCCAGCCCGCCAGGACCGCCACGAGCGATGACCGACTGCCCCGGCGCGCCGCCGTCGTTGCCCGCCGAGTCCGACAGGAACGTCGCAGCCGTGCCCGCCGACAACGGCCCCATGGCGGCGCAGGAGACCGCGCGAGAGGCGATCGCACCGCGTACGGCGGGGTCCTCGAAGACCTCGTCCACGACGTCGGCGATCGCCATGGGCAGGATCCGCGTGACCTCCCGCGATGCCTTGGTCCCCAGGTCCCTGAATGCCCTGCCCGTGCGAAGCCCTGCAACCAGGTCGGCGAACTTGGGCGTCTTCACGTCTGGGGGCGTGGCCGCGTTCAGGTAGGCGACGAAGCTCGCCAGGCTCCGGACCTTTCGATCGAAGACCGGGTAGGCGCCGCCGTCGTGTCGCGAGCGCGCGCGGAGCTCTTCGGCAGTCCTCGAGGCGTCGGCCCATAGCGTGAGGGCCGAGCCGTCGGGCTGTGGCGCGAACACGCGGACCGGCGAGTCGATCAGCACGAGCCCGTGCCGGAGGAGTTCCAGATCGTCGATCACCGACCTCCGAAGACGCCCTACCGTGTGCGCGATCCCGGGTGCCCTCACTCCAGGTGCCATCTCCACCGTCTCGAGGATCCCGCCGACCTTCGCTCGGCGCTCCAGCACCAACACCCGGCGGCCGGCCCTCGCGAGGTAGGCGGCCGTCACGAGACCGTTGTGTCCGCCGCCCACGACGACTGCGTCGAGCTCCCGCATCAAGCCGACCCCCTGGAGCCGCGCCGAGCGAAGCGCCCGGTCTTGAGCACCTCGAGCGCGGCCATGCGGCCCGGTGCGCCCATGATGCCTCCGCCGGGGTGAGCGGCCGAGCCGCAGAGCCACAGGTCGGTGATGGGCGTCCGGTACCGAGCCCATCCGGGAACGGGCCGGTTGAAGAAGAGCTGCTCGAGCGAGAGCTCGCCCTGGAAGATGTTCCCCTCGGTCAGGCCGGTCATGTCCTCGATGTCGAGCGGGCTCAGGACCTGCTTGTGGATGACGAGGTCGCGGATCTTCGGGAACCGCTCCTCGAGCGTGTCCATGACGGTCTCGCCGAACGCGTTCCGCATGTCGTCGTCCCACGCCTTGCCGTCCTCCAGGCGGTACGGCGCCCACTGCACGAAGCAGCTCATCACGTGCTTGCCCGGCGGCGCCATCGAAGGATCGACGAGCGTCGGGATGATGCAGTCGATGTACGGCCGCCGGGAGAAGCGCCCGTACTTGGCGTCGTCGTAGGCACGCTCCATATAGTCGATCGACGGAGAGAAGCTGATGGCCCCTCGGAGCCACTCTCCCCTACCGGGCTTGCAGGCAAGCTCCGGCAGCCCGTCGAGGGCGAGGTTCACCTTGCCCGAGGAGCCGCGGTACGTGTACCGCTTGACCTCAGCGATGAAGCCGTCGTCCAGGAGGCCGCTCTCGATGAGCCTCAAGAACGTCCAGTTCGGGTCGAGCGACGAGAGCACAACGCCTGCCCGGATCTCCTCGCCCGACTCGAGCGTCACGCCCGTGGCTCGGCCGCCTCGAACCTCGATACGCGCGACGGGAGCCTCGGTCCGGATCTCCGCACCCGCCTCCTGCGCCGCCGAGGCGACGGCATATGCGATGGCCCCGGTTCCCCCTCTCGGGATGCCCCACGCCCGGAAGGCGCCGTCGATCTCGCCCATGTAGTGATGGAGCAGCACGTAGGCGGTGCCCGGCGAGCGAACACCCTGGAAGGTGCCGATGATGCCCGATGCCGACATGGTCGCCTTCAGCGGTTCGGTCTCGAACCACTGCTCGAGGAAGTCCGCGGCGCTCATGGTCATGAGCTGGATGAACGTTGACTGCTGGCGCTGCGTCAGGTCGCGGAAGCTCCTCGCAAGGGAGAGGACCGGCATCCATTCGCGAGGGGACAGCTTCGCCGGGTCCGGCGGCACCATCGAAAGGACCGGCTTCACGAACCGGGCCATGTCGACCATCAGCCGGCCGTACTCCTCGGCCGCTTCCGCGTCGTTCTTCGACCAGCGGCGGATCTCCCGGATCGTCTTGCCGTGATCGTTCACACGCCACAGGTGGTCATCGTCGAGCGGCGTGATCGTGCCGTCGAGCGGGAGGATCTCGAGGCCGTGCCGAGGAAGGTCCAGCTCCCGGATGATCTCGGGGCGAAGCAGCGAGACGACATAGGAGAGCACGCTGAACCGGAACCCGGGGAAGACCTCCTCCGTCACGGTCGCGCCGCCGAGTACGTGACGCCGCTCGAGCACGAGAACCTTCGTGCCGGCGCGCGCCAGGTAAGCAGCCGCCGTCAGGCCGTTGTGGCCGCCTCCGACAACCACCACGTCGTAGCGCCGCGCCACCTTCCCCCTCCCGTCCGGCGGCTGGACCAAGAACCCCGTGCCGGGCAGCGCGTGCCGCGCCCACGCAATGCTAGCGTGCACGATGGCGCTGTCGGCATCATGGGAGAAGGGTCGTGAGCATCGGCACCGCGTTCTACCCACGCACCTCGCAACTCAACACCAAGATGGCTTGGGGCGAGTGGTCCGGCTACTTCTCGGCCGCCGTCTACGCGGACTTCCACGACATCGAGTACAACGCGATCCGCGAGGCTGCCGCTCTCATCGACGTGAGCCCGCTGTACAAGCTGATCGTCTCAGGTCCGGACGCGACGCGGCTGGTCGACCGGATCATCACGCGCGACGCCACGAAGCTCCAGCTCGGGCAGGTCTACTACACGCCTTGGTGCGACGAACGCGGCAAGGTCGTCGACGACGGGACCATCACACGCCGAGAGGAGAACCTGTACTTCTGGACCGCGGCCGATCCCACTTACCGCTGGCTGAAGCTGAACGCCCACGGCCTCGACGTGCAGATCGAGGACGTGAGCGAACGGGTTGCCGCCCTCGCGCTGCAGGGGAAGCTCTCCCGTGAGGTCCTCAAGGCGGCGACACGGCAGGACTGGGCCGACCTCCGGTACTTCCGGGGCCGGCCGACCGAGATCGGCGGCGTGGAGACCTATGTGACGCGCACCGGGTACACGGGCGACCGCGGATACGAACTGTGGGTCTATACCGAGGCGGCGGTCGATCTCTGGGACGCGCTCTGGGATGCCGGCCAGGGCTTCGGCATCCGGCCGGCGGGTATCCGCGCGCTCGACGTGGCCCGGGTCGAGGCGGCCCTCGTACTCATCGAGGCCGAGTACACGAGCGTTCGTTACGCGATGAGCCCCGACCAGGAATACTCACCGTTCGAGATCGGACTCGGCCGGCTCGTGGACTTCGGGAAAGCGGACTTCGTGGGCAGGCGCGCCCTGGAGCAAGAACAGGCTGGGGGTGGCCCAAAGCGGCGCCTCGTCGGCCTCGAAGTCGACTGGAGCGGGATCGAGGAGCTGTTCGCCCACCACGGATTGCCTCCGTCCGTGTCCCCGACCGTCCACCGAGATCCCGTGCCGGTGTACAAGCAGGAGCGTCAGATCGGAAGGGCCACGAGCCTCACGTGGTCTCCGACGCTGAAGAAGATGATCGGTTTCGGCTCCGTGCCCGCGCCTATCGCCGCTCCCGGCACGCGGGTGTCGGTCGGGCTGATGATCGAGGGCGAACCGGGCAAGGCCGGTGCGACTGTCGTCCAGACGCCGTTCCTCGACCTCCCCCGCAAGCGCACCTGACCGGCGCGGGCTGCAGCGCCCGGCGACAGCTCAGAGCGACGGCTGGGGCGCCTGGCCCGCCGTGTGGCAGAATCAGGTTCCGTGGTGCACCGGTCCGCGCGCGCTCTCATCCTGTTCGCGGTGGCCGGCGGCGTGGCCGCTCTCGTCGTCGCCTTCACCGGCGGCCTCGTCGGGGCCGCCGTCGCCGGGCTGCTGGTGCTCGGGGCGGTCTTGCTGGCCGCCTGGGCACGACCCGTGGCCGAGGGCCCGACGAACCCGGGACGCCGTCGGTTCCTTGGTGTGATTGCCGGGGCGGGGCTGGCGCTCATTGCCAGCGGGGCCGCCGGGGGGCGTGCCCTCAGGCGCCTCGTACGGCCGGACCCGCGGCCCGACCTAGAGGCGATGGCGCGCGATCTCGGAGCCGAGGCCCTGGAGCTGCTTCGTCGCGCCTACCACCCGAAGCGCCTCGGGGATCTCCAACTCGTACTCACCCCCGGATCTACTGCCAACTACGCCAGCGAGTCCCGCGCGCTGATGCCTCACGACCCGCGCTCGAGCCACGCGCTCGTGTGGATGTACCTGGAACGAGTCCCGATAGTCGTCTACGCCCCAGGAATCGTGCCCCCCCTCGACAACACCGATCGAGTCACACTGGCAGACCTGGCCCCCACCACGGCTCGACTGATGGGGTTCGACGATTTCAAGGCGGCGGACGGTCGGCTGCTCCCCGGCATTCCCCGTCCGAACAAGCCGCCGAAGCTAGTCGTCACGTTTGTCATCGACGGCGGCGGATGGAACGTGCTGAACGACACCTGGCCGGACGCATGGCCGGAGCTGAAGCGCCTGATGCGGAGCGGAGCGACATATCGCAACGCGATCACTGGTTCGTTCCCGGCGGTGACCGCGTCCTCCCATGCGACGATCGGCACCGGGGCGTTCCCGCGGGCACACGGCATCACCGGCCACAACATCCGCGACGGCAATAGCGTCCGCAAGGCCTACGGGACGCCGGGCCTTGCGGATCCGGGCGACATCCTCGTGCCGACCCTGGCCGACCTGTGGATGGAGGCCACCGACAATAGGGCGTGGGTCGGCGAGATCGGGTACCAAGTCTGGCATCTGGGGATGCTCGGCAAGGGAGGCATGCCCCTCGGCGACAAGCCGGTGGCCGTCTACTGGGACGAGAAGCAGACCTTCCAGTGGCAGCCGCAGAACCCCGCGCTGTATCGGCTGCCCAAGCAGGTACCGCCCCTATCCACACTCACGCATCACCAGACCAGCTACGCCGACCCGGGAGTAGACGACAAGTACGCGAAGTTCGCCCCCGGCGGCCGGGCGGTCTGCTGCACTCCCCCGATCATCCGCTACCAGGGCGACCTCATCGAGGCGGCGCTCGAATCCGAGGGCATCGGGCGGCACGACGCCACCGACCTGCTGTACACCAACTACAAGTCGCCCGACTACACCGGACACATCTACAACATGCTGTCCCTTCGCGAGAGGTTCGCGCTCGAGGCCACCGACGAGCAGCTCGGACGCCTGGCGTCCTACCTCGAGACGAGCTTCGCGCCGGGCGAGTTCGCGTTGATCGTCTGCGCCGACCACGGCCAGTGCCCCACCGTCGAGACGATGGGAGGAGTTCGCGTGGACCCCATCCAGCTGCAAGAGGCTCTGGAGCGCGAGTTCGGCGGCTCCATCTTCCGGATCGTGCAGAGTGTCGTGCCCTCTGAGATCTACCTGAACGAGCGGGCAATGTGGGATGCGGGGATCACACGCGACGACGTCGCGGCCTTCCTGCGCGACTACCGCTACCGGGACAACCTCGGCTCGTACGTCCGGCAGAACGCAGTTCAGCACAACCGTCTGGACCAGCGCCCCTTTGCCGCGGTGCTCTCGACCGACTTCATCGCCGGCCTGAGAGATCGAGACCTGTCGTCGTACGGCGCCGGGCGGTACTCTGCCGAGTCCGACCCGGGCATCCCCCCCGTCACCTGGTAGGAGTGGGCTTCTTCGACACCGCCTACGAGGGCTCACCGACCTGGGACATCGGTCGCCCGCAGCCGGCGATCGTCCGGCTGGAGGAGGCGGGCGCGATCCTCCGGACCGTCCTCGACGTCGGGTGCGGCACGGGCGAGAACGCCATCTTCCTCGCCGACAGGGGCCACGATGTGCTCGGTATCGACCTCGTGCCTGCCGCCATCGAGCGCGCCCGGGCCAAGGCAGCCGAACAGGAATCCAAGGCTGAGTTCCTCGTGTTCGACGCATTGCGCCTCCCCGAGCTCGGGCGGACGTTCGACACGATCGTCGACGTTGGCCTGTTCCATACCCTGCAGGACGACGAGCGCCCTCAGTACGCCCTCGGCCTGTCGACGGCCCTTCACCGGGGTGGCCGTTGCTTCCTGCTGTGCTGGAGCGACCGGAACCCGTGGGGCTTCGGCCCGCGGCGCGTGAGCCGACTCGAGATCCGAGGAACCTTCATCCCACCCTGGAGGGTGGAGTCCATCGACCCGGAGGCGCTCGCCAGCAAGTTGCCGGGCGGCGAGGTCCACGCCTGGCTCGCGACGATCCTCCAGGACTGAGGCCGCCAGCCGGAGGGACGTCTCGGTGGTGGCCGATCCTACCGAGGCAAAGGAGGGGCGGGGGGGGGGGGGGCGCGGCGGCCCCCGCCCCCCCCCCCCCCCCCCCCC
>JBFMCN010000099.1:0-6192 GCA_040754475.1 Actinomycetota bacterium | reverse complement strand
CCCCGGCACAGACCTACGCTCGGCCACGGGCGGAGTGTAATCGGGAGGGCGGAGGCCGTGACTCCGAGCCACGGACGTGCCTCCTCCGCCGGCCCGGCGACTCCTAGTCCGAATTCGAGGGGTCCTCACCGGGCAGCCCGAACTTCCGGCGAACCAGCGTGTGAAACGCAGGGGCATCGTTCCTGCGCAAGAGCAGGGCAGGGTTCGGAGCCGCGCCGATCCTCACCCTGGCCCCTACTGGCAGATCCAAGCTCGCGCGGCCGTCCGCAGAGAGGACTCCTCCCTCGTCACCAATGACCTCGAGCGTGACCTTCTCGCTTGCCGAGAGCACGAGCGAACGATCGAACACCATGTGGGCCGCGACCGGTGTCACCAGCAGGCAGCGGATCGTCGGCGTCACGATCGGGCCGCCCGCGGAGAACGAGTAGGCGGTCGAGCCGGTCGGGGTAGCGACGATGACCCCATCGGCCGACAGGGCCGTCACATACGCGTCGTCGACGTACAGGGCGAGGTGAACAAGCCGGTGACGCACGCCCTTCTCCACGATGATCTCGTTCAGGGCCCACTGCGGCTCCACACGTGAGTCGTACGGGTCTGCGACAACGGCGAGTCGTTCCTCGATCCGGGCCGTCCCGGCGATCGCGCGCTCGAGTACCTCGGGGGCGTCCTCAGGTTCGACCTCCGTAAGGAACCCCACGCGGCCGACCTTCACCCCCAGAACCGGGCATCCACCGTGAGAGGCGACGTGGGCGGCGCGCAGGAACGTCCCATCCCCGCCCAGCGACAGGATCAGGTCGAGTCCAGCAGCGAAGGCGGTCACCGCTTCCGGGTCCTCGCTCCCCTCGTCGTGGAACCAGCGGGTCTCGATCTCGCGTTCCTCGAGCCACGCGGCCAGCCTGTGTCCCACTTCGGTTGCCGCCGGGCGATACGGATGGATGACGAACCCAGCCCGCCTCACGTGAGCCCTCCGATCTGGTGCCCCTCACCGATGGCCCGATCGAGCTCGACCGGCAAGCCGGCCGCACCCTCGATCGCGTAGAGCGCGAACTCGACGTTCCCGGCGGGGCCCTTCAGCGGTGACGCCATCACTCCTTGTGGGCCGAGTCCTGCCGCCGAGCATGCAGCCGCCACATCTGAGATCGCACGCTGCCATACGGCGGCGTCCCGGACGACCCCGCCCCTGCCCACATCCCCACGCCCGGCCTCGAACTGAGGCTTCACCAGCAGCACGAGCTTCCCATCGTTGGCGACCACCGCCGCCAGCGCGGGAATGACCAGCCGCAGAGAGATGAACGAGAGGTCGGCAACGACTACGTCCGGAACGAACGGCAGATCGGACGGAGCCAGCGTTCTCACGTTCTTCCGCTCGAGGACGACGACGCGGGGATCGCTCCGGAGCGACCAAGCCAACTGACCGTACCCGACGTCGACGGCGGCCACGCGGGCCGCGCCGCGCCGGAGCAGGCAGTCGGTGAATCCGCCCGTGGAAGCCCCGGCGTCGAGGCAATCACGGCCCGACACGTCGATCCCGAATCGGGAGAGCGCTGCCTCCAGCTTCTCCCCTCCGCGCGAGACGAAGCGCCTGGACGCTCCCGCAAGCTCAACGGGTTCGTCGGTGGCCACCAGCGTTGAGGCCTTCTCTGCGGGCCGCCCGCCCACGAGGACCAGACCTCCGCGAACGGCCGCTTGAGCCTCAGTCCTGGTTCGCGCCAGTCCGCGTCGGACGAGTTCGATGTCCAGCCGCCGCCGGCTCACGGCACCCGGGCTCAGCCGGGCTCCCCCACGGCCGGGCGCTTGGCGGCCGGGCGCTTGGCAGGAGAGCGTTTGGCCGCCGAGCTCTTCTTCGCCGGGACAGGCCTGGTGGTGCCAGCGCGCTCCAGCCGGTCGACGCGATCCCTCAGCGCCTCCAGCTCGTCGCCGGTGGTCACACCCATCAGGTTCAACTGGGCCCTGACCTCGCGCCGGATGAGCTCGACCATGCGCTCGCGATTCTTGTTGGACCAGTTCATCAGGTCCTTGGCGAACTTCTGCACCTGCTCCTTGCCCTGGCCCTGCGCGATCGAGCGGGCGATCTCCTGCGCCTTGGCCGGCGTCAGCCTCTCGAGCGCCGCCTCGATGTACTTGCGGACATCGCTTGCGTTCATTGTCGCCTCCCGATGCGCTCTGGCCCAAGGATACTCTTGGTACCCAGGCCGAGCGTTCATCATGCCCCGGTCGCCCTGCTACGCTCGCGCCACGTGGGTCCGGCGAGGAGCGTGGCTTGATCCCCATCCGGGATGTGAACCCAACCCGTCGGTTCGCATGGGTCACCGTCGGCATCATCGCTGCCAACGTCGCGATCTTCCTGCTCTGGCAGCCCACCCTCCGCGGCGGTCACGACTACGAGGAGGAGCAGCAGACCTTCTTCTTCTGTCAGGCCGAGATCCCCTACGAGGTCACCCACCAGACGAGCCTAGCCGACGGCGGTGCAGGGGCGCGTCTGGCGATCGAGACCAGCTTTCGAGTGAGCCCCCAGGAAGCCGTCGCCACCCAGCAGGACCTGCAACGTGAGTGTCCGGACAAGAGCTGGTGGCTTTCGGTCTTCGTGGCGATGTTCCTCCATGGTGGGTGGCTGCACATCGCCGGCAACATGCTGTTCCTCTGGATCTTCGGGAACAACGTCGAGGACCGGCTGGGCCCCATCACGTTCGTCGCCTTCTACATGCTCGGAGGCCTTGCGGCAACCGGATTGCAGCTCGCTTTCGGCCCGAGCTCGGCCATCCCGAACCTCGGCGCTTCCGGGGCGATCGCAGCCATCCTGGGCGCCTACTTCGTGCTGTTCCCGAGGGCCCGCGTCTACACGCTGGTCTTCTTCTTCTTCATCACGGCAGTGGAGCTCCCGGCGGTGGTCGTCCTCGGTGTGTGGTTCGTCCTGCAACTGTTCAGCGGCGTCGGCGGCCTTGGGACGCAGGTGAACGGTGGCGTGGCGTACTGGGCCCACGTCGGCGGCTTCGTCTTCGGGATGGCCGGCGCCTGGCTGTTCTTCCGCGCACGCGGAGAGCGAGGTCGCGTCCTAGAGGTTCCGCCCCGGCCGGACTTCTTCTAAGGGCTCACACGGACAGTCGGCTCCGGCTCCTCGAACAGCGCCAATAGGTCACGAGCGACATACGTCGGACGCAGGCCGGACGCGGCGAGATCCGAGTCGCTGGTGACCCCGGTGAGCACGAGAAGGGAGTCCCATCCGAGCGCCGTGGCCCCCGCCAGATCCGTCTCGATCCGGTCTCCCACGACTAGTGGCCTGCCTCCCCCGGCCCTCCGCAGCGCTGCCTCGAACAGGGGTGGGTTCGGCTTGCCGACGACATCGGGGGTTGCCCCCGTCGCCGACGTGATGACGGCAAGGAGTGCGCCGGCACCAGGCCACAGCAAGCCGCCGGGAGCCGGGTAGGAGACGTCCGCGTTCGTGGCGACCAGCCTGGCGCCCAACTGAACGAGGACGGATGCCGTGCGGAGCCTTGCATAGTCGACCGCCCGGTCCCATCCGACGACCACATGGTCTACGCGCTCTGGCTCGCCGTCGCAGATCTCGATCCCCGCTTGAGACAGCGCCGTTCGGATGCCCTCTTCTCCGATGACGAACGCCGTTCCCCCGCCTCGGTCTGCCAGCAGCTCTGCCGTGGCTTGGGCGGAGGTCTCCACCTCCGCCCAAGACGCCGGGATGCCGAGGCGGACGAGCTTCTCCGCGACCTGCTCGGGCGTAAGGCTCGAGTTGTTCGTCATGAACACCACGCGCCGTCCCGCCGCGCGTAGAGCGGCGACGGCCTCGGAAGCGTGAGGCACCGCGCGATCGCCCCGATACACGACTCCGTCAAGGTCGAACAGGAAGCAGTCGTACCGCTCTGCGAGACTCACTTGCCGTCCATCCTCCGCAGGGCGTGCTCGTACTCGGGCTGACCCGGTCTCATCGCCATCGCCAGCTTGAGGTGCCCACGGGCCCGCGCTCGTTCGCCGGTCCGCTCACACGCGAGCGCGAGCGCGAAGTGCGCCCAATCGTCCGCCGGGTTGATCTGCACGGCCTTGGCGAACTCCCGCCGCGCCCCCGCCATCCGGCTAGCCATGAACAGGGCCCGACCGAGGGCCTTGCGGATGGAGGGCTTGTCCGGTTCGTAGAGCTTCGCGCGCGACAGGGCCATCACGGCCTGGTGCGGGTGACCGCTTTCCAGGAAGCGCACTCCTTCCGAGAAGAGGTCGTATGCCGTGTGATCCTGAGGGTGTCTGCTATACAAGACGCCGTGCTCCAGCCATCTCCATTCGTCGGTCTGCTCTACGACCCGGCACGAGCCGGCCCGCTCGAGCTGGTTACGACCCCACCCTACGACACAATCTCGGCCGAGGAGGAGCGGAGATTCTTCGACGCCAGCCCTCACAACATCATCCGGATCGATCTCCGAGAGGAGTCGCCCGACGACGAGACTGATGACAGGTACAAGACTGCGGCCTCCGAGCTCGATCGAATGAGGCGCAACCGGATCCTGGTTCCGACCTCGGCCCGCTCCTACTACCCGTATGAGATGCGATTCGCGTTTCGCGGGGAGCGCCGCAGGCTCCGGGGCCTCATCTGCACCGTCCGCCTGGAGGATTGGGGAGGCTCGATCATCCCGCACGAGCGAACGATGCCCGGACCAGTCGAGGATCGCCTCAGGCTAGTGCGGGCCGTTCAGGCGAACCTGTCGTGCATCTACGTCGTCTGCTCGGGACCTTCCGCGACGCTCACACGCCTGCTCGAGGAGGCCGCCAGCGACAGCCCCGAGGCCGAGATGTCCGACGACAAGGGCGTGGAGCACCGGCTGTGGGTCGTCGAGGAGGACGGGGGCGTTGCGCTAGATCTCTCTCGCGAGTCCTTGATGATCGCCGACGGCCACCATCGGTACACGATGGCGCTGCGATACCGCGACGAGATGCGTGCCCTCCACGGCCCGGGCCCCTGGGATGACGTCATGGTCTTCGTTGTCGACGCCGCCACCGAGGACCCGCCCGTGCTACCGGTCCATCGGGTCCTCAAGTCGGGGAAGGTCCCCCTTCACGGTGAACGCGTCCGCGACCTCGAGGAGGTCCTGACTGAGGTTAACGACGAGTGCCTCACCTACGGCCTCGCCACCCACGAGAACGGCGCACTCGTCCATCGCATCGCCCGACTGCAGGGTGAACCCCCGCTCGTGTACGCGCTGCACAAGTACGTGCTCGACGAACTCGGCGGCAGCCTGGCATTCACCCCCGACGCCGTTCGAGCTGAGGAGGCTGTCCGGTGCGGGGAGGCGTCCGCCGCGTTCATCTTGCCTCCCACAACCGCCAGACGGATTCGGTCTGTGATCGACCGCGGCGAGCGCCTGCCCCAGAAGTCGACCTACTTCTGGCCCAAGCCTCGCACCGGCATGGTCGTCCGGCCTTTCGACTGACACGGTCCCCCGGCTCGACCTGTGCTCACTTCTCACTCGCTGGATCGATCCTCCTGATCCCCGTAGCCACGACCTCCGTCAAGCTCCGCGCCCCTGCTCCGCTTCGATAGAACCGCCTCGCCAGCTGACCGAAGACGAGCACGTCGTCGCCCTTGGCGATCTCCTTCACCGCGCGCCTGCCGACCGTCTTGTGCCAGACCGCGATCGGGAGAGGGAGGAGGCGCTTCCCGGCCTCAGGAACGGACAGCCTCAGCTCGGTCACCTCGTCACCCGACGGCATTCGGCGCTCCACAGGATCCGCCGCCACGGTACCCGCCAGAACCACGACGTTGACCGTCACCATGCATGAGCCCCCTTCCCGCTCGGGACCGTAGCAGGCGGGACCGACAGCCCCGCCGATGGACTCGCTGCCGTGGATGCGGTCACGTTCGAGGTTCAGCCCGGTATCACCGCCATCGACACCTTCTTTGCAGGTCGCCAGCGCTGCACGGCCGCCTATCTGCTCGACGCCAGCGAGCCAACCGTCGTCGAAACGGGACCCGCGAAGTCCGTCGAGCCCGTCGTTGCCGGGCTCGGCCGGCTCGGCAAGGTCGATCGCGTCTGCGATCTCGCGAAGCGGCGAATCCAGAGCTGGTCGGACGTGGTGCGAGATGTGATCGATCGCACCGACGATCCGGACGAGATCGCCTCCCTACTGGAGCGCGAGGCGGCCCGGGACGTGCAAACTGGGGCCCAAGCCGAGATAGACCTGGAGCGGCTC
>JBFMCN010000098.1:0-10018 GCA_040754475.1 Actinomycetota bacterium | reverse complement strand
GCCCGGCCCCCGCCCCCCCCCCCGCCCCCGCGGCCGCCGCCAGAGCCGCGTGGTACTCCTTGTTCAGCTCCTCGTAGAGAGCCTGGGCTTCGGCGATGCCCGCCTTGAGCTCGGACTCCTTCTCGCGTAGCGAGGCCAGGATCGACTGCTGCTCCTCCAACGCCTCAGAGGCTCGCTCGGCGGCCCACCGGGCCTGCTGCTTGGCCTTCGCGGCCTCGGTTGCGACGTCCGCGTCGGCCTGCGCGAGACGGCTTATGAACTCGAGCCGGTCGGAGAACTCGCCGTAGGAGCTTGATCCGAGCAGCAGCTCCAGCTCCGATCCCGCCCCCTGGTACGCGCGCGCCGCCCTTGCGTTCAAGTCCGCGGTCGCCTCGTCCGCCGTGGCCTGGGCGGCGGCGGCGGCCGCCCGAGCGTCGGAGAGCCTCGCCTGGATCTCCCCGAGCCGGATCTGCTCCTGATTGAACTGCTCGTCGAGTAGCGAGAGCCGGTTGTTGAGTGCTCTCAGCTTCGCCTTCGCAGCCTCGACGTCCTTGCGCGACGGGGCGGCGGAGGAGAGCGTGGCCGTTGCCACGGAGGCGGAGAGGACGAGCAGCAGGGCAAGGGCGCCCCGCGCGATCCGACCGCGATTCCCGGTCTGCTCTCTCGTCATGAGGAAGCGGGCTGCATGGTGCGGCCCGCGGGGAAGGCTAGCCACGCGTCTTGGGGTTCGTCAAACACTGGATGCGCTGTGGGACAACTCATGGAGTCCGACCTCTTCTTGGTCGGGACGGCGGGATTTGAACCCGCGACCTCAGCGTCCCGAACGCTGCGCGCTGCCAAACTGCGCCACGTCCCGTGCGTGGGAAGTGTAGCGGCTGGACGGTCGCGCGGCCGGGTACGCTCTTGCAGACTGGCCGGAACAGGGAGGCGTGGGTTTGAGGATCGGGATCGTGTGCCCGCCGTGGCTGGCAGTTCCGCCCAAGGGCTATGGCGGGATCGAATGGGTCGTCGCGCTTGAGGCGGACGGTCTGGTCGAGGCGGGACACGACGTCACGTTGTTCGCCACGGGGGACTCGGTCACGAAGGCGAAGCTCGAGTACGTCTTCGAGAAGGCCCCCGGCTCGAGGCTGATCAACGACATCGTGCTGGACACGACCCATACGATGTTCTCGCTGCGGAATGCGCGGGAGCGGTTCGACATCCTCCACGTGCACTCGCCATTCTCGGCGCTCGCCGCAGGCATAGAGACGGGGATCCCGACCGTCCACACGCTCCACGGCTCGTTTACTCCGGACATGAGTCGGCTGTTCGGCCTGATCGCCGACCGCGTGTGGTTCGTGGCGATCAGCGAGTCGCAGAAGCGCGCCAACGGCTCGCTCCGCTATGCGGGCGTGGTCTACAACGGGATCGACATGGACTTCTACTCCATGAACACGGAGAAGGACGACTTCGTGCTCTTCCTCGGACGCGCCGCGCCCGAGAAGGGTTGGAAGCGGGCGATCGACGCGGCCAAGCTCGCCGGCATGAGGATCGTCTCCGCCGTGAAGATCGCGCACTGGACCGAGGAAGAGGAGTGGGAGAACAACATCAAGCCCAACCTCCCCGGGGATGCCGTCGTGCACGGCGAGATCACGCAAGAGGAGAAGGTCGAACTGCTCCGGCGCGCGAAGGCTGTCCTTTTCCCGATCGATTGGCCGGAGCCGTTCGGACTCGTCATGACCGAAGCCATGGCGTGTGGGACGCCGGTCATCGCGACGCCTCGTGGTTCCGTGCCCGAGGTGGTCGCGGACGGCGAGACGGGGTGGATCGTCAGCGTCGAGGACTACGCTCGGGAGGCCGCCGATCGGCTCCGGTGTCTCGGCGAGATCGATCCCGCGGTCTGCCGGGAGCGGGTGCAGCGGCTCTTCTCGAAAGAGGCGATGGTCGCAGGGTACGAACGGGTTTTCGAACGGGTCACGAGCCTGTGAGGTGAAGCGATGCCGCAAGAGGGCGTAAGGATCGAGTCGGACAGCATGGGGGAGGTAGAGGTCCCCGCGGATCGGTACTGGGGCGCGCAGACGCAGCGCTCGCTCCACCATTTCTCGATCGGCGACGACCGGATGCCCGTGGAGGTCGTTCGGGCGTTCGGGATGCTGAAGAAGGCCTGCGCCCTGGTCAACCGGGACCTCGGCAAGCTCCCGCCCGAGAAGGCGGATCTGATCCTCCGCGCGGCCGAGGAAGTGATCGAGGGCAGGCTCGACGTGCACTTCCCCTTGTTCGTCTGGCAGACCGGCTCGGGGACGCAGTCGAATATGAACGCGAACGAGGTCATTTCCAACCGCGCGATCGAGATGGCCGGGGGTGTCCTCGGTTCGAAGAAGCCGATCCATCCGAACGACGACGTGAACATGTCGCAGTCGTCGAACGACACGTTCCCGACGGCCATGCACATCGCGGCGGCCGAGGCGGTCGTCCACCGGCTGCTCCCGGCGGTGCGTGAGCTGCGGGACGCGCTGGCTCGCAAGGCGGCCGAGTTCGACGACATCGTGAAGATCGGGCGAACACACCTGCAGGACGCTGTGCCCCTCACGCTTGGTCAGGAGTTCTCGGGATACGCGGCTCAGCTCGACGCCGCCATGTCGCGGATCGAGGACACGCTGCCGGGCCTGTACGAGCTGGCGATCGGAGGAACCGCGGTGGGGACCGGCCTGAACGCGCCGGCGGGCTTCGGGGAGGCGGTGGCCGCCAAGATCATGGAGCTCACCGGCCTGTCCTTCACCAGCGCGCCGAACAAGTTCGCCTCGCTCGCCGCTCACGACGCACTCGTCATGGCCCACGGCGCGATCCGCACGCTCGCGGTCTCGCTCATGAAGATTGCGAACGACGTCCGTTGGCTGGGCAGCGGACCGCGAAGCGGCCTCGGTGAGCTCGACCTTCCGGAAAACGAGCCGGGGTCCTCGATCATGCCGGGCAAGGTGAACCCCACGCAGTCCGAGGCCATGACCATGGTCTGCTGCCAGGTCTTCGGAAACGACGTCGCGCTTACGGTCGCCGGCTCGCAGGGCAACTTCGAGCTGAACGTCTTCAAGCCGGTGATGATCCGCAACTTCATGCACTCGGTTGCGATCGTCTCGGACGTGTGCCGGACGTTCCGCGAGTTCTGCGTGGAGGGCATCAAGGCAAACCGCGAACGCATCTCGGATCTGGTCGGGCGCTCCCTGATGCTGGTCACGGCCCTTACGCCGAAGATCGGCTACGACAAGGCGGCCGAGATCGCGAAGAAGGCGCATCACGAGGGGACCACCCTCAAGGAAGCCGCGCTCTCGCTCGGCTACCTGACCGAGTCCGAGTACGACGAGCTCGTCAAGCCGGAGCGGATGGTTCGACCCGAGTAGCTGGTTCGCGCCTGCGAAGCTCGAGGAGCGTGGCCTCGGGCCGGCACATGAAGCGGAACGGGGCGTACTTGCTGGTGCCCAGGCCCGGGGAGATGTGGCCGTAGGTCCGTCCCATCCGCACGAGGCCCGACACGATCCGCCTGGGGACGTCTGAGTTCGTCACGAGCGCTCCCACGATCGGCATCCGGACCTGCCCGCCGTGCGTGTGCCCGTACACGGCGAGGTCGTACCCGAGCGCGGCGATCTCCGGCGCCGGGTCGGGGGAGTGGGCGATGGCGAGGCCGAAGCGCTCCGGGTGGCGTCTCGGCGCGACGCGCAGATCTTGGCGGTCGATGTGCGGATCGTCGAGCCCCAGCACCTCGACGTCGAGCCCGTCGAACGAAACCAGCCTCCGAGCGTTCTTCAGGTGGGTCCACCCGTCGGCCTCGAGCTGCGCTACGAGCTCAGGTGCCCGGCCTCGCCTCGCACCCCTCCGCCTTCGCCCCTTGCGGAAGTACGCCAGGTAGTTGAGGGGCTTCGGCACGTAGTAGTCGTTGGAGCCGAGGACGAAGTACGAGGCGAGCCGCCCGCGTGCGGTGTGCAGGATGGCGACGGCCTCCTCGACGGCTTCCGGCTCACCGACGATGTCCCCGGTCACGGCCGTCACGTCGGCGGCGGGCAGTCCGGCGAGGAAACGCGCCAGCCTGTCCGATCCAGCGGTGACGTGAAGGTCGGACAGGTGTAGCACGACGAGCCGGTCCGGTCCGGCCGCCGGTAGGATGTCGAGGCGGTACCTCGCCAGCCGGTACCAGCGTCGCTCGACGAAGACGCCGTACGCGACGCACAGAGCGCCGGCGGCCAGGATCGCGATCAGGATCGTAGCGAGCACGGGAGGCAAGTCTACGTGGCCGATCCCACCCTTAAGCAGCGGGTCCGCGAAGAGATGACTGCCGCGATGAAGGCCGGCGACAAGGTGCGCCTCGGCGCCCTCCGCATGCTCGTGACCGCCATCACGAACCGCGAGAAGGAGGTCCTCCACGAGCTCTCCGACGACGAGGTGCGGGAGATGGCGGCTCGCGAGGTCAAGCGGCGCAACGAGTCGATCGAGGCGTTCGAGAAGGGCGCGCGTGCCGACCTCGTCGACAGGGAGACCGCCGAGCGCGAGGTGCTGAAGGCTTACGCGCCGGAGCAGCTCACCGAGGCAGAGGTCGATGCACTGATCGATGCGGTGATCGCCGAGACCGGAGCCTCCTCACAACAGGACATGGGCAAGGTCATGGGCGCCGTCATGGGCAAGGCCAAGGGCAAGGTCGACGGCGCTGCAGTTCAGGCGAAGGTCCGTACCCGCCTCGGCGGCTGAGGGCCTCAGTCCCTCCGCAGAGGCGTCGGCGGCGGTGTCGAAGGGCTGGGGCTCGGTGAAGGGCTCGGGCTGGGACTCGGCGACGGACCGGGGCTGGCTCCGATCTTCCCCACCTGGATGGTGACGACCGTCCCCGAGTCGACCTGCTTGTTGCCTATCGGCGTCTGGGCCAGCACGAAGCCATCCTGTGAGGGGTCGGTGACACCCACGTAGACGACCTTCACCTTCAGGCCGACGGCTCTCAGCGTCACGACTGCGTCCCGCTCGGCCATGCCGACGACGCGAGGCACGACGACCGGCTCTTGGTTCCCCTTGCTGACCTGGATCGTGACGCCACTGCCGAGCGTGGCGCCCGTGCCTCCGGCCGGCGACTGGGCGATCACGGTGTTCTTCCGCTCGCTCGAGTCGACCTTCTCGACGATCGGAGTGAAGTTGGCGGCCACGAGCGTCTCCTGAGCCTCTTCGGACTTCATGCCGACGACGTCGGGGATCGTTCCCGAGGGTTGTGGCGGCGGCGGTGGGAAGTACTCGACGGGCATGCCCGCAGTGACAGCCACCATGAACGTCCGCCAGATGGGTGCGGCGACCGTTCCTCCGAAGACCGAGTGCCCGTAGTACGTGTTCATGGGAACCTGGCCCTCGGGGAACCCGACCCACACCGCCGTCGCGACCTGGGGCGTGTAGCCGGCGAAGTAGACGTTGGTGTAGTCCTGGGACGTGCCGGTCTTGCCCGCAACCGGCCGTCCGATGTTGGCCGCCGTGCCGGTGCCGCAACAGACCACTCGTTGCAGCATCGCCGTGATCTGATGCGCTACGTCCGCCGGAATCGCTCGCTTGCATTCGGCCTTGTGCTGGTAGAGCTTCTGGCCGTCGGGGAGGACCACCCGGGCGATGGCGAACGGTCGGCAGTAGACGCCCTCGTTGGCGAGCGTGCCGTACCCGGAGGCCATGTCGAGGGTCGAGACCTCCTCGACCCCCAGCGTGATGGCTGCGACGGCGTCGAGCGGGGCCGTGATACCCATCTTCTGGGCAACCTCGACGATCTTCTCAGGCCCCACGTCGAGGGCGAGCTGGGCAAAGACGACGTTGACGGAGTTCTGCGTCGCCTGCCAGAGGTTCATGTAACCGCCGCCCCCACCTTCGGCGTTCGAGACGCAGTGGTCCTCCGACAACCACCTGGGCGAGCAGAAGGGCGACGCGGAGTTGTACACCTTCCCCGCGGGGAACCCCTCCTCGAACGCTGCCGCGAGCGTGAACGGCTTGAAGGCCGAACCCGTTTGCCGGAGGCCGCGCCACGCGAGGTCGAGCTGGTCCCGCTTGTAGTCCTTGCCGGAGACCATCGCGCGGATGGCACCGGTCTCGGGGACAAGGGAGACCAGGGACGAGTCCGGACCCTCGGTCAAGCTGATGCTCGAGCTGTTCCGGATCGCTTCCTCGCCCTCTTCTTGCCAGGAAGGCCAGAGGGTCGTGTAGATCTTCAGGCCCCCCTGGAACAGCGTGTGCCTGCGCTGCTCGTAGTCGTGGCCGAACGCGTCGAACTCGCCGTCGGCGTTGGCGAGGATGGAGCCGACGATGTAGTGAACGAAGAACGGCCGGACCCTCGTCTTCGACTGCCCGGCCTTCGGGGAGATCGTGATCGGCTGTGCCTTCGCGCGGTCGACCTCGGATGGCGGGACCCATCCCAAGTCCCCCAGGCGGTCGAGAACGAGGTTGCGACGGGCAAGGGCGTCGTCGTAGTGCAGGACCGGGTCGAAGTCACCGGGCCTCCGGATCATCCCTGCGAGCAGCGCCGCCTCGGGGAGCGTCAGCTTGGAGGCCGACTTGTTGAAGTAGTAGCGAGCGGCCGTGCCTATCCCGTAGACGCCGTTACCGAGGTAGACATCGTTCACGTACATCTCGAGGATCTCGTCCTTCGTGTACTTCTGCTCCAGGCGGATTGCGAGGGCCGCCTCCCGGAACTTCCGCGCGAACGTCTGCTCGTCGGACCCGATCACGGCGTTCTTGACGAGCTGCTGCGAGATGGTCGATCCGCCTTGTGTGATGCGACCGGCGACCAGGTTCGCGATCACCGCCCGGAGGATGGATGGCACGTTCACCGCCCCGTGCTCGTAGAACTGGTCGTCCTCGATGGCGACGACCGCCTTCCGCGCGATCGGTGCGATGTGGTCGAGGCGCACGATCTCTCGGTTCTCGTCGAGGTAGATCGTCGCGAGCACGGAACCGTCGGCCGCGTAGATCCGCGAGCGCTCCGGAAAGTGCGGCATGAGGAACGAGGCGCCGGCTTCCTCGAGTCGGTCGTTGAGCGCGTTCGCGCCGAGGCCGGCCGCTCCGAAGAGCGGGAGGAGCAGGAGCGCGACGAGAACTGCGCCCACGAAGATCACCCCGACGAACAAGACCGGAAGGAGCGGCTCCTTGGGGGTCCTGATCGGCGGTCTGCCACGAGGCGCGGCAGCGCGTGACCGAGCTCCGGGCGAGGCATCCATGAGGTCTGGCGCAAGGATACCCCCGGTGCTTCGCCTGCTCGCGTCTGCCAGAATCGCCCGAAGGCGAGGAGGTCGATCAACGTGGGTATCGAGGAACTGCTGACCACGCTCGGGATCGAGCTGCCGCCGGCTCCCAAGCCGGTCGGCTCGTACATGCCGGTCCGTGTGAGCGGCGAGCTGGCGTTCGTGTCGGGTCAGGTCGCCATAGAGGAAGGCCAGGTGCTCTACCCGGGTCACGTCGGGGGGAACGTCACCCTGGAGGGGGGGGCAGCCGCCGCGCGGCGCTGTGGGCTACAGGCGCTCGCAGCGCTCAAGGATGCCCTCGGATCGCTCGACCGGGTGCACGGCATCGTGCAGCTGCAGGTCTTCGTGGCGTCGGCGCCAGGCTTCAACGATCAGCCGAAGGTCGCAAACGGCGCGAGCGATCTGTTCGTCGAGATCTTTGGGGACCAGGGCAGGCACGCGAGGGCGGCGGTGGGGGTTCTCGAGCTGCCGCTCGGAGCATCCGTCGAGGTCGCCGTCGTGGCGCAGATCGGCTAGCTGGCGCTTGGCCGCGCAGCCGACGGTTTGGTCGTCGGCGGCTTCCATCCTGCACAATAGGGGACCGTGAATCCCGAAGATCGAGCCGTGTTCTCGACCGCAGCCGAGAACTGGATGGCGCGAGGCGGGGGTATCGATATCGAGGTCTCCGCCCCCGGCGGACTGCGGACCGAGGAGATGATCCTCAACATCGGCCCGCAGCACCCGTCGACCCACGGCGTGCTCCGATTGATCCTGGAGCTCGACGGTGAAGTCGTGAAGCGCGCCGAGCCGGTGATCGGCTACATGCACCGGGGTGCCGAGAAGCTCGCCGAGTATCGAGACGCCCGCCAGGTCCTCGTCCTCATGAACCGCCACGACTGGATCTCGGCCTTCAACAACGAGCTTGGGTGGGTCATCGCGGTGGAACGCCTCGCCGGCATCGAGCCCCCCGAACGGGCGCAGTGGATCCGGACGATGATGGCCGAGTGGGGAAGGATCCTGAACCACCTGGTGTTCACCGGTTCCTTCCCGCTGGAGCTCGGGGCCATGACACCGATGTTCTACGCGTTCCGCGAGCGGGAGATGATCCAGCACCTCACAGAATCGTGTACCGGCGCCCGCATGCACCACTCCTACTCTCGGGTGGGCGGGCTGAAGGAGGACCTGCCGCGCGGGTTCCTCAAGGAATCGGCCGAGGTCCTGAAGTGGGTCCGCCGGAAGTTGAAGGACTTCGACAACCTGATCATGGGGAACGAGATCATCTTCGCCCGGACGAAGGGCGTCGGGATCATCCCACCCGAGACGGCCGTCGCGTACGGGTGCTCCGGCCCGGTGCTGCAGGGCTCTGGAGTCGCGATGGACCCGCGCAAGGACGAGCCCTACGAGAAGTACGGGGAGGTCGAGTTCGACGTGCCGGTGGGCTTGCACGGCGACGCCTACGACCGCTTGTGGGTGCTCGTCCAGCGTATGCACGAGTCCTGCCGGATCATCGAGCAGTGCCTGGAGAAGCTGCCGGCCGGCTCCTACATGGTCTCGAAGCTCCCCAGGAAGTTGAGCCTCCAGGGTGAGATCTACGTTCGCACCGAGAACCCGCTCGGGATCATGGGCTACTACTTGGTCGGTGACGGCAGGAAGTACCCGTATCGACTGAAGATGCGGACGGCCTCGTTCTCCAACGTTTCGGTGCTTCCGGCGATGCTCCCAGGCACGTTGATCCCCGACCTCGTAGCCATCCTCGGAAGCTTGTTGTTCGTGGTCGGGGACGTCGACAGGTAGCCGTCTTCGGACTAGTCGAACACGCGGGTGGAGGCCCGCAGGTGCCAGGCCGGCGCGGGAAGCCCGGCACTCGACATCAGCAGCCACCAAAGCCGGCCGAGTCCTTGAGGATCGACGAGCAGGCTCGCTCGGCTGCGTCCCTCCCAGATCCGAACCGCGTCGGCAGCCTCGTCCGTGCCCATAAGTGAATGCTGACGCTCGCGCTGCTGGTCATTCCAGTCGGCGAAGCCGAGCGCGAGCAGCGCATCCCGCTGCCTGGTCGGGCTGTGAGCCTGCAGACGGGCGCCGACCGCACGACGCGAGATCGTGGCGAGGTCGACTCCGGCGGTGATGTCGCTGCCGCCGGGGTCGGTGAGGACGTCGCCCAGGACGCGGTGTCGCCGGTAGCCGTGGACCTCACCGGCCGAGCCACCTTCCACCGAGCCGTAGTCGATGACCAGGACGTAGCCGGTCCGCAGCGTCCCTGCGACGGCGTCCACGAACTTGAGCGCGCCCACCGGCACGGTCGCCTCCTGCCCGACGTCGAGCGTCGGTGCGGCGGCCGCGAGATCCTCGTCGGCGGGGGTCTCCACCTCCACGATAGCGTCGCCCTCGGCGCCGACCCTGACCTCGACGAGCCCGGCGCCGGTCACTCGCACGCGACGGAACGGGAGGTTGTCGAGCAGCTCGTTCGCGAACACGACCGTGCGCTCCAGCTTCTCCGGCAGGGCGGCGGCGACCTCCAGACCAAGTTCGAGAAGCCGCTCGCGCGCGCCCGGGCTTCGTTCGATCGCCGTGTAGGAAAGGGGTAGGTCGCGCTCGGCGGCGAGCCGGACGAGGTCCAGCGCGAACGTGCCATCTCCGGCCCCGACCTCCACGACCGGGAACGGATCGGGCCGTCCGAGGTCCGCCCAGAGCTCCGAGAACGCGCGCATGAGCAGCTCCGCGAAGATTGGGTGCACGTGTGGGCTGGTGACGAAATGCCCCTCACGTCCGACGGGGGGCCGCTCGTAGAACCCTCCCGGTCCGTACAGGGCGCGCTCCATGAACTCGGCGAACGTGATGGG
>JBFMCN010000097.1:0-41420 GCA_040754475.1 Actinomycetota bacterium | reverse complement strand
TGAGGCTGACGTGCCCATCGACCCGTACCGCGGCGACAGGTCGGTCGCCAAGCGCGTCGAGGTCGTGGATATCGGGGATCTGTCGGACTGCCCACCTGGTCTCGTCCCAGCCCTGAACGAGAACGGGCCCCGACCGTTCCCGAAGGATCGCACTCAGCGCATCGAGCATCTCACGGGCGGAGCGCGCCCCGGCGATCTGTGGCGCCTGGTGATGAACACCGGTACCGGTGAGATGGACGTGGGCGTCGATGAAGCCGGGGAGGATCGTCGTGCCGGGAAGCTCGACGACTCGGTCCGCCCCGGGAGGGTCACCCGACCCGACCCGCTGGACGTGCCGGTCGTCGACGAGGACCCACTCGCCCACCGGTGGGTGCGAGAGCGTGTGGATCCTCGATGCCCTGTACAGGGTGAGCATGACCGGCGCGATGATAGCCGGGCTCGACTGCCGACACTGCACATCGGCTGACGGCAGCCACAATGTGCGGGCGACCTTCGACCAATCGCGTCTTCTCCTCGGCCAGCTCGAGCCCCGCACTGTCCAATCCACGACGCAGCGCACCGAGCGCTGCCTTCGCAGCGTGGGCATCGGGAGCGAAGACGAAGAAGTCGTCCACCCAGCGCAGGTGATCCGCCCCCAGAGCGGCCAGCGCGTTGTCCGCCTCAGACAGCACCGCGTTGGCGAGCACAGCCGAGGGTTCGGGTCCGATGGGCAGCCCGGGGATGCCGGCGCGTTCGAACGACTCCAGACGAAACCGAAGCTCGCTGGCCGTGTCGGGTGGGCACCCGAGCGCCCGGAGGCGTCGCAAGACGGCCTGAGAGCCGATCGACGGGTAGCACGAGCGTACGTCCGCAACCAGCATCGCGCCCGCGTGAGCGATGAGACGACGGGCTTCGCGTGCGAGCCGTTCCCGCGCAGCGCGCCACGGTTCGAGGCGAAGTGAGAGCGGCACGGAGCGGATGAGCCTGGCCCGATTGGCCAGGACACCTGGCAGAAGTGAGCGCTCGATGCTTGGGACCAGCGCCGCAACGGCCGCCTCGTAGGAAGTCGCGGCCTCCGGATCGAGCATGGTGAGGATTCGGCCGCCACGGGACCCGTCGGCGGGCAGGAGCCGCGGCCCCGGGTGCGGGCAGGCGATGAGCATTTGACCCCTCTCCCGGCCCGGGAGAGGGGGCCGTGCTTCGAGACCCCTGGTTTGTACCCGGCGAGGGTCTCGTCATGCAATGGGCCGAATCGGGGGTTGTGTTCTCCCCCGGGCCGGCCGAACGTATGATCCGGGCGTGCTCGACGATCGCGACCTGGAGATCATCGCCGCTCTGCAGGAGGACGCCAGGGCGACCTACGCGGAGATCGGCCGCCGGGCCGGCCTGTCTCCTTCCTCCGTCCACGACCGAGTAAGGAAGCTTGAGCAGGCGGGCATCATCCGTGCCTATCGGGCAATCGTGGATCCGGAGGCCCTGGGTCTGTCGGTCACGGCGCTGATCGCGGTCACGCCGCTCGATCCCACCCAAGCCGACGACCTGCCTCAGCGAGTCGAGGATCTCAACGAGGTGGAGGACTGCTTCAGCGTCGCGGGGGAGGCCAACTACGTCCTGAAGGTCAGAACAAGGACCACAGAGCATTTGGAGGACCTGATCCGCCGCCTGCGCGAGAAGGGCGGCGTCCAGACGAGAACGACAGTCGTCCTCTCGATACCGTTCGAGGGACGAGCGCTGAGCCCCTAGGCGCTTCGTCGGTCGCGGGTATGCTGAGGTGATCGTGCGGCTGTACAACTCCCTCACGCGTCGTCTCGACGAGGTCGTCCCGCTGGACGATCGCCACGTCCGCATGTACGCGTGCGGGCCCACTGTGTACCGCTACGCACACATCGGCAACCTCAGGACTTTCCTGCTGACGGACCTTGTGAGGCGCGCCCTCGAGTTCGAGGGGTACGAGGTCACGTTGGTGATGAACATCACCGACGTCGGCCACATGACCGACGAGGTGAGCGTCACCGGGCGGGACAAGATGCAGCTCGCCGTCGACGATGAAGGCCTGTCGGCCGGGGAGATCGCCGCCAAGTACACGGAGGCCTTCCTCGAGGACACCAGGGCGATCGGCATCAGGCCCGCCCACGTCTACCCGAGGGCCACTGGGCACATCCCAGAGATGCTCACGCTGACCCAGCGGCTCCTGGAGAAGGGCCATGCGTATGAGGTCGGCGGCACCGTCTACTACGACGTCCGGTCGTTTCCCGAATACGGGAAGCTCTCGGGGAACACGCTGGAGAAGCTCCGGGCGGGTCACCGGCAGGAGCTAGAGGTGGATCCGAGCAAGCGCCACCACGCCGACTTCGCTCTGTGGAAGAACGCCGGGTCTTCTCGGTTGATGAAGTGGGACAGCCCCTGGGGTGAAGGGTTCCCGGGCTGGCACATCGAATGCTCGGCGATGTCGATGAAGTACCTCGGGGAGCGGTTCGACATCCACACGGGGGGTGTCGACCTGATCTTCCCGCACCACGAGGACGAGATAGCGCAGTCCGAGGGATCGGTGGGCCGCCAGGTCGTCTCGATCTGGGTCCACGGGGGCCACCTGCGCCTCAAGGAGCAGAAGATGGCCAAGTCCTCCGGCAACATCCTGCGCATCGGCGATCTCGCGGCCACGGGCCTCGATCCCCTCTCCTACCGGTACCTCACATTCCAGACCCGGTACCGGAGCGAGATGGACTTCTCGGAGGAGAAGATGCGTGAGGCGGACGGTGTTGTGAAGCGCCTCCGGCAACGCATGGCCGGGTGGGGCACGCCCTCGGCGACGCTCGGCGAAGAGGCCAAGGCGTACGACGAACGGTTCCGCGAAGCGGTTGGGGACGATCTGAACATGCCTCGCGCGGTGGTCGTCCTGAACGAGCTCGTGTCGTCGGGTATCCCCGATGGCGACAAGTGCGCGCTCCTCTCGTCGTGGGACCAGGTTCTCGGTCTCGACCTCGAGCGGGACGTCAGAGAGGGATGGACA
This sequence comes from Actinomycetota bacterium, assembly GCA_040754475.1. Taxonomy (GTDB): domain Bacteria; phylum Actinomycetota; class UBA4738; order UBA4738; family HRBIN12; genus JAJPHY01. Next base: position 38,431 of record JBFMCN010000097.1, on the reverse strand, counting down.
CCGACCGACGAGGTGGAGGAGGTCGTCGCCGAGCGGGACGCGGCCCGCTCGGCGAAGGACTTCGCAACTGCGGACGAGCTACGCAACCGGCTCCAGGCGATGGGGCTGGAGGTCATGGACACTCCCGAGGGGACGAAGGTCCGTCCCCGCCGCTGACCGGGGTATGCTCCGCGTGTCGGGAGGGGGTAGGTGTTCCGCAGAAGCGTCGCTCTGATCGCGGGGCATTGGCACTCGTCGTCGCGGTGGCTGCGTGCTCCAGGGACGAGACCGGCACGAACGGAGGCCGGACATCCGAGGCGGCGGTCCACCAGCTACGACATCTCGGGCTACGGACTCGAGGGAAGCATCTACGTCCACGGCGCGCCGGCGCCACCGGATGAGCACGCGTTCTTCGTGGGACTGGTGCCCGAGTAGGTCCCGCCGCTGGGGTGGGGGCTTGTGCTTGGCGCGGTTCCGGTCTACTCAGTCAGGTACGAGGCATCGCAGCACCCACAAGGGTGGACGCGTTCTGGGCTGAGCTGTCGCCTGCGTGGGCCCCGTGGTCGGCGTTGGGGCGTATGCTCCTGGCGTACGAGAGGAAGGAGTCCGTATGAACCGCAAGAGGATCGCCTTGATTGCAGGAGCCCTGTTGATCGCCCTTCTGGCGACCGGGTGTTCGGGCGACGAGGGCACTGACGGGGGGGATCAGACCTCCCCGGTGATCGTGTCCCCAACCACCATCTCAAGCGGGAGCACGACGGTCGACATCGGTGGCGGGACGCTTCCTGAGGGGTTCCCGGACTCCTTCCCCATCCCCGATGGGGCCACCCCGGTCTACTCGGTCAGCTCAGGAGGCTACGGCGTTTGGTTCTCGTCCAGTCAGAGCTCTGACGAGCTGCGGTCCTTCTTCGATGAGAACCTTCCGGGCAACGGGTGGACGATCACCGTCAAGTCGGACTTCACTTCCTCGACCGGCACGGGAACCGTCTACGTGATCGAGGGCAATGGGTTCAACGGGGGTGTCTACGTGGGCGAGGGCGCCCCAGGCTCGGGCATCTTCTCCGGTGAGTACGCTTTCTGGGTGACGCTGAATCAGACGTAGCGCTGCGGTCGCTTGCAGTTTCAGCGATCGCTTGCAGGACGAAGTCGAAGACTCGGGCGTGAAGCCGAGCATTTCGCCGTCGGCCGCGACTGAAGCGGCCCGGCCGCCCACGAGCTGGCCGAGGGCACACCGGCTTGCGCTAGGAGGTAGCTCAGATGTTCAGGAGGAGGATCGTTTCGGTCATCGCCGCGCTGGCGACCGTCGTCGTCGCCGCCGCATGCTCCGAGAACCCCACCGAGACCAACGTCGGTCAGGCATCGGAGACGGGGGCGGCGACCAGCTCCACGACCAGCTCCACGGCCGGCTCCACTGCCAGTCCGACCGAAACCGCTTCCCCCACCGTGGTCTCGAGCGGCGGCCGGACCATCGATATCGGGGGCGGCACGCTTCCGGAGGGTTTCCCGGAATCGGTCCCGATCCCCGATGACGCCGGGCCCGTGTACTCGTTCAGCCGGAGCGACAAGTACTCAGTGTTCTTCTCGTGCGATAAGAGCCTCCAAGAGCTTCGCTCCTTCTTCGACGAGAACCTGCCGAAGAACGGGTGGACGATCGAGGACAGGATCGACGGCAGGTCGGCGAGCGCCAAGTACACCGTCTACTTGATCCGGGGCAACGGGTTCAGCGGAGGTGTCTACCTGGGCGAGGGTGTTGAGGGCTCGAGCACCTTCTCGGGTGAATACGCGTTCTATGTCCTGCTAAGCAGGGAGTAGGTTCCCTCGACTTCCGGCGGCTGAGCGAAGAGAGCTCCCTGAGACGCCTACAACTTCACAGAGACGGCCTGGGGAAGGACCTCGAAGGTTGCCGGCGTGAAGCCGAGCACCTCTCCGTCGGCCTCGATCGGAAGCGGTCTGTCCGCATCGACGACGAGTGCGTGCTTCACACGGAGTTCTTGGATGTGTTCGTGGGGGATGTGCTCTCCGCGATACACCCTGGGAAGCAGTGTGACAGCGTCGGACTTCGGCCCTTCGAAGACGAGCACGTCGAGAACCCCGTCGCCTGGATAGGAGCGCGGTGAGATCTTCATCCCGCCCCCGTAGTACTGGCAGTTCGCGACGATCACCATGACGGCCGGGCCCTCATAGCTTCTCTGGTCGGCCTGCAGGCGGACGTGAGCGAGCTTGAATCGCGGCAGCGTGAGCCAGAACGCGGCGAAGTACTTCGTCTGTCCGAGCCCCTTCGGCAGGCGCTCCGCTCGGGCGGTGACGGCCCCACCGAGCCCCGCCTCCGCCACGTTGTGAAAGTACTGCACGACGCTCTCGCCGTGGGGGCCGACACAGGTGATCCTCCCGACGTCCAGCGGATACGTGTTCTCCCCCAGGAGGTGCTGACAGGAGCGAGTGACGTCGCCGGGCAATCCGAAAGTCCGTACGAAGTCGCATCCGGACCCTGCGGCGACGACGCCAAGGACGGCCCGGCGGGCGATCGGATCTCCGTCGGCGAACATGCCGTTCACGACCTCGTGTACCGTGCCGTCGCCGCCGACCGCCACAAGGAAGCGACTACCGCTCCTGAGAGCCTCACGCGCGAACCGCGTGGCGTCCCCCGGACCCTCTGTGCTAAGCAGGCGGTACGGCAGGCCGCGCGCCTGGAGCGTGCGCTCCAGCTCGGGAACCCCCTCCCCCACTCGCTTCTTCCCCGCGTGGGGGTTGACGATCACGGTGAGCTCTCCGAACGGGCTCGGCATGGCGGGTGAATCCTAACCGGGTGCCGGTCAGACGCCCGTGTAGGCGACCACACCTCGATTGACCGCGTCGGCCGCCTGCCGGATGCGACCGGCCAACTGCTCCCCCACGACGTCCCCGATCTGACGCAGGAGGTCCAGCAGCTGCCTACAGCTGCGGACGAAGTCGCCTGGGGCAAGATCGATCTCGCCGAGCACGTACTCGAGCGGCCTGCCCTCCGCCCAGTGGAAGACCGGTGTCGCGAACCCGGCCTCCAGCTCGCGGCACAGCTCGACGTGGTGGGCATCCTCAAGCCTCCGGATTCTCCGGTAGAGGCCCAGCAGGCGTTCGTATCGTTGTGCGCTCTCGCTGGTCGGCATCTCGCCACGGTGCGGCACACGCTCACGCGACTCGTACACGAACACCGAGATCAGCGCTGCGGTCTCGGCGGCAGAGAGGTCGTCCAGCAGCCCCTCCGCCAGCGCCTCGGCGATCAGGATATCCCCGTCGCCGTAGATCCTGGCGAGCATCTGCCCCTTCGGCTGGATCGCGAATCCCTGGACGTATTCAAGATCCTCCAGGACCCCGAGGACCCGCTCGAACTGGCGCGCGAGGGTCTCGGTTCTCGTGTGGATCCGCCGCTCGACCCCACGGATGCGCTGCTCGAGCTGGCGCGCTCGGACTGCCCAGCGCTCGTGCTCAGCTCGATCCGGACACGCGTGGCATGGATGCCGCTCGGCCCGCCGCTCCAGCCGCGTGGCCTCCTGCTCGGCCCTGGCGTCCACCCGTCTCTTGGTCGGCTTGGGAAGACGAACGTCCAGCGTGTTCAGTCGGGCGGCGAGGTCCCGCCGGAACCTCGCGCTGCGAGCGCTCCCCACCCTTGGAAGGGGGATGGTCGTCAACGCCGCGGGCGGGTCTTGGAAGTCCCGCGATGAGAGGCGAAACGACTTGCGGTCTTGCGAGAGCACCGTCGGCCGCCCGTCTCGCACCGACAGGACGATGGCCAGCCCGCGACGCCGGGCGCGCGCGACGAGGATCACCTCGCCCGGCCGAAGGCTCGCCAGAGCCGCCCGCACGCTCTCGGCCCGAAGGCGTTCGCCGCCCTTGCGAGCCTCCTCCCGGATCCGATCAGCCCTCTCACGCAGCCCCCAGTACTCGGAGAAGTCACCGAGATCGCACCGCAGCCGCCCTTGATGACCCTCCAGGTCCGCATTGTCTCGCTCGAGTTGCCGCTCGAGTGCCACGATGCCGCGGTCGGCCAGGAACTGGGCGAACGAGGAGTCGAGCAGGCGGTGCGCCTGCTCGCGTGAGTAGTTCCTCACCAGGTTCACGGCCATGTTGTAGGAAGGGCGGAACGACGAGGTGAGCTCGTAGGTGCGCGTGGATGCGAGCGAAGCGACCCGCTCGAACGGGACCTGCCTCTGGAACACCACGATCGCGTGTCCCAGCTCGTCGATCCCACGGCGACCGGCGCGGCCGGTGAGCTGCGTGTACTCGCCGGGCGTCAGGAACTCGTGCCGCTCGCCCTGGAACTTCCACAGATCCTCGATCACGACGGACTTGGCCGGCATGTTGATACCGAGCGACAGCGTCTCGGTTGCGAACACGACCTTCACGAGCCCGGCTTCGAACAGCTCCTCGACGGTCTCCTTGAACACCGGGAGCATCCCGGCGTGATGGGCGGCGATCCCGGTGGCCAACGCGTCGGCGAACACGTAGAAGCCGAGCGTCTCGAGGTCCTCGTCGTCCATCCAGGCCGCTCGGAGTTCGGCGAACTCGCGGATCCGCTCCACCTCCTCCGGGGTCGTTAGGCGGATACCGCTCCCGGTGAGCCACTCGACGCTCCGGTCGCACCCGGCGCGGCTGAAGACGAAGTAGATCGCCGGGAGCATGCCCCTCTCCGCCAGGACCTCGACCACCTCCTCGCGTCGGGGCACGTACACCCGGCGGTGGCCCTCGCGCGGGCGCGCGATCCGCTGGTGTTGAGGCGTTCCCGAACCGCGCCGGTAGTACGTCTTGTACCGAACCTCCTCGCGGTCGAGCGAGACGATGTAGGGGTTCGGTGCGAGCTCTCCGTTCCGCGGGACGTGCATCGGATGGAGATCTCGGCCGATCAGGTAGTGGTGCTCGAGGGGAACAGGGCGTTTCTCCTCGATCACGACCCGGGTTGGACCGCGGAGCGTCCCGATCCACTCGCCGAACTCCTCCGCGTTCGAGATGGTCGCCGAGAGGCAGACGACCGACACCGACAGCGGCAGGTGAATCAAGACTTCCTCCCACACGGCTCCGCGGTACGGATCCTGGAGGTAGTGGACCTCGTCCAGCACGACTGAGAGGAGCCCCTGCAGAGTAGGGCTCCTCTCGTAGAGCATGTTCCGCAGCACCTCCGTCGTCATGACGACGACGGGCGCCTCGGAGTTGATCGTGTTGTCCCCTGTGAGGAGACCTACCTTCCCGGGCCCGTGCCTCTCCACGAGGTCGCCGAACTTCTGGTTCGAGAGAGCCTTGAGCGGCGTCGTGTAGAAGCACTTGCCACCCAGCGCAAGCGCGCGTTCGATCGAGAACTCCGCGACGACCGTCTTGCCCGAGCCGGTCGGTGCCGCCACGAGCACGGAGTCCCCTGCGGCGAGGGCATCGATCGCTTGGAGCTGGAAGTCGTCGAGGACGAACGGGTACCGGAGGGCGAAGTGCTTCGCATCGATCACGGAGGCAAGTCTACGGGCGGTCCTGTGGCCCGCCGGTAGCTCATCCGACTCCGCAGCGGGCGATGTGCGCCGCCAGGAGTCCGGTGAACTCGTCCGGCGCTTCGATGTTCGACAGATGCCCGGCGTCCTCAATGACGGCGAGCCTCGCCTCGGGGACCCGCGAGGCCATGGCCGCAGAGGTCTCTGGTGGAATCAACGTATCGCGGCTGGAAGTGACCACGAGCGTCGGAACGTCGATCCGGCCGAGATCCGGCGTCGAGTCCGGGCGGGCGGCCATGCCTAGGGAGGCGGCGGCGATCGCCTCAGCCGGCTGCTCGGCGATCAGCTCCCGCACGAATGCGTGTAGCTCGGGCGGGGCGGACTCGGAGAGCAACGCCGGCGGGTCCTCCGTCAGAAAGCCGCTCCCTTCGGCTCGTAGTCGATCGGCAAGGGCCCGGCGGTTGGCCGCTCCTTCGCTCGTGTCCGCGCCAGCCCTGGTGTTCGCGAGGACGAGGCCGGCCACGACCGCGGACGCAGCGCGCCACAGCTCGAAGGCGACGTACCCCCCCATCGAGAGCCCGCAGACGACCGCGCGTTCGATACCGGCCCGGTGGAGATCGGACAGTGCGCGCTCGGCTGCGGATCGCATGGTCATCACCGCTCCCGTCCGCTCGGTACCGCCGAAGCCCGGCATATGCGGTGCCGACACAGGCAAGCCGGGAGGAAGCCTGGAACGCTGCGGATCCCACATGCGCGCGTCCAGGGGGAATGCGTGCAGCAGCAGGAGCCCGTCGGCCATCAGCCGCCGGAGCCAGTGGGGGCGGAAGGGGCGAACAGCCCCGCTTCCCACAGGACGTTGAGGTAGTCCCCATACCCGTCGTCGAAGAGCGTGGATGCGACATCGAGCACGCCCGAGGCGCGGTCGAGCAACTCGGACTGCTCGTCCGCATCCGTGTTGGCTGCCATCTCCAGGAGCCGAGCGGCTGTCTCGTAGAGCTTCAGCGCGTTCAGCATCTTGGCGTGTGAGTTCAGCCCATCTCTCACGAACCCGGGTCCGAAGCCCTTGGACCCGAAGATCCTCGCGGGACGGATCTTGGTCATGTCGGCGGCGGCCCGCTTCGCGCTCCTGGCCGCTCCCGCCGCGTCCCGCGCGGCGCTCTCCGCAACGATGTCGCCCGTGCGCAGCCAGTCCAGGTCCCTCTGGAGGACCGGTAGGACACTGAACGCGCTCGCGGAGACCTGCCCGCCGACCTTCGACAGTGCCGCCTCCACGGCACTCTGGTACCGAGTCGTTGCAGCCCGCTTGCTCGCGGCCAGCTCCTCCTCGCGCTGCTTCGTCCGCTCCTTTGCCAGGCCGTACGAGATCCCGCCGACCGCAAGGCCGGCCACCAGCACGAGCGCCGTGATCTGGAAGCCTCGCCGCGCGAGCAGCGGCCGCTTGACCGGCACATATGTCGGACGCGGCCCGGAGGTCACCGCTTTGCGGGCCTTGGACTTGCCCCTTCCCTTGATCGCCATTCGCACCCCTACTTGCCCATGAGTCGGGCAACCAGGATAGCTCCCTCATAGAACAGGATCAGCGGCACCATCATCGCCGTCATCGTGTACGGATCGGACGACGGTGTGATGACCGCCGCGAAGATCGTGATGAACAGGATCGCTCCGCGCCGCCAGTCGCGGAGCTTGCGGCTTGAGACCACGCCTACGGCCGCCAGGAACACGAGGGCGACCGGGAACTCGAACGAGATGCCGAACGCGAGCGCCACGAGCATCACGAAGCTCAAGAACCGGTCGCCTGTGAGCAGGGGCGCGAATGGGGACCCGGCGAATCCGAGAAGGAAGTTCAGCCCCTTGGGAAGGGTCAAGTAGGCGAGGACGGCACCGCCCGCGAACAGCAGGAGTGATGTTGCGATGAAGGGGACCGCCATACGCCGCTCACGCTTGGTGAGTCCGGGCACGACGAACCACCAGAGCTCGTACATCACGACCGGGAGCGCGATGAGCAGCCCGAGAAACACCACGACCTTCAACTTGATGACCACTGCGTCCACAGCGCCGGTGAAGAAGAGGGTGCATCCCTGCGTGGGACGGACGCTCGTGGGAATCGTTTCCCAGTAGTCGCAGTACGGGTCCAGCAGAAGGTCAACGATGGGCTCATACAGGAACCAGCCCGCGATCGATCCGAGCCCGATCGCACCAAGTGAGACCAGCAGCCGCGTGCGCAGCTCTTCCAGATGCTCGACCAGGCTCATCGTCGCCTCGGGGTCGCGCGTTCGACGACGCCGGAACCGGGCGGGGATCAGCGGCATGCGCGAAGTCCGGTCAGCCGCGCCTACCCCTCCCCCTCCGCCGACGTCGGCGGAGGGTCGCGCATCGGGTCCCCGCGCGCGTCAACGCCCTCTCGGTTCGGCGGGCTTGTGGCTGGCGGGGTTTCGTCGAGGTCGAGCGACATGGTCCGCCGAACCTCGTCCTGCGCCCGACGGAACTCGCGCAGGGCTCTGCCGATCGAGCGCCCGACCTCGGGCAGCCGCCTTGGGCCTACGACGAGGAGAGCCACGACCAGGATGACCAACAGCTCGAGGGGACCTATCGTGGGCATATTCGGAGTTGGCGGAATCCGGGCCGGATTCTACCCCGGGGGTCCTAGGGGCGGCCCGGCGGACGTCCGGCCGCGACGCGGGACGCGCGAGAGGACGCCCGCTTGCCCTCGGACGCTATCTCGTCCGCGATCGGCTGGATCTCCTTCTGGAACCGAGTGACCGTTCGCCCGAGCAGGATCACGTGGCGCACGAGCGCGACCACCATTGCGACGATCGCTACGGTCGTCACCAGCCCAACGGCAAGCCACACGATGAACGGACCGGACACGACACCGATGGTAGCCGAGCCGAGGGCTCAGCGCTGACTGGCCAGGAACTCCTGGATGTACCCGTCGTCCTGGAGGTGGAAGTGGAAGTCGATGAGGTCGTCGATCGTGAAGGCGGGCCCGCCAGGCAGCGAGTCCCGCGGGTCGACGAACTCCTGGTGCTCCTCGAACATCGACTCGGTCCGTGCCCCGAACTCGTCGGGAGCCGCGACGTCGACACCGGCCGAGACCAGGAGTGCCACGATCTTGCGGTCGGCCCGCTTCTCCACGGCGTCGTAGCAGGTGGGGCACGTGAACCGGTAGGTTCCCTCACGCCCGCCCTGCATCACCGAGAGCAGGATCGACTCGGGTCCCATGTCCACTTCGCCGCAGCGGGGGCAGGTCGTCCGGATCGTGGTCATGACACGACCTGTATCGGCCTTGGCCGCGAGGCGGTTTAGCTTCCGCTACGTCGATGGAACTACTGCGTTCGTATCGTTTTCTCGTCCGCACGACTAGGTGTCTGACCTGGTCTTTTAGCACCAGGGGGTCGACGACCTTGGCCTCTCCGGACAGCCGAAGGACGAGCCTGGCCACCCACTCCAGCCGGCTCGCAAGCATGGTCACCTCAAGGTCCCCGCCTGGCCGTTCGGTGGATTCGAGGATCTCGTAGTACTCGGCCACCCATCGCGCCCCTGGGTGAAGCAGCAACCTGATCCGCAAGTCCTTCGCGGTCGGTGTGTAGAGGGGACGCCCCGCCCCCGCCAGGCCGCGAGGCTCGAAACGCTGCCCGGTCGGCCGAACGCTTCTGATGCGATCCGCCCGGAACAGGCGTTCTTCGCCGGATTTGTGGTCCCACACCACGACGTACCAGTTGCCGATGGCCGAGAAGACCTCCTCCGGGTCGATCTCGCGGCTCGTGGTTTCCGCCGAAGACGCCGAGTAGTACTCGATCAAAAGGCGCTCGTGGTCCCGAACGGCGGCTCTGATCTCCTCCAAGGTCCGGGCAGGCCCGCTCCCCTCGGCCGCCTCGACGCGCTGGGTGAGCTCACCGAGCACCTCGCCTCCCAGTCGCTCGCCGAGCTTCTGAAGGGCCGACGCTAGCGCCGTGGCCTCTCGGAGTCCGGGCGTGCCCGCCAAGGCGGTCCCCCGAAGGTAGAGGGCGAGCGCCTCCGCACGCGTCAATCGCAGGGGTCGGCTGAAGTAGTCCGCCATGTCGATCCAAATCCGGCCATCTGCGATGTCGACGCCGATGAGGTCGCCGGGGCCGTACGGCGGAAGACCCGACACGAAGAGCAGATTGAGGTCTGACGTCAGCTCCTCCTCGGTCACGCGGAAGAGCCGGCATATCTTCGTGACCTCCGTTCCCGGGTGGCGCACGAGGTAGGGGACGATGACGAGGAGTCGGCGGAGCCGTTCCGAAGCTTTCGCCGTCTTCGCGCGGTTCCCGCGGTCAGGACTCGGCAAGGACTACCTCCAACCGGCGAACGATCTCCTCCCGGAGCGAGATCGGCTCAAGGGCCTCGGCGTCGGGCCCGAACGACAGGATCCACGACGCCAGCGCGTCACCCGTAACCGTGGGGACGGTCACCTCGATCCACCCGTCGGGTCGCTTACGCTCGATCACGACTCCCCGAACATCCTTCGTGGCCCACCAGGCCACGTCGGGGGACAAGGCGACCAGGGCGCGTTCCTCGGATTCCGCGGGGCCGAAGGGACCGCCCTGGACGTGGTCCGCTGCCCGGAACCCTGTGGGCGGGGCGCTCGCTGCCTCGGCGGCGGCGGGGTCCGTGAACATGCGCGACAACCGGAAGGCCCGCACGTCGGCGCGTTCGCGATCCAGTCCCACGAGGTACCAGTTTCCCCCGCGAAAGACCAGACCCCATGGGTCGACGTGCCGCTCGGACTCGTCGCCCCGTGCGGTTCGGTAGCCAAAGCGGACGCTCCTTCGCTCAGCGATGCCCTCGGCCGCGGCCGTCAGACGGGCGTCGACGCTTCCGACCTCGGCAAGAGGCGCCGCGGCGGACGCGCCCGTCAGCAGCCCTCCTTCTGCCCCGTACAGCAGCTTGCGGACCGCCTGCTCGGCCGCGTCGCCCTCGGCACCCGAGCGCGCCGCGACGAGCAGCGCGGAGATCTCCTCCGGCGTGAAGTCGATCTCCGGCAGGTAGTACTTGTCCTTGCTGATGATGTAGCCGTGCTCGACGTCCCAGACATCGGTAGCGACGACCTCGATGGGGACCCCGACATCACGAAGGATGTCCTTGTCGCGTTCGAACATCCGTTTCGCAGAGGCGGCGTCGCTTTGCCCGTATGCCTCCTCCATGCGATCTCGGATCTGATCAAAGGTCAGCGGCCGCGTCGAATCGAGCATGAGGGCCACGAGGTCGACCAGGCGCTCGAGCGGGTGCATCCGTGCGGCATCATACTCGCGGGATGGATCGCAACCGATCGGGCGTCAGGCTTCGGCGTGGGCGGGTGCTCGCAATCACCGGGGAGCGTCCTGGGGCCGTCGAGCTCGAGGTCGAGGTCGACGGCGAGCGCGCTCTCGCCCTTGCCTATCCGGCGCTCACCGGCCCTATGAGATCGGGCGATTCGGTCGTGCTGAACACGACGTCTGTGGCCCTCGGGCTGGGCACGGGCGGGTTCCATCTCGTGGTTGCCGTAGAGGCCGGCGAGCCTACCGAGCTATCGCATGGCGGCCACGTGATGAAAGCCCGGTACACGCCCCTGCAGCTGGCCGTGGAGACCGTGGAGGAGACGCACCGGGACGTTCTCGAGGCCTCTCGCGGGCTCCAAGGCGCACCCGTCGTCGTCGCCCCGCTTCACTCGATGGTGGCCCCGATCGCTGCGGGCGCCAAGGCGAGCGCGAAGGCCCGGGTGGTCTACGTCATGAGCGACGGCGCGGCGCTCCCTGGAGCGCTGTCGCGGCTCGTGCCGCGGCTCCGGGAGGCGGAGCTGCTGGACGGGTTCGTCACGTGCGGGCAAGCGTTCGGCGGCGAACTCGAGACTGCGACCCTCTGGACCGGCCTCCTCGCCGCCAAGGAGATCCTTGGCGCAGACGTGATCGTTGTGGCAGACGGACCTGGGAATCTCGGGACCGAGACCAAGTGGGGTGTGTCCGCTCTGACGAGCGGTCATTCCCTGAACGCGGCCGACGTCTTGAGGGGGCGGCCCGTCGGGGCGCTCAGGATCTCATTCGCGGATAGCCGCGAGCGGCACCGCATCGTGTCACACCACTCGCTCACCATCCTCGGAGAGGTCTGCACCGCTCGGGTGAATGTGGCCGTCCCCGTCCTCGAGCGCGAAGAGGACCGGGAGGCTGTCTGGGAACTCTTGCGCGCCCATGGGCTGGAGGAACGACACCAGCTTGTAGAGGTCGACGGCCGGCCCGGGGTAGGTCTCCTCGCTGAGATGGGATTCGAGGTCGAGTCGATGGGCCGCGGGCCCGCCGTCGACCCCGCCTTCTTCCTCGCCGCAAGCGCTGCCGGGGTGCTCGGCGGCCGCATGGCGGCCCGGTCTCGCCGGGAGCGTCGCTAGGCCCGAGTCACATGTGGGCGATGAGCGCCTCAACACGCTCGTCCACTGCTCGGAACGGGTCCTTGCACAACACCGTGCGCTGAGCCTGATCGTTCAGCTTCAGGTGGACCCAGTCGACCGTGTAGTCGCGGCGTTTCTGCTTCGCCTCTCTGATGAAGTCGCCCCGGAGCTTCGCTCGTGTGGTCTGCGGCGGCTCGCGCATCGCGCCGGAGATGTCCTTCTCGCCAACAATGCGCTCCACGCTGCCTGCACGCTCCATGAGGTAGTAGAGGCCCCGACTTCGGTCCACATCGTGGTACGCGAGGTCCAAGAGAGCGACCTTCGGCGACGAGATCGAGAGCCCGTGCTTGGCCCGATAGCGCTCCATGAGCAGGTGCTTCGTGATCCAGTCGACCTTACGCCCCAAACGGTCCGGTTCCTCGGCTTGGAGCGCGTCCAGCGCCTCTCGCCATTCCCGGAGGAGCTGCTTGGACTGCGCGTCTGCGCCGCGACGCTCGAGGAACTTCCCCGTGCGCTCGAAGTACTCCTCCTGGATCTCGATGGCCGTGAGCTCACGGCCGTTCGCCAGCCGCACGCGCTTCTTGCACGTCACGTCGTGGGAGATCTCGCGGATCGCGCGGATGGGGTTCTCGAGCGTCAGGTCGCGCATCACGGTGTTCCCTTCGACCATCCGCAGGACCACATCGGTGATGCCGATCTTCATGAACGTCGTGAACTCGTTCATGTTCGAGTCCCCTACGATGACGTGCAGGCGGCGGAAGCGCTCGGCGTCGGCGTGAGGCTCGTCGCGTGTGTTGATGATCGGCCGGGACCGTGTCGTGGCGGAGGAAACGCCCTCCCAGATGTGCTCCGCACGCTGCGCGATGCAGAACTGCGCCCCGCGAGGCCCATGGAGCACCTTCCCGGCTCCGCAGTAGATCTGCCTGGTCACGAAGAAAGGGATCATGAGGTCGGTCATCTGGGAGAACTCACCCTGCCGCGCGACGAGGTAGTTCTCGTGGCAGCCGTAGGAGTTCCCGGCCGAGTCCGTGTTGTTCTTGAACAGGTAGACCTTGCCGCCGATCCCCTCCTCGCGCAGGCGGACCTCCGCAGCGGCGAGCAGCGCTTGCAGGATCCGCTCCCCAGCCTTGTCGTGGGCCACGAGCTCCGGGATCGAGTCGCACTCGGGCGTCGCGTATTCGGGGTGTGACCCAACGTCCAGGTACAGGCGGGCGCCGTTCTCCAGGAACACGTTTGAGGATCGGCCCCAGTGGACGACCCGCCGGAACAGGTAACGGGCGACCTCGTCCGGGGACAGGCGGCGCTGCCCACGGAACGTGCAGGTCACGCCGTACTCGCTCTCAAGCCCGAAGATCCGCCGATCCACGATCCGAGTGTAGGGCCGGCGGCGCTCGAAGGCGTACTCAGCCTGCGAGGATCCCGGCGACCTCCTCGGCGCCCAGGCGTCGGAACTTGCGCCGCTGGGCCTTGGTCCGGTCGAGCACGCCGGCCTCGATCGAGGTGGGCTCGATCTGGCGCTGCTCGGCGCTTGAGAGAGCCTGGACGGCCTGCCTGACCGCGGTGCCGAGATCCCGCCCCTCCTGATAGGAGCCCTCAAGCGCGCTGGAAAGTGCCTCGGCATGGCCTCCGATGCCTACGAAACCGTGCTCGTCGTTCACCGAGCCGTCGAACAAGACGTGGTAGAGCTCGTTGCGGCCGTGGTCGTCGGCGACCTCGCCGACGAGGATCTCGACCTCGTAGGGCTTCATCTGCTGCGTGAAGATGGTGGACAGCGCCTGCGAGTAGGCATTCGCGATGTCCTTGGCCTTGACGTCCTCGCGGCCGTACGAGTAGCCGCGCAGGTCGGCCAGGCGCACTCCGGCGATCCGCAGCTCCTCGAACTCGACGTACTTCCCGACGCCGGCGAAGGCGATACGGTCGTAGATCTCGGAGATCTTGTGCAGTGTGGCGCTCGGGTTCTCAGCCAGGAAGAGCAGGCCGTCCGCGAACTCCAGGCCGACGACCGACTTACCGCGGCCGATGCCCTTGTGGGCGTACTCCGACCGGTCCTTCATGAGCTGCTCCGGCGGGACGTAGGGCATGAACGACATCAGGACCTCCCCGCCGCGTCAGGCCCGGCCGGGGCCCCCGTTCGCTCCGCCACCACGGCCGTGTAGGCGGCGTTCAGCTCCACGTCCGACGCCTCGACGACGCCTTCGGCGGTCACGACGAGGACGTTCGGAAAAATGCCCCTGGTCGGATCGGGACCGCCGGTGGCGACGTCCTCCTCGGCGGCGTCCAGGAGGGCCTCGACGGCCACCTTGACGGCCTCGTCCCGGGACAACCCCGGCCGCCAGCGCTTCTTCAAGGAACTCGTCGCAGGCCGACCGCCGGAGCCGGTCGCATGGTAGTCCTCCTCCTCCCAGCGGCCGCCGGTCGCGTCGTAGTAGAAGATCCGTCCCTCTCCTCTACGCTCGTCGTACCCGCCGAAGAGCGGGACAACGACGAGCCCCTGCAGAGCGAGAGGGAAATTGCCACGGATCATCTGCGCCAGCCGGTTCGCCTTGCCCTCGAGCGAGAGCCGGTCGCCCGTGATCTTCTCGTAGTGCTCGAGCTCGAGCTGGAAGAGCTTGACGATCTCCACGGCCTGGCCGGCCACACCGGCGATCCCGATCACCGAGTAGTCGTCGGCGGCGAAGACCTTCTCCATCCTGTCGTCGGCGATCGTGTAGCCCTCGGTGGCGCGGCGGTCGCCCGCGAAGACGACGCCACCGGCGTACTTGAGCCCGAGGATCGTCGTCCCTCCGGGCATCGGTACTGCACCCGGCCCGGAGGCGACCACATCGCCCCGCTTGACGAGCTCCGGGCGCGTCCGGACTACCAGGTCGAAGAAGCTCGGGTTCGCCCCGATCTGGTCCCCTGCTGCTACGGGTGGGAAGAGCGGATCGTCCCTCACTGGCCCCCCTTCTGCACGTAGCTCTTGATGAACTCCTCGGCGTTCTCCTCCAAGACCGAATCGATCTCGTCGAGGATCTCGTCCATCTCCTCCTTGAGCTTCTCGCCCTTGGAGGTCGCCTGGGCCTGGCCGGCGTCGGCTCCAGCGCCCCCGTCAGCGGCGGACTTGCGCTGGATCCGCTTCTGTTCCTGCTCTCGCGGCACGCCCGGCAGCCCTCCTCAGGTTCCCAGTCAGGCCATTCTAGCCGGGCGTCGAGAAGGACCGGCGCATCGGCTCAGGATCTGAGCATGTCCACCAGGGTCGCCGCATCAGGGGCCCGTTCGAGCAAGCGCGAGACGTGCTCACGAGTTCCGCGCAAGGGCTCGCGCATGGGAATGCGCTGAAGCGCTTCCTGCCCGGTGTCGAAGATGATCGAATCCCACGAGGCGGCCGCGATCGCCTCCGGGTACTTCGCGATGCAGCGTCCGCGGAAATAGGCGCGTGTATCCTCCGGGGGCTCCATGACCGCGCGATCGATCTCCTCGTCGGTGACAAGGCGCTCGATCTTGCCTCCCGCGACGAGTCGGTGGTAGAGGCCCCTGTGTCGGCGGACGTCGTGGTACTGGAGGTCGACGAGGTGGAGCTTGGGGTCCGACCATTGCAGGCCATCTCGGTCGCGGTAGGCCTCCAGTAGCCGGTACTTCGCGACCCAGTCCAGCTCCCGGTACAGCGAGAGCGGATCTTCCTCGAGCGAGCCGAGCACTGCCTCCCACCGCGCTGCCAGCGCGTCGTTCTCGGGGGACGGGTCTTCCTGCTCGACATACTTCTTCGCCCGATCCAGGTATTCCCACTGGATCTCGATCGCCGAGAGGCGTCTCCCGTCCGCCAGGCGAACCTGCTCGGTGCAGGCGACGTCCCGGGAGATCTCGTGGAGGGCGGCCACGGGGTTTGCGAGGGAGAGGTCGGGGAGGTACTCGTCCTCGATCATCTTCAAGACGAGGGCGGTCGAGCCCACCTTCAGGTAGGTCGCAACCTCGCTCATGTTCGCGTCGCCGATGATCACGTGGAGCCGGCGGTACTTGTCTGGGTCGGCATGGGGCTCGTCGCGCGTGTTGACGATGGGCCGTCTGAGAGTCGTCTCCAGTCCGACCTCGGCCTCGAAGAAGTCGGCGCGTTGGGTGAGCTGGAAGCGATGGGGGTCGCCGTCGTCCCAGGCTCCCTCGGCTCCCAGCTTTCCGGCTCCGGTGAAGATCTGGCGCGACACCAGGAAGGGCGTGAGGTCACGGACGATCCCCGAGAATGGCGTCTCCCGGTCGACCAGGTAGTTCTCGTGCGCCCCGAAGGAGTTCCCCTTGCCGTCACTGTTGTTCTTGTAGATGGCGATCCGCTGATCGGGCGGCAGGAGCGGGAGGATCTCTTCCAGCGAGCGCTCGAGGATCCTTTCGCCTGCCTTCTCGTGGATCACCAGCTCCCGCGCGTCCGCACACTCCGGTGTCGAGTACTCGGGGTGGGCATGATCGACGTAGTAGCGAGCCCCGTTGGGGAGGATGACGTTCGCAAGGCCAAGGTCCTCCTCGGTCACTTCACGTGGCTGGGCGGGCTCGAAGCCACGTGCGTCTCGAAGCGGGAACTCCTCCTCGTAGTCCCAGCGGATCCGTCTGAGGGATCCGGCGTAAGTGCTGATCAGCAGCGACGACGACAGCACCGGGTTGAAGTCCGGCGAACCCACCGCGAAGATCCCGTACTCGATCTCCGTGCCGAGGACCTTGGGGATGGCCATCAGCCGACCCTACAGATACTGTCCGGCACTGATGCGCTCGACCTGCCGCCCCTCGTCCCCGCGATCCCCGAGCAACGTGCGCACGTAGACGATGCGCTCGCCCTTCTTGCCGGAGATCCGGGCCCAGTCGTCCGGGTTGGTCGTGTTCGGCAGGTCTTCGTTCTCCTTGAACTCGTCGCGGATCGCGCGAACGAGGTCCTCGCTCTTGATGCCCTTCTCCCCCGTCAGGAGGAATCGTTTGATCGCTTCCTTCTTCGCCCGCCGAACGACGTTCTCGATCATGGCGCCCGAGCTGAAGTCCTTGAAGTAGAGGACCTCCTTGTCCCCGGAGGCGTACGTGACCTCGAGGAAGCGGTTCTCGTCGGATACGGCGTACATGTGATCGACGGTGCTCTGGATCATCCGGCGTACCGCGGCCGCCACGTCGCCTCCGTCGCGCGCATGCTCCTCGCCGTGGATCGGAACGGTCGCGTTCAGGTACTTGGCCATGATGTCGGCCGCCTGCCCGGCGTTCGGTCTTTCGATCTTGATCTTCACGTCGAGGCGCCCCGGCCGAAGGATCGCAGGATCGATGAGATCCTCGCGGTTGGAGGCCCCGATCACGATGACGTTCTTCAGGGTCTCGACGCCGTCGAGCTCGGACAGCAGCTGCGGCACGATCGTGTTCTCCACGTCAGAGGAGATGCCCGAGCCACGCGTTCGGAAGATCGAGTCCATCTCGTCGAAGAAGACGATGACCGGCAATCCCTCCTCGCTCCGCTCCTTGGCGCGCTGGAAGATCTGGCGGATCTGCCGCTCCGTCTCCCCGACGTACTTGTTCAAGAGCTCCGGTCCTTTGATGTTCAGGAAGTACGAGTGGGCGTCCGGTCGGCCGGTCCTCTCCCGCACCTTGTCGGCAAGGGACTTGGCCACGGCTTTCGCTATCAGCGTCTTGCCGCAACCGGGAGGACCGTAGAGCAGCACGCCCTTGGGCGGCTCGAGGTGGTGCTCGTGGAACAGCTCCGAGTAGAGGAACGGGAGCTCCACAGCGTCGCGGATCGCCTCGATCTGCTTCTCGAGGCCCCCGATGTCCTCATACGAGACATCGGGGACCTCCTCGAGCACGAGCTCCTCGACCTCTTCCTTGGGAAGGCGCTCGATCGCCACGCTGGATCGCGGGTCGACAAGCAGGAGGTCTCCAGCGCGGATCGGCTCGTCGCGCAGGCTTCCCGACAGCGCCGCGACGACCTCCTCATCGCCGTGCCCGAGCACGATGACTCGATCCTCGCCCAGCCGATCCTTGACCCTCCAGACTTCGCCACTCCGGTCCGGCTCGAGGACCTCGACCACGTTCAGGGCCTCGTTCAGGATCACCTCGGCGCCGCGGCGGAGCTTCGGTGCGTCGAGCTCGGGCGCGATGCTCACACGCATCTTCCGGCCGGCCGTGAACACATCGACCGACCCGTCGTCGTTGGTCCCCAGGTAGACGCCGAAGCTCGCGGGCGGCTGACTGAGCTTCTCGACCTCCTCGCGCAGGGCTTCTATCCTGTCGCGCTCGGCTCTCAGCGTGGCGGCGAGCTTCTCATTCTGAGCGAGAGCGCGCGAAAGATCGCCCTTGGACTGCAGCAGCTTGTCCTCGAGGATCTTGACCTGTCGGGGAGCGTTCGTGAGCCGGCGACGGAGCAGCGCGACCTCGTCTTCCAGGAACCTGACCTGGGTCTGGAGCTCGTGAATCTGCTTCTCGTACTGCTCCTGCTGTTCGCGCGGATCCGGCCCAACCATGCTTCACCTCCCGCGTGGGCGCAAGTATACGGCGGGTCCCCATCTAGCCCGAGGACGAGCGACCGCGCCCCCTTTCCAATGGATACGTTCCTACCTGCGCCGTCGGTTCGCTTGTTGCGGCTCGAGGCGCTCTCTACGGCATCTGCGGCGACCCGCGCCTGGCCACCGTGAGGAACCCGGTGTGGCCGACCATGCGGTGGTCTGGACGGACGCTTCGCTCGGTGACGTGCCACGAGCGACGAAGGGTCTCGAAGGTCTCCGTGGGCTCGAAGCCGTGCGCGGCGAGCGCAAGGACCAGAGTCTGAAGCTGTACGGTCGTCGGAAGGTAGGCGCAGAGGATCCCTCCCGACTCGAGCACGCGCGATACGGTATCGAGCAACGCCCACGGCTCGGGCAGATCGAGGACGACCCGGTCGTACAGCTCTCCCGTCTCTGCCACTCCGCGAACGTCGTCCTCCCGAAGCTCGAGCGACTCGGGGAGCCGCCCGAAGAACGCCTCGATGTTCTGCACTGCCTTGGCGTGGAACTCCGGCCGGATCTCGTAGGAGACCACCCGGCCCTCCGGGCCTGCGGCGCGGCAGAGCGCGATCGTCAGGGACCCCGAACCCGTGCCCGCTTCGAGGACGCGCGCGCCGGGGAAGACGTCCGCCTCCACGACGATTGCCCCGAGGTCCTTGGGGTACACGACCTGCGCGCCGCGCGGCATCTTGAGCACGAAGTCGGACAGGCGTGGGCGGTAGGCGACGAACCCCATGGCCCCCGTCGAGTACACGCGCGTACCTTCCTCCGAGCCGAGGATCAGGTTGTGGGGCACCGCGCCGCCGTGCGAGTGCCAGGTCTCCCCGACCCCGAGTCGGAACAGGTAGCGGCGACCGCGACCATCGATCAGAAGCACGCGCTCCCCCGGCTCGAAGGGCCTACTCAAGGTGCGCTTCCCTCGGGGACGCCTGCCTCGAGCGCGCCGCGAATCTGCGCCCGAGCCCTGCAGAACGCGCACAAGCGCCCAGTCGTCGGCTGGGCGCACTGCTCGCATGGCTTCAGCTCCGGCCTGTTTCGATCCTCGAACAGCGTCGCCGCCCGCTCCAGGTAACCGAGGAGGAACTGCGCCTTCGTCCCGGGCGAGGTCGACTCGAGCAGGTCCATGGCCTCCTTGTGGCGCAGCTGGGTGTTGCCGGCGACCAGCGGACACTCCCCGACGACGTAGTCGATACCGCGCAGGAAAGAGTACGCGGCCGCCTCGAGCTCGGACACACGGTACAGGGGCTTCACCTTCTTCGCGAACCCAGGCTCGGCCGGGAGCACCGGGTGCTGCCGGGCGATGTACTCCGTCTGCCACCGGAGCGTGTTGCCCAGGAGAGTCGCGGCTTCGTCGTCGAGGTTGTGGCCGGTTGCGAGCACGTCGTAACCGCGTTCCAGCGCAACGCGATTGAACAGGTACCGCTTCGACAGCCCGCACACCGCGCACGTCGAGCGGGATCCCTTCCGTCCGGCAGTCGGGATGTCGAAGCCGTACTCGTCCGCCAGGTCCACGGTTACGAGTTCCGCATCGCGCCTCCTCGCGAACGCCGCCGCCGCTTCGCGCGAATGGACGGAGTAGGCGCCGATCCCCAGCCCGACGTGTAGGCCTGAGGCCCGATACCCGAGCTCGAGGAGGATGTCCCAGAGCGCGAGCGAGTCCTTCCCGCCGGAGACCGCCACCAGGATCCGGTCGCGGTGGCCAAACATGCCCTGATCCACGATCGCCCGCCAGACCTGCTCGCGAACATGGCTCACGAAGCAGTTGCCGCAGAACGCCGCGTTGTGGCGCCGGACCTCGACGACCGCGCGAGCCCGGCAGCGCCTGCACCTCATGCCGCCCCCCCGGAGATCACCGGGCGGATCTCGATGCGATCGTCGTCGCTCACGCGATCGTCGCGCGTGAGGAGCTCCTTCCCGCGGATAACGAGCACGGCGTCGGGGTTGACGCCCAGCTCGGACAGGACATCGCGGACCCGGCGGCCGCCTGTGACCTCGACCTCGCGGTCCGGGTTCCGCAGCCTCACCTTCATGCCCAAAGGCTAGCGCACCCGCCGCGGCGCGAGGTCCGGCACCGAGTGCCCTAGTCGACCGGGACGGGATTCGTGCCGAGCATGACCGTCACGGTCTCACGGTCACCAGTCGCCCCCACGATCTCGACCTCCGCGGTGGGGAGACGGTGGGGATGACTACCAAAGAGCCCGCGGCCGGGCTCGCGGCCGGCTGATCCCGCTCCAGCAGGCTTCTGAAGGTCGGCGCGCGGGGCGTGGCCGCGACGTCCCAGCTATGAGGCCCGCTGGGCCACGTAGTCGCGAAGGATGAATGAGCCGAGCTCAGCATCCTTGACGAGGAACACCCGACCGGCGGTCAGCTGTGCGAGGCGCTCCATGAACCTGGTCAATCCCGGGGCCTTCTCGAGCATGAACACGTTCAGGTTGACGCCCGCTCTGGACAGCCTCATCGCTTCGGTCAGCGTGACCCGAACCGTGTCGGCCGCGTTCCCCCACAGACCACCGCCCGTGCGACCCGTCAGCCCTCGAGGATGCGGAGTGTCGGCGACAACGTTCCCGAACGCATAGACGACCTCTTCACCCTGCAGATGGGCAGTCGGCTCGCCGTCGGTCACCATGATCACCTGTCGGGTCGAACGCGGATGCTTGGTCAGAAGGCGCCCTGCCAGGTGGAAGGCGTGCTGCATGTTCGTGCCTGAGTTGTCCGGCACGACCATTGGAAGGTCATGGACCTTGATCTGCCTTGCGTAGTTGGAGAACCCGATGATGTACAGACGATCGTGGGGATGGCGTCCCTCGATCAGTGCATGAAGTGCAAGGGCCATCTTCTTCGCATCGGACCAGTGACCTCTCATCGCCATGGACGAGGAGAGGTCGAGGCACAGGGCCGTCGCGGCCTGGGTCCGGTGCTCTGCCTCGAGCAACTCGAAATCATCGGGTGTGAGACGGACCTCCTTGCCGGGCCCTCCCCGAAGCACAGCGTTGAAGACGGTCCGCTGAACGGCGATCTGGCCGTAGTCCCCGAAGCGCCAGGGCCGGGTCCCTCCGGTCGGCTCCGCAAGGCCGCCGACCTCACGGGTCTCGTGCGTGCCCTCCTTGTCTTGGCGAAGCTGCCGGTACATCTGGGCCAGAGCGCGGTCTCCGAGCTTCCGCGCACCCTTGGGGGTGAT
This sequence comes from Actinomycetota bacterium, assembly GCA_040754475.1. Taxonomy (GTDB): domain Bacteria; phylum Actinomycetota; class UBA4738; order UBA4738; family HRBIN12; genus JAJPHY01. The sequence continues at coordinate 16,972 of JBFMCN010000097.1, read as the reverse complement.
CTCCAGGCGGCCCTTTCGGGTGTTGACGAGCCCTGCACGCTCGATGGACAGCAGGGCGCGGAGATCACGGACCGCGCCCTCTCCCATTGCCTTCCGAAGGGCATCCGCGTCGATATCCTCCAGTGCGCCCTCAAGGTTCAGGTTCCGGCTCCTCACGGCTCGGGCCTGCCGCATCAGCGCGGCCACGGACCCGAACATGCCCGAAGATCGGGCTCTGGCCCGCTGACGAAGGACCGTGCTGATCGATGCCTGAGGTGTGTTCGGCCCACCTCCCGAAGGGAGGAACATCATCATCGGATCCCAGTCCTCGCGAGGATCCCCCACGACGTATCCGAAGCCTCTGTGCGGCGTCTGGGTCCCGTCCCACTCCGAGTAGCGCACGCGCATTGGCTGCTCCTCCGAACTTGTCGCTACCTGGCTAGGTCGCAGCCTAGCACGGGTAGTGTATCGGTAACAAGCGTGTTACCGATAATGGGAGAACGAGTCAGGCCTGGCGTAGAAGAGGTCCAGGAGGGGCTCCTCGACGAGGAGACGCCGCTCAGGCTCGGCCACGTAGAAATAGGGTCCGGCGCAGCCGCTGGCCCGTTCCCAGGATGGTGTCGATGCCGCCGCAGAGAACCGGCGCCGCGCCTCTTCGTCTGCCGCCTCCCAGCCACGCTTCGAACACAGCTGTTGCCAGCCTCGGTGCTCGATCCGAACGCGCGTCGTGGAATCCCCTCGCTCCCTGAAGGTGACCGCGACCTCGGTGGCGCGGCGCCTCTCCCCCTGAATGCGCCACAGGTAGACCAGCCGGCGGGGCGGCTCCCACTTGATCACCTCACCGCAATCGATCTCGGCGCCTCCGGAGGTCCGTTCGTAGATCCTCCCCCCGATCCGGGGTTCCAGCACGATGTCCGGGACCGGTTCTCCCAGCCGGGTACGCCCAATGGGCCACCAGAGAGAGACCTCGGAGGTCCACACGTCGAACGCACGCTCCGCCGAGCAGTGAACCTGGAAGAACATTCGAAGAGGCATGTCGTGCGGCACGTCTACTCCGCCTCGGTGTTCTCGGCGACCCGCCGGAAGCGGTTCGCCGCGTCCGTCCATATCCCGGTGAGGTAGGCGCGAACCTCCTTCACGCCCGCGTCGTGGAGCCGGTAGATCCGGCACCTTCCCGCCGGCTCCTCGGTCACGAGCCCCGCCTCACGCAGCAGCCGAAGGTGCCGCGAAACCGCCGGCCGGCTGATCGGCATCGCGTCGGCGATCTCATGAACCGAAAGCCCACCTGAGACCAGCAGCTCGATGATGGCCCTACGGTTCGAGTCCCCCAGCGCGTCGAACGGGTCCCCCTGCGCCTTCGCAGATCCCATGAGTCCCTCACTTCCACCGGGTGAGTCCGGCCGAACCCCGAAGACCGCCTCATAGAATCTCACGGGCCGGACCCTCCACGCCATCCGGTGGGGTTTGCCGGTCAGGAGGCGCGGCGGGCCATGCGGTCGCGACGCGTCACGTAGTCGCGCAGGACGAAGGCTCCGAGATCGGCGTCCTTGACCAGGAACACCCGGCCTGCCGTCAGCCGGGCCAGGCGCTCCATGAACTTGATCAGGCCAGGAGACCTCTCGAGCATGAACACGTTGATCGTGACGCCCGTCCGGGAGAGCCTCATTGCCTCCGTGAGCGTGACGCGAACCGTGTCCGCCGGATTCACCCAGTCGCCACCGCCCGCGCGGCCCATCCTTCCCGGGGATTCATGAAAAGTGTCGCCCACGGTGCTCCCTAGCGCATAGACGAGCTCCTCACCATCCAGATGAGCGGTCGGCTCACCGTCGGTGACCATGATCACCTGCCGGGTGCAGCGAGGGTGCTTGGCAAGCAGCCGTCCGGCAAGGTGGAAGGCGTGGTGCATGTTGGTGCCGGAGTTGTCCGGCACCAACATCGGGAGGTCCTGGACCTTGATCTGCCTCGCGTAGTTGGAGAACCCGATGATGTACAGGCGATCGTTCGGGTGGTGCCCAGCGATCAGGGCGTGAAGCGCAAGTGCCATCTTCATGGCGTCGCCGAAGTGGCCCCTCATCGCCATGGAGGAGGAAAGGTCAACAAGAAGGGCGGTTGCGGCCTGGGTCCGGTGCTCGGCCTCCAGCAGCTCGAAGTCGTCGGGGGTGAGACGGACCTCGTGCCCTGGTCCCCCCCGAAGCACCGCGTTGAACACGGTACGCTGGACGGCGAACTGACCGCTGTCGCCAAACTGCCAGGGGCGGGTGGCCCCGGTCGGCTCCGCAAGTCCCCCGATCTCACGGGACTCTCGAGTGCCCTCCCGATCCCACTGAAGCTGCCGGAAGATCTGCGCCAGCGCCTTGTCTCCGAGCTTGCGAGCGCCCCTGGCGGTGATCTCCAGGCGGCCCTTCCTGGTGTTCACGAGCCCAGCGGCCTCGACCCTCATGAGTGCACGAAGATCGACCAGGACGCGATCCCCCAAGGTCTTCCGAAGGGCGTCCTCGTCGATGTCCTCGAGCGAGCCTTCGAGGTTCAGCTTGCGGCTTCTCACGGCTCGGGCCTGGCGCATCAGCGCGGTGGTGGACCCGAACATCCCCGAGGAACGTGCTCTGACCCGATGACGAAGGATCTGACTGATCGACGACTGCCCGGGGTTTGCCGCCCCTCCGGAGGGGAGGAACATCATCATCGGGTCCCAATCCTCGCGAGGATCTCCCACGACCACCCCGTAGCCCGGACCGCCCAGTTGAGTCCCATCCCACTCCGAGTAGCGGATCCGCATGGTCCTCGCCCCCAAAGTCGCTGGCTGTCCGGCTCCTCGACGACCGTAGCATAGATTGACGACCGGTAACAAGAGTGTTACCGGTCGTGTTCTTGGAGGCCGCAGGTGGTAACCGGGACTGGAAGGTCTTCCAGTCGCACATCTCCACAGGTTCGCCGTACGGCGGGGCCTGCGTCAGGAGGCGCGACGGGACGCGTAGTCGCGAAGGATGAAAGACCCCATGTCGGTGTCTTTCACGACGAACACCCTGCCCGAGGTCAGCCGGGCCAGCCGCTCCGTGAACCTGATCAGCCCCGGCGACTTCTCCAGCATGAACATGTTCAGGGTGACGCCGGACTTCGACAGGCGGAACGCCTCTCCCAGCGTCAGGCGGATCGTGTCGTCCACGTTCACCCAGTCGCCGCCGCCGCCACGGCCGGTCCTCACGACGTGCGTACGCGGAGAGCCCTCGGCGACGCTCCCGAACGCGTAGACGACCTCCTCGCCCTCCAGGTGCGCAGTCGGCTCGCCGTCGGTGACCACGATCACCTGTCGGGTGGAGCGCGGGTGCTTGGCGAGAAGCCGTCCCGCGAGGCTGAAGGCGTGCTGCATGTTGGTACCGGCGTTGTCGGGCACGACCGTCGGCAGGTCCTGGACCTTGATCTGCCTGGCGTAATTGGAGAATCCGATGATGTAGAGGCGATCGTGTGGGTGGCGTCCAGCGATCAGTGCGTGCAGGGCAAGGGCCATCCTCTTCGCATCAGCGAAGTGGCCTCTCATCGCCATCGAGGAGGAGATGTCAAGACATAGTGCCGTCGCGGCCTGGGTTCGGTGCTCGGCCTCAAGCAGCTCGAAATCGTCCGGGGTGAGACGTACCTCCTTGCCGGGTCCCCCCCGAAGCACAGCGTTGAAGACGGTCCGCTGAACCGCGATCTGGCCGGAGTCTCCAAAGCGCCAGGGCCGGGTACCCCCGGTGGGCTCCGCCAGGCCGCCTACGTCCCTGGACTCCCTGGTGCCTTCCTTGTCGTGCCGAAGACGCCCGTACATCTGGGCGAGAGCATGCTCTCCGAGCTTGCGGGCTCCCTTGGGGGTGACTTCCAGCCGGCCCTTCCGCGTGTTCACGAGCCCTGCACGCTCGATGGACATCAGGGCACGAAGGTCTGATACCGCGCCCTCCCCCATCGCCTTGCGAAGGGCTTCTTCGTCGATGTCATCGAGCGAGCCTTCGAGGTTCAGCCTGCCGCTCCTGACGGCTCTTGCTTGGCGCATCACTGCGGTTACGGAGCCGAAGAGCCCGGAGGATCGCGCCCTCGCACGCTGACGAAGGACGTGCATGATGGATACCTCAGGGTCGCCGGGCCCCCCTCGGGAGGAGGGAAGGAACTGCTTCATCGGCTCCCAGTCCTCGTGGGGATCGCCCAACACGTACCCGAAGCCCCGATCGGGGGCCTGGGTTCCGTCCCACTCCGAGTAGCGGATGCGCACGCTTCTTCCCTCAGCTCTCAGGAGGCGCGACGCGCCGCGTAGTCGCGAAGGATGAAGGACCCCATCTCGGTGTCCTTGACGAGGAACACCCGGCCCTGCGTCAGTCGGGCCAGGCGCTCGGTGAACTTGATCAGCCCGGGCGATCTCTCGAGCAAGAACATGTTCAGGGTGACGCCGGACTTCGACAGCTTGAGCGCCTCGGCCAGCGTCTGTCGGACCGTCTCGGCCGCACCCACCCAACGACCGGCGGCGCCGCTGGAGTTCGCCGATCTGTTGGGCACTGTCGCTACCGAGGCTGTCTCCGTCACGTCCCCGCACCCGTACGTGACCTCTCCGCCCTCCAGGTGCGCCGTCGGCTCCCCGTCGGTGACCATGATCACCTGACGGGTCGAACGGGGATGCTTCGCGAGAAGGCGGCCCGCGAGGCTGAAGGCATGCTGCATGTTGGTGCCGGAGTTGTCCGCGACCACCACAGGGAGGTCTTGGACCTTGATCCGTCTGGCGTAGTTGGAGAACCCGATTATGTAGAGGCGGTCGTTCGGGTGGCGTCCGGCTATCAGGGCGTGAAGAGCAAGGGCCATCTTCTTCGCATCTCCCAAGTGGCCCCTCATGGCCATGGAGGAGGAAAGGTCGAGGCAGAGTGCCGTTGCGGCCTGGGTCCGGTGCTCGGCCTCGAGCAGCTCGAAGTCGTCTGGGGTGAGACGGATCTCCTTGCCATGCCCCCCTCGAAGAACCGCGTTGAACACGGTCCTTTGAACGGCGATCTGGCCGTAGTCCCCGAAACGCCAAGGGCGGGTCCCACCGGTCGGCTCCGCGAGGCCGCCGACGTCCCTTGACTCCCTGGTGCCCTCCTTGTCGTGCCGAAGCTGCCGGTACATCTGGGCCAGAGCGCGCTCTCCGAGCTTCCGCGCACCCTTAGGGGTCACCTCCAGGCGACCCTTGCGGATGTTCACGAGGCCCGCACGCTCGATCGACATGAGGGCCCGCAGATCAACCACCGCCGCCTCTCCCAAGGCTTGGCGCAGGGCTTCCTCGTCGATGTCCTCGAGCGAGCCTTCGAGGTTCAGCCTGCCGCCCCTTACGGCCCTTGCTTGGCGCATCACCGCGGTTACGGAGCCGAACAGCCCAGAGGATCGGGCCTTGGCGCGCTGGCGAAGCATGTGCATCACCGAAACATCGGGATCACCGGGTCCCCCTGCGGAGGAGGGAAGGAACTGCTTCATCGGTTCCCAGTCCTCAAGGGGGTCGCCCTTGACGTACCCGAAGCCCCCACCTGGGGCCTGGGTCCCGTCCCACTCCGAGTAGCGGATGCGCATGGTCTCAGGCCCGATACGTGCCGATCCGCCCAGACAGATCCTTGTTCAAGCGCTTGGAGAGGTGGAGCCCCTCGAGCGCGAACTCGAGCGCCGAGGCTGCGACCCCCGGACTCTCCTCCTCAACACCCAGCTTCTCGAGCAGCTTGGCAAAGCCCGGCAGCTCGCCGAACTGACTGAGCAGCTCGGAAGCCGGGGTGAGGTCGGAGGTCTCCGCGGCAAAGCCACCGCGGAACCTCCCGAGGACCGGTTGGAAGTCGAAGTCCGAGAAGCGGCGCGTGAAGACCCCAAGCTCGGCTGCCTGCATCGCCCCAAGCAGGATCTCCTCCTCGCGCCCCTCCTCGATGCTGTCGAACTCGATCCGGCCGAGCGAGGCTTCCAGCACGGCGGGCAGGTCGCACACGCGGGGCACGATCTCCTGCTCACCGGTTCGGGCAGCACGGCGCACCGCCGCGGCGGCCAGCGTCTCCAGGTTCCCGATCGAGTAGCGAACCGAGACCCCCGAGCGCTGGTTCACCTGGGGCGACCGGCGGAGCTCGGCCGTCAGGGCCGCCAGAACTTCCTTCATGAAGGGGGGAACGTTGACCGGAACGTTTCCGGCCGGCGGCCGCGCCTCCTGAACCATGATCCGGATCTCGTCGGCCAGCTGCTCGGGGTAGTGCGTGCGGACCTGCGTCCCGAACCGATCCTTCAACGGCGAGACGATCCGGCCTCGGTTCGTGTAGTCCTCGGGGTTGGCCGTCACGGTCAGCAGCATGTCGAGCGGCAGCCGGATCCGGTAGCCGCGGATCTGGATGTCGCGCTCCTCCAGGATGTTGAACAGCCCCACCTGGATCCGCTCCGGCAGGTCGGGAAGCTCGTTGATCGCCACGATCCCGCGGTTGGTCCGAGGGATCAGGCCGTAGTGGATCGTGAGCTCGTCGGCGAGGTACCGGCCCTCCGCCACGCGGATCGGGTCGACGTCGCCGATCAGGTCCGCGACCGACGTGTCCGGCGTCGCGAGCTTTTCCGCAAAGCGGTCCTCGCGGTCGATCCACACGATCGGAACCGCGTCGCCGTCCTGGGCCACCAGAGCCCGGCAGCGGGCGCAGATCGGCCGGAACGGATGGTCGTTCACCTCGCAGCCGGCGATCGCCGGCACTTCCTCGTCGAGCAGGTCGACGATGTTGCGGATCAACCGAGTCTTGGCCTGGCCGCGCTCACCGAGCATGATCAGGTCGTGCCCGGCCAGGACCCCTCGCTCGAGGGCCGGCAGGACCGAGTCATCGAAGCCCACGATCGAGGGGAAAAGCACCTCACCGTTGCCGAGCTTCGCGAGAAGGTTGGCGCGCAGCTCTTCCTTGACGGTTCGGTCGACGTACCCGGCGGCGCGAAGCTCACCGATGGTGTGGATGCTCGTGTTCTCAGACATGTCGGGACAGTAGCATGTCTTGTGGCTCGGTAACAAGTCTGTTACGGTCGTGAGGCGTAGCCAAGCGGCTGGCGCGGAGGGCTGGCGTCGTGAGATTCTATGAGGCGACCTCCAAGGCGAGCGTCCCACGTGCTTCCCAGGTGGAGGGGGGACACATGAGATCGATGAAGGCGACCGGCGACCCGTTCGAGGCGCTCGGCGACTCCAACCGTAGGGCCATCGTGGAGCTGCTCGGTGAGGGCGGGCTCTCGGTGCAAGAGATCGCCGACGCCATGCCGATCAGCCGACCCGCGGTCTCCCGGCACCTGCGGCTCCTCCGCGAGGCCGGCCTGGTTACCGAGGAGCCTCAAGGGACCAGGCGCATCTACCGACTCCACGATGAGGGCGTGGAGGCGGTCCGGGCCTACATCACAACGGTATGGACAGACGCGGCAACCAGGTTCCGGCTGGTTGCAGAGAACACGGAGCCAGAACGGACGTAGCGGTGAACGAGCCTCTTCGAGTGTCCTTCAAGGTCGGCTGCCCGGCACCACGTGCTTTCGAGGTATGGACCTCGAGCATCTCGCGTTGGTGGCCCAGCGAGCACACCATCACGGGCAACCGGCCCCGCGACATCGTGCTGGAGCCCCGGGTCGGAGGCCGGATCTACGAACGCACGCACGGGGGAGCCGAGCTCGACTGGGGCGAGATCACCGTATGGGAGCCACCCCGCCGGCTGGGCTACCGGTGGCATCTTCGCGAGGACCGAGCCGATGCGACCGATGTCGCCATCACCTTCGAGGAGTGGAGAGACTCCACCACGCACATCCGGATTGAGCACCACGGGTGGGAACGGCTCGGTGCGGGAGGGCCCGATGGGGAGAACGCCAACACCGAGATCTGGTGGGTATGCGCTTGGGGTGTGTCCGCCCGAACCCCGGTGTACGAACGATCCAGCGGCTGCTCGGGACCCTTCAGCTGCCTGACCGCAGAGCCCTTCTCCTACTCCTCTTGGGCCTGACGATGAAGGCATCTGGCGACCCCTTCGAAGCGCTAGGCGACTCGAACCGCAGGGCCATCGTGGAGCTGCTCGGTGAGGGCGGACTCTCGGTGCAGGAGATCGCCGACGCCATGCCGATCAGCCGCCCTGCAGTGTCGCGGCACCTCAGACTCCTGCGCGAGGCCGGGCTGGTGACCGAGGAGCCTCAAGGGACCAGGCGCATCTACCGACTCCACGATGAGGGCGTGGAAGCAGTGCGTACGTACCTCACCAAGGTATGGACCGATGCGGCCACGAGGTTCCGACTGGTGGCCGAGAACACGGGAGCGGAGCAGACGTGACGACGAGCGTCCCGCTTCGTAATCAGCCACTTCGCCTGTACTTCGAGGTCGATTGCCCTGCACCGCACGCGTTCGAAGTCTGGACGTCCGACATAACGCGCTGGTGGCCCACTGAGCACACCGTGACGGGTAGGCAAGCCCTGGATATCGTGCTTGAGCCCCACGTCGGCGGCCGGATCTACGAACGGACGGCCGGTGGAGACGAGCTCGACTGGGGCGAGATCACCCAATGGGAGCCTCCGCGAAGGCTGGCCTACCGTTGGCACCTTCGCGAGGACGGGGCCGACGCCGCCGATGTGGCAGTCGAGTTCATCCAAGAGAGGGCAAAGACTCGCATCCAGATCGATCACAGTGGGTGGTGGCGGATGGGTGCCCCCGACCCCCGTCCCGATGATGCGAGCGCGGCGGTCTGGAGCATCGCTGGCGCGGAGGGGGCGCCTGCGAGGATGCCGATCCACGAGCGGTCGAGCGGCTGCTCCGGTCCGTCCTGCCTGTTGGACGAGGAGTACTCGCAGCTACTCACCGAGAACTCCCGCAAGATGATCGCCTCCCCCCGCAACATCTTCAGAAGGTGGTCCGGCGCCGGCGCCGAACGTCGCGCCCGGCGACGCCAGATGCCAAGCAGAACGGAAGGTCTGCCGGCCGTCGAGGAAGCATCCGAACCGCAAGCGACCATCCGCCCAACGAGCCATCAACCGAGTGGCTCTCTCAAGTCCCGAGTCGACCAGCGCTGGTTTGGACGGCCCGGTGCGCCACGGCCGGACGACGAGGACCACCGTATCTGGAGCGTCTCACCACTCGGGGTGTCGGCGCGAACGCCGATCTGGGAACGAGCGAGCGGGTGCTCTCTATACTCGCTCTTCCACCCCCGGGACTGACGGGCGCCCTCTTGCCGGCCTCAGTCTAGGGGGAAGCACGCCGTCTGTTGGTGTCGGAGAGGGGATTTGAACCCCTACGGGCTTATCGCCCACTAGGCCCTCAACCTAGCGCGTCTACCATGTTCCGCCACTCCGACGGGCGATGCGGATTCTACCAACCGGCCGGCGCCGGCCCGTTGCGGCTACTTCCACTTCCAGGACAGCCAGAACGTGGAGAGGCCGAAGAGGAGTGCCGTGATGACGGTGACCTTGTCCAGCCGCCGTTCGAGCGCGGTGCCGCCGCTCAGGGTGCTGGTCCCACCGAACATGTCGGACAGCCCGCTCCCCCGCCCCGCGTGCATCAGGATGAACACGATCAGGAACAGGCTCGACGCGATGTTGATGACCAGCGCGATTGCGTTCAGCACGGCGCGATTCTAGCTGCTGCCCGTGTCGATGACCGCCCTATCCTCGAGCGGATAGTGGCAAGCCGCGATCTGGCCCGGGTGGAACGGGCGGAGCACCGGCTCCTCGTCCTTGCACCTCGGGAGCTGGGCGTTCGGGCACCGTGGGTGGAACCGGCAACCCGAGGGCGGGTCGATCGGGGACGGCACGTCGCCCTCGAGGATGATCCGCCTCTTGTGCTCTGCGAGGTCGGGGTCGGGGATCGGCACGGCCGACAGCAGAGCGCCCGTGTACGGGTGCTTGGGGTTCTTGTACAGGGTGTCGCCGGGCGCCATCTCCACGATCTTGCCCAAGTACATGACCGCGACCCGGTCCGACACGTGCTTGACCACCGACAGGTCGTGGGCGATGAACAGGTAGGTCAGGTTGAACTCCTCCTGGAGATCCTCGAGAAGGTTCAGGATCTGCGCCTGGATCGAGACGTCGAGCGCGGACACCGGCTCGTCGCAGACGATCAGCTTCGGGTGAAGCGCGAGCGACCGCGCCACGCCGATCCGCTGCCGCTGCCCGCCCGAGAACTCGTGTGGGTACCGGTTGTAGTGCTCGGGGTTCAGGCCGACCAGCTCCATCAGATGCTGGACCTCCGGCTTGACTCGGTTCCTCGGTACCGTTCCGTGGAGCCGGTACGGGGCTCCGATGATGCTGCCAACCGTCTTCCGCGGGTTAAGGGACGCGAACGGGTCCTGGAAGATCATCTGCATGTGCCTGCGCCGCTCCCGCAGGGCTCTCCCGCTCAGGTTGGTGATGTCCTCGCCCTCGAACTCGATCGTCCCGTCGGTGGCGTCGTACAGCCGCATGGTCACTCTCGCCAGCGTGGACTTGCCGCACCCGGTCTCCCCGACCAGGCCGACGGTCTCCCCGGGAAAGACGTCGAGGTCCACGCCGTCCACCGCGTGGACGTTCCCCACGCGCTTCTGGAAGATGATGCCCCGGGTGATCGGGAAGTACTTCTTCACTCCTCTGAGCCGGACGAGCGGCTCTCGCGTCTCCCAGAGCGGGGCCGCGGCGCGCTGCGTCGCCTCGACGCTCATCGCCGGACCATCACCTCCTCCTGGAAGATCCGCTCCTTGTCCGCGAGCGACAGGTGACATGCCGAAGCGTGGTGCCCGTCGACCGGGAGCAGCTCGGGTACGTCGGTCCGGCATCGATCGAACGCGTACGGGCACCTCGGGTGGAAGGCGCACCCGGGCGGCACGAAGATCAGCGAGGGGGGTAGCCCCTTGATCGGCTGGAGCCGTTCCTTCGACGTGGAGTCCAGCCTCGAGATCGATCCCAGCAGCCCCCACGTGTACGGGTGGTGCGGCCCGTAGTAGATGTCGCGGCGATTGCCGAACTCGACGATCTTCCCGGCGTACATGACCTGGATATCGTCGCAGTGCTCGGCCACGACGCCTAGGTCGTGCGTGATCACGACCACCGAGGCGTTGAACTCCGCCTTGAGCCGGTCGATCAGGTCGAGGATCTGAGCCTGAACGGTCACGTCCAGGGCCGTGGTCGGCTCATCGGCCACCAGCATGTCGGGGTTGAGCGAGAGCGCCATCCCGATCATTGCCCGCTGGCGCATGCCGCCCGAGAACTCGTGCGGATACTGGCTCGCACGTTCCTCCGGCTTGGGGATGCCGACCTTGCGGAGCATCTCGACGGCCTGGTCGTGGGCCTCGTGCTTCGAGACCTGCTGGTGGGTTCGGATGGCCTCCGCGATCTGGTAGCCGACCTTGTAGAAGGGATGCAGGGAGGTCATCGGGTCCTGGAAGATCATGCTGATCTTGGACCCGCGGATGTTGCGCATCTCATCCTTGGGCAGCTTCAGCAGGTCCTGGCCCCGGAACAGCACCTCGCCCTCGATGACGGCTTGGTCCGTGGTGACCAAGCCCATGACGGTCAGGAAGGTGACGCTCTTGCCGGAGCCGGACTCCCCCACCACCCCGAGGGTCTCCCCCGGCTGGAGGGTAAACGAGACACCGTCGACGGCCTTGACGAGGCCGTCCTCGGTGGGGAAGTGGACCTTCAGGTCGCGGACCTCGAGGAGCGGCTCAGGCACCGGGGCTCCTCCCGAGATCCTGTCCGTGAGCCATAGCCACTAAGAGTATCTGACCCGGGGGTCGAGGAAGGCGTAGACGACGTCCACGACAAGATTCGCGAACGTGATGAAGAACCCGGCGATGATCGTCACGTCCAGGATGGCGTACAGGTCCCCGGATGCAACCGATTTGATCGCGTAAGCCCCGATCCCCGGCAGGTTGAAGACGGTCTCGGTGATGAATGCTCCGCCGAGCAGCGCGCCGAGATCCAAGCCGAACATCGTCACGACCGGCGTAAGGCTCGCCCGAAGCCCATGCTTGAAGACCACGCGCCGTTCGGGCAGTCCCTTGGCACGAGCCGTTCGGATGTAGTCCTGCCCCATCGTCTCGATGAGGTTCGCCCGGGTCATGCGCGCGTAGAAGGCCGCGTACAAGAGAGCTAGGACTATCCACGGCATGATGAAGTGCGACGCCCACGTGCCCAGCCCGTACTGCCCTATCGAGTAGTAGCCCGACCCGGGCGCGAGGCGGAGCTTGTACCAGAACAGGTACAGGAACAACGGACCGAGGAAGAACACCGGCGCCGAGACCCCTATGAGCGCGAACCCCATGGCCAGCCGGTCGAAGATCGATCTCGGCCGAAGGGCCGAGAGGATGCCGGTCGGAATCCCGAGCAGGACCCACATCATCGCCGCTCCGAGCGCGAGCTGCATCGTGACCGAGAGGCGACCAAGGATGATCGGCTTCAACGCCGACCGTGTGACGAAAGAGAAGCCCATGCCCGGCCACCCGTACTCGTCGCCGAAGAAGATCCGCTTGTAGAACAGGCCGATCTGCACGACGAGCGGTTTGTCCAGCCCAAACTGGTGCCTCACCTCCGCGACCAACTCTGTCGTGGGCTGCCGGCCGGCGAAGTTGATCGCCGGATCGGTCGGCGGCATGACGAAGAAGATGAGGAACGTGATGAGGGTGATGACGAAGAGCACGAACACCACCCACAGCAACCGCCGGACGATGTACCTACCCATGAACGCCTCAGTCTAGGTGCGTCGGGACGCGAGGAGGGGCCGCCCCCTCGAGAGCGGCCCCTCCATCCGTCGTCCTTCTCGTTCCCTCTGTTGCCCTTACCCGACCGGGACCGTGTTCGGGTCCAGGCCGTTGTCCACGGCTATGCGCGAGTACGAGATCGTCCCGGCGAACTGGTCGAACTCGTACTTGGTCACCGAGTCGGACAGAGTGCTGAGTACCGTTGCCCACAGGTAGGGCGCCCACGGCACGACTTCCTCCATGAGGTACTGGTCGAACTCGGTCCAACAGGTCGTCCTGGCGTCACCGAGAGCCGCGTTGCACTCGGTGAACTTCTCGTCGACGTTTGGAAGCGGGTTCTGCCCGTTGCTCGTTGCTGCGTTCCACGCGTCGATGACGTTGCACTCCTCGGCCTGAGCCTGAGTCATGCCGACCTCGGAGTAGTTGACCTGCCCGGTGCAGGAGATGCCGCTCTCCAGGAACAGGACTGCGAACGTGGACGGGTCCGCGTAGTCCTTGCCCCAACCGGCGTTCGCCGCGATCGGGATCAGGTTCTCCACGGTCTGGTCGGTCGTGTACGCCGTGCTCGAGTCCAGCTCGCGCACCTTGATGTTGATCCCGATCTGCGCGAGGTTGTCCTGGATGACCGGGCTCATGTCGCTGAACGGCGGATAGTTGCGGTTGATCATGAGCACGCCGTCGCACACGTCCGCGTCGCACACACCGTCGCCGTCCGCGTCGTACTTCGACTGCTTCATCTCGTCCATGGCTGCCTGGACGTCACCCTCGTGGTTCGGGGTGGCGTACGGGTCGTATTCGGCCGTCGTGGCCAGGACCGTAGGGGGTTCGATCGAGGTGGCGATCTCCCCGTGGCTCGGCCCGCCCCATGCCTTCTGGAGCGCGGCCTTGTCGATCACGAAGTTCACTGCCTTACGGACGTGGATGTCGTCGAAGGGCGGGACCAACAGGTTCATGAAGATGTACCAGGTCCGGTCGCCCGAGTCGATCTTGAGCTTGTCCTCCAGCTCCGGGTCCGTCAGGTACTGGCGCAGGATCGGCGCCGGCGGCTCGCCTGCCGGGTAGCCGGTCCCGTCCAGCTCACCTGCCAGGACCTTGTTGTAGATGTCCTCGGTGTTGGTGTTGATCGTGATCACCACACCGTCGACGTTGGCCTCGCGCGACTCGTCGGTCGCCGGGTCGTAGTTCGGGTTGCGGACGAACACGATGTACTTGGTCGGGTCGAACCCCGAGATCGGCTCGAGGGTGTCGCAGGACGAGACGTCCAGCTCGTCCTGCCCCTTGATCATGTACGGTCCCGACGACATGACGTAGCGGCCGTACTCCCCGGCCCTCTTGAAGCACCCAGCCACTTCCTTCGGCATGGGCGCCGTTGCCGGCATCGCCAGCCGGTACAGCAGGTCGCCGGTCGGCGCGACAAGGTGGAAGATGATGGTGGAGTCGTCCGGGGTCTCGATCCCGGAGACCGGCTTGATGGCCTTCTCCTGGCCCGTCATCCCCTCGATCACGCCGGTGTAGTAGTAGCCGTACTGGGCAGCCAGGGACTTCGCGTTGATGCGCTCGAACGCATACTCGACGTCGGCGGAAGTAACGTCGCGATTGAGCGGCGGTCCCCACTCGACGCCAGACTTCAGATGGAAGGTCCACGTCAGACCGTCGGCCGACGTCTCCCAGCTCTCGGCGATATCCGGCACGATGTCGTCACCCTCTACGCCGCCGACGTGTTTGTAGGTGACCAGGTTCCGCAGCAGGAGACTCGTGTACAGGCCCCACGCGGATCCCAGGTACTCGCCCGTGGGGTCGAACGCACCGGTGAATCCGAAGTCCTCGGCCGACGTCCTGTATGTCCCGCCCTGCGTGACTTCGACCGAGGGCGTCTCCGACTCGCCGCCCTCGCCTTCGCCGCCGCACGCGGTCGCGAGGACCGCGAGAACGGCCACGAGCGCGAGCAGCTTCGCAGTCCGTTTGGTCGTCACCACTTCCCCCCTCTCCTTCATCCGACCTTTGTCGAATCCCGTTGATTCGTGGATCCAGGCTTCGTCTTGGCCGACCTCCTCTCCGCCCAGCTCATCCTCCCGTCCTTGGGTCCAACGCGTCGCGCAGCCCATCACCCACGAGGTTGAAGGCGAGCGTGGTCATCACGAGCGCGACACCCGGCGCCAGCAGCATCCACCACGCGGCCGTGTAGAGCTGGTTGCCCGCCGCGTCGGAGATCATCCGCCCCCACGACGGTGTCGTGAAGGGGATGCCGATGCCCAGGAAGGAGAGCGAAGCCTCGAAGATGATGTTGCTGGGGATGATCAGAGTCGTGTAGACGATGATCGAAGCAGCCAGGTTCGGCAGGATCTCGCGGAACATGATTGCGGGGTTCGTGAACCCCTGGGACCTGGCGGCCTCGACGAACTCCTTCTCGCGCAGGGACAGGACCTGCCCCCGGACGATCCGTCCGATGTAGGGCCAGGTGAACAGCGCAATTATCTCGATCACGAGGGGAACCCCCGGCTGGACGAGCCCGGCCAGGCACCCAGTCGCCTTTATCGAGCAGGCCGCCGAGATGCCGAGAGCCAGCAGCAGCACCGGGAGCGAAAGGACGATGTCCATCACGCGGGACACGAGGGTGTCGACCCATCCGCCGAAGAAGCCCGCCAGCGTCCCCAAGACGATTCCCAGCGTGACCGCCAGCCCGGTGGCCACGAACGCCACCGTGAGAGACGTCCGGGCGCCGTAGACCGTCCGCACGAACACGTCCCGCCCTACGGTGTCGACGCCGAGCCAGTACGCCTTGCTCGGTCCCACGGCGGGCAGCCCGATCGCGTCCGTGAGGTTGGTGTTTAGCTCGTTCGGTCCATGGTGCGCCACGAATCGCGCGATCAGGGGCGCGCTGATCGCCACGAGCATGAGCACCGCGATGAACCCGAGCCCGACCAGCGCCACACGGTCCTGCCTGAACCGCCGCCAGAACAGCTCCCAGGGGGAGCGCCCCATTACCTGAGCCGTTGGCTCGCCGAAGTCGGGGGCGTGCGGCTCCGCGATCGGCTGAGTCCCGACCTGGCTCATCCAGTCTGCTCCCCCCGAGGTTCGAGCGCGAAGTCTATTTCAGCGTCGTGAGCCGCACAAACGAGGCCATACCCCTTGCCTAGCCAGGAATACGGGGGTCGGCCGATCGGGGGATTGCCGTATGCACTCCCGGAGGCCACGCGCGGCCCGCCGGCGGCGCCCGGCGGCGGGGCGTCACGTGTAGCGAACGCGGGGATCGAGGAAGGCGTAGACGACGTCGACGATCAGGTTCGCGGCCACGATGAAGAGCGCACCCAGGACGGTGACTCCCATGATCGGCGGGAAGTCGTTGACGACCAGAGAGCTCAACGCGTACTGGCCCACCCCGGGGAGTTCGAACACCGTCTCGGTTATGACAGCGCCTCCGAGCAGGAATGCGAGGTCCAGGCCGAACATCGTGACGACCGGCGTAAGGGCGCTCCGCAGACCGTGCTTGTAGATCACCGTCCGCTCGGACAGTCCTTTCGCCCGGGCCGTCCGGATGTAGTCCTCTCCCATGGTCTCCATCAGGTTGGCTCGGACCATACGGGAGTAGAAGGCGGCCGTCGCGAGGGCGAGCGCGACCCACGGCAGCACGAACCGCCCGTGCATGATCGACTGCCAGATGGATTCCCCAAGAGGGATCCCGCTGGCGGGCGCTATGCCGAGCTTGAACCAGAAGATGTAGAGAAGAACCATCGCCAGCCAGAACACCGGCGCCGACACTCCGAACAGGGCGAACACCATCGCGGATCTGTCGATGGCGGATCTCGGCCTTATGGCCGATACGATCCCTATCGGGATGCCGATCAGCAGCCACAGAGCGGCGGCGCCCATTGCCAGGGTGACCGTGATCGGCAGGCGAGAGAAGATCTCCTCCTTCACCGCGACGTGGCTGCTGTAGGAGAAGTAGACGTCCTTGTTCAGGAAGAGACCGGGCCACGGGATCAGGCCCTTGGCGAAGTTCCAGTACTGCATGTACAGAGGCTGATCCAACCCGAACTTGTGTCGGATGGTCGCAAGGAGCTCCGGGCTGGGGTGCCGCCCGGCTGCCCTGAGCGCCGGGTCCACCGACGGCAGCTTGACGTAGATGATGAAGGTCAGAATCGAAACGACGAACAGGACCAGAACGAAGAACAGCATCCTTCGGATCAGGTACCTGCCCACCTTGCCCCGGCCTCGTTCCTCAGTCCGCGAGAGGGGCCGGCCCTAGGGTCGGCCCCTCTCGCCTGTCTTCATCTTCCGTAGTTCCCTCTCCAGCTACTCGCCCGACACGAGCGCCAGGT
>JBFMCN010000096.1:0-19415 GCA_040754475.1 Actinomycetota bacterium | reverse complement strand
TGTCCTTGGATGGTCGGTCGGCTCCAGCGCCCCCACGGGGGCGCGGACGGGCCTCGCCTGGTACCACCTCGGCCGTCAAGCCTTCGCTTTCCACTTGGCAAGCTCCCTCGAAACCTCCGCACAGGTGCTCGATATCTGCAACTGGAAGGGACGCGTCCTCTTCTCGGTCGAAGGTGACGGGCTCTACTACGAAGACGTGTCCAAGTACGTTTCCGACGCTTGGCTCATCTCTTCTGTCGCGGACTGGAACAACGCCGGGCTGAAGGTTTCGGATCGGATCGAGGTAGCTCACAAGGCGCTTCCGACCGGTTCTAGCGTCACCATCGACTACACGAAGAAGCACCCTGAAGAGAACTCATGGACTACGGGGCTCACCTCATCTACGGCGCTCTCTTTGGGTGCGACGGATAAGGTATCCAACGTCTCCAGCCGCCTATTCGCCGTGAAGCTGAAGTCGGCCTCGAACGAAGATGCCTCGGATGCCCCTGAGATTCAGTCCTTCTCTGTACGGCAAAACCCGACGCTGCAAGAGAAGGAGTACGTCCTGACCCGGTTCATCCGCATCCTCGCCGAGGATCAGAAGGACGACTACGCCGAGGTCATCCGTCAGGACCCGGATGAGGTAAGGGACCGTGTACGGGACCTTGGCTATACCTGGGTAACGCTCTACGAACCCGACGCCACGTACACGGCCTTTGTGCAGAACGTGGCCGACTACGAACCGATGGACCCGGTTTACCGGCAGACCGGCGGTGAGTCGGCCCGGAATACCTACGTGCTGCGCCTGGACCTAATTGGGACGAAGGGGTAGCCGCTGCCTTGCCGGACAGGACAGATGGCCCCTTGCCAGGAACGCACCAGCGGAGAAGACTCAGACTGTCTCGCATCAGGGAGGTGGGCAAGGATGCGAAGGATTCTTCCGATCATCGGCCTTGTTCTGTTCGTTGCATTGGTCACCTTCCAGGTACCGGTTGCAGCAGAGGGTTCGCTTGAGCAGCGCGTGAATCGCCTTGAGAATCAGGTACGCACGCTCAAGATCACTGTGTCCAAGCTCCGCACGACTGTTTCTGGCCTTGACGCTCGGGTTTCTGCACTCACCGGCGGCCTATCCGACCTAACCTCCCGACACAATGCACTGGTCAGCGCACACAACTCACTTGTCTCGTCATTCAACGACAGGACATCGAAGCTCGATTCGTTCGGCAACTACAACGGCGATGTTGACGGTTACCAGGTGCACGTACCACCCGGCATGAGTTGTTGGGGGGACCCAGCCGTGTGGAGCGGCACGACTGGTCACCTCATCTGCTGAGAGACTCGCAGCGGCGAGCGAGGGGCTTCAAAGGATGAGGAACCCCTCGTCGTTTCCCCTGAGCTTCAGGAGTGCTTGGAGCCGCCGACGTTGGACTTCGTTGGTTGTTTCCATGTCCTGCACCTTGCGTCGCGCCTGCTCTACGCGCGCCTCACTGTCTTTCCCCTCACTGTCTAAGGTCTTGAGTTCCTCGCGGGCCCACTCGGCCAGGTGCGTCTTATCGTCCTTTCCGCGCTCTGCCGCCTTGAGGACTTCGTGGTAGCCGCGTAGACGGGCCAGAGTCCTCACGGCGTCGAGATAGGGCTGCATGCCTTTGAGCGTGTCCTCTATCTCGACGTCAAGTGCTCCCTCCTTGTCCATCGGCTCAGGGTTCTCTCCCGGATCGTAGATGCGGCCTGTCTCACCTAAGTACCTCAGGACATCGGCGTAGGCCACGCGCAACGACTCCTTCTCTCCACTCGTCTCCATGAGCTTCACCCCCTTTGGTGGCAACCATACGCTTCACCCCTGACGTGGGGTGAAGCGTCGGGAAACCCGTAGGATGTGCTAGTGGCCGAGTCGTCCCCTGTGCTCTTGCGCGTTAGGCAAGAGGTCACAGGAAGCTCCGGCGAGTCAGAAAAAGGTCAGATGGCCTGCGGGCCAGGGGTGGACAGGACCCGACTAGGGTAGACACGAAATGGGGCATGAGCAGCGCGTTTGGGCGAATCCGCAGGTCAGCGAAGGGCGCAACAACCACTCGGCCATGCTTCACACGCAAGAGGTCGCAGGTTCAAAACCTGCCGCGCCCACCAGCGAGTCCGTCCCGCCTGGGGCGGTTCAGGTCTCCGGCCGATAGGTGCATTGCACCACGAGCTGCACGACGAAAGGAGTGGCCGTGCCCAGGAGCATCGTGCGAACCGCGATTCCCATCGCCGTCGTCCTCGTGGCGGCGCTGGTCGTCGAGTCCGCGATGGCCGAGACGTCGACGACCGTGGCGGGCAAATCCGTGGCTGCCGTCCGAGTCGTCCGAGACGCCAGCGTGTCGGGCTTGGGCTCCACGAGCTTCGAAGATCTTCCCGGCGCTTCTACCACGATCACGGTGCCGGCCAAGACGAAGGCCCTGATCTTGGTGCGGTTCTCCGCGGAATCCCTCTGTCTGGGCCCCGTCGATTCCCAGGCGGTCTGCTCCGTCCGTGTCCTGGTGGGAAACGCGGAAGCGGATCCGGCCTCGGGGTCCGACTTCGCCTTCGACAGCTCGAACGCGGGTCGGGAGGGGGCGTTCTCGTGGGAGAGCCATTCGATGGACCGCTCGCGCGGGCCGCTCGGCCCGGGCACGTACACCGTCAAGGTGCAGTGCATGGTAACGACGGTCGGGGGCACATTCAGCTTGGACGACTGGAGCCTCACGGTTGAGCGCGTGACGGTCTGACCGGATCTCGCGAAAGAGAGACATGAGCGAAGCAACCAGCATGGAACCCACCACGCGTCCCAGGTCGGCCGCCCGGGCCGTCGATCTGCGGAAGACCTACGGCCAGGGCGATGCGGCGGTCGTGGCCCTCGACGGCATCACGGTCGACTTCGCCGCCGGGGAGTTCTCCGCCATCATGGGCCCCTCCGGGTCGGGGAAGTCGACGCTGCTCCACTGCATGGCCGGGCTCGACTCGCCGACGAGCGGCAAGGTCTTCATCGGCGACGTGGACCTGACCGGCCTGTCGGAGAAGGAGCTGACGCTGCTACGGCGCGAGAAGGTCGGGTTCGTGTTCCAGGCCTACAACCTGGTGCCCACGCTGACGGCTGCGGAGAACATCACTCTCCCGCTCGATATCGCCGGCCGGCGGCCGGACCGGGAGTGGTTCGACACCGTGGTCGATACCGTTGGCCTCCGCGACCGTCTGGACCACAGGCCGAGCGAGCTCTCCGGCGGCCAGCAGCAGCGGGTGGCGGGAGCGCGGGCGCTGGTGAGTCGTCCCGAGATCGTGTTCGCGGACGAGCCGACGGGGAACCTCGACTCGAAATCGGGCCACGAGCTCATGAAGTTCCTGCGAAATGCCGTGAAGGATCACGGGCAGACGATCGTGGTCGTCACGCACGACGCGGTCGCAGCCTCCTTCTCCGATCGGGTTGTGTTTCTCGGGGACGGCCGCATCGTGGACGAGATGCTCGGACCGACGACGGAGCGCGTCCTCGACCGGCTGAAGTCCCTGGAGGGCTAGTTGCTCAAGGCGGCGCTCCGCAGCCTCCTTGCCAGGAAGGTCCGGCTGATCCTGACGGTCCTTTCGATTGTGCTCGGTGTGGGATCGATGGCCGGCACATACGTCCTGACCGACACGATCACGCGTGCCTTCAACGGCCTTGTTGAGATCGGCACGGCGCCCGTCGACGTGTTGGTCCGCAGCTCGAACGCCTTCGCGGCGATGACGACCGGCGGTGCCGAGGAGCGAAAGCCTGTCCCCGAGTCCGTGTTGGCAGACGTGAGGGTCGTCCCGGGCGTCGCAGATGCGGTGGGCGACGTGATCGGCTACGCGCAGATCATCGATCCGGCGACCGGAGACGTGATCGGCACGATGGGCCCGCCAACCGCCGCCTCGTCCTGGAACGACGTGAACGGATTCGTGCTGAGGGCCGGATCGCCTCCAAACGGAGCCGACCAGGTGGTGCTGGATGCCTCGACCGCGGAGCGGTACGGGATAGAGGTCGGCGAACGCGTCCGCATCCTCTTCCAGGGGTCGCGGGGCGAGTTCGAAGTCGTGGGTACGGCGGGCTACGGTGAAGCGGGCAGCCTGTTCGGTGCCACGTGGGCGCTGTTCGACCTGCCGACGGCGCAGCGCGTGCTCGGGCGCGAGGGGGAGCTCGACACGATCTCGGTGGTCGCCGAGGAAGGCGTCTTGGGCATCGAGCTGCGGGAGCGCATAGCTAGGGTCCTGCCCAAGGGGATCGAGGCGGTCACGTCCGCCACGGTCGCCTCCGAGCAGAAGGAACAGATCAGCCAGGCGCTCGGGTACGTGCGGACGATGCTGCTGGTGTTTGCGTTCGTGGCCCTGTTCGTCGGTGCGTTCATCATCTTCAACACCTTCGTGATCATCGTCGCCCAGCGGACGCGCGAGCTTGCCCTGCTTCGTGCCCTGGGCGCGAGCCGCCGGCAGGTCATGACCTCGGTGGTGGTCGAAGCGCTGGTCGTCGGGGTCGTCTCATCGATGATCGGCGTCCTCTTCGGCATCGGCATCGCGATCGCGCTGAAGGCGGTCCTGCCCTCGGTGGGGCTCGACATCCCAGCCTCGGCGGGGACTGTGATCATGGCGCGAACGTTCGTCGTGTCGGTAATCGTCGGGACGGTCGTCACGGTCGTTGCGGCGATCCTCCCGGCTCGCCGAGCGGCACGGGTGGCGCCGGTCGAGGCTCTTCGTGAGGCTCAGGACCGGCCGGGCCGCTCGCTGCGCTTTCGGCTGACGAGCGGGGCGGTCGTCCTCGCGGCCGGCGTCGCGGCGCTCCTGTACGGGCTGTTCGCCATGCCGTCGAACGCGCTTCGGTTCGTGGGGTTCGGGGTGGCGTTCACGTTCATCGGGGTGGCGATGCTGGCGCCGCTGATCGCTCGGCCCGTGGCAGCCGTGATCGGTATCCCGATCCGTGCCGCGGGGATCTCAGGCAGGCTCGGCCGCGAGAACTCGATGCGAAATCCGCGCCGCACCGCCGCTACGGCGTCCGCACTGATGATCGGACTGGGGCTGGTCGTGTTCGTCGCGGTGTTCGTCACCTCGGCCAAGGCGTCCATCGATGCGACGCTCGGGGCGACGCTGAAGGCAGACTTCATCCTGACCTCACCAACCTTGAGCGGGTTCAGCACGAGCGCGGCTGACGAGGCGCGCGAGGTCCCGGGCGTGAGTGCCGTCTTCAGGCTCCGGACGGGCCAAGCCCGGATCGGCGGCGAGCTCACGATGGTGGACGGCATCGACCCGCAGACGCTTCCGGACGTCGCCGACATCGGGATCGTCCAGGGGTCCTTGTCGCGGCTCACTCTGCCGAACACCATCATGGTGTTGGAGGGCTTGGCGGACGAGCATGGATGGGCGCTGGGCGACCAGGTCGAGGTGGAGTTCCCGGCCACCGGGAACGTGAGCCTACGAATGGTGGCCATCTTCTCGAACCCGGGGCTAGTGGACGCCTATGCGGTGTCGCTCGACACGTTCGAGGACAACGTCGCCCAGCAGCTCGACGTAGAGGTGCTTGTGAAGGTCGACGAGGGGGCCGATGTCGGCGCCGTTCAGTCCTCGCTGGAGAAGGCCTTGCGGGCCTACCCGAACGTCGAGGTGCAGGACCAGGCCGCTTTCCGGGAGATGTACTCCGGGTTCCTGGACCAGATGCTGAACATGCTGACGGCCCTCCTGTTGTTGGCCGTGATCATCGCGGTGTTCGGCGTTGTCAACACGCTGAGCCTGTCGATCTATGAGCGCACGCGGGAGCTCGGGCTGCTCCGCGCAGTGGGGCTCACCCGCCGCCAGACGCGCTCGATGGTCAGGTGGGAGGCCGTCATCATCTCCGTGATGGGGGCGTTGCTCGGGGTGGTGATCGGGATCGCGTTCGGCTGGGCCCTCCAGCGGGCCCTGGCTCCACAGGGTTTCAGCGCGTTCGCGATCCCCGGAACCCGGCTGGCCGTCTACGTCTTGCTCGCAGGGCTGGCGGGGGTCGTCGCCGCGATCTTCCCCGCGCGGAGGGCGGCCCGGCTCGACGTCCTCGAGGCCATCGCCTACGAGTAGCCTCCGGTGGGCCGGATATCATGACGGCCCATGCCCAAGATCGAGCTTCCCGGCGATCGCCACGTCGAGCTCCGTGAAGGCGAGCCGATCGGCGGGATCCTGCCGGCCGAGGCGGTGGCGGCCCGGTTCGACGGGTCCCTGGTGGACCTCTCGTTCGTGCCGCGGGGTGACGGGAAGGCCGAGGCAGTAGGCGTGTCCGAGCCGGAAGGTCTCCACGTGCTTCGGCACTCGACCGCGCACGTGATGGCACAGGCGGTGTGCGACCTGTTCCCGGGCGCCAAGTACGCGATCGGCCCCCCGATCGAGGACGGCTACTACTACGACTTCGAGCTCCCGGAGGCGCTGTCCACCGATGACCTGCCGCGGATCGAGGCTCGGATGGCCGAGATCGTCGGCGCCGACCAGCCGTTCGTCCGTGAGGAGATCTCGCCGGGCGAGGCCCTGGAGCGGTTTGCCGACCAGCCCTACAAGCGCGAGATCGTCGCGGGTCTCGACGAGAGCGAGGGGGCGTCGGGCGACGCCGTGTCCGTCTACAGCAGCGGGGCGTGGAGCGACCTCTGCCTGGGACCGCACGTGCCTTCCACGGGCCGCGTCGGTGAGGGCTTCAAGCTGCTGAAGGTGGCGGGCGCGTACTGGCGCGGCGACGAAAGCCGCCCGATGCTCCAACGGATCTACGGCACCGCCTGGCCATCGGAGTCGGATCTCCGCGCCCACCTGGTCCGGCTCGAGGAGGCCGAGCGGCGAGACCATCGTCGCCTCGGCCGCGAGCTCGACCTGTTCTCGTTTCCCGAAGAGCTGGGGCCTGGCCTGGCGATCTGGCACCCGAGGGGTGGCGTGTTCCGCAAGGAGCTCGAGGACTACGTGCGGAGCCTCCATCTGGACCGCGGGTACGATCTCGTTGCCACGCCGCATCTCGCCAGGCGCGAGCTGTGGGACACCTCGGGGCACACGTCGAAGTACGTGGAGCTCATGTATCCGCAGATGCAGCACCCGGGGGACCCCGCCTACTTCGTGAAACCGATGAACTGCCCGTTCCACGTGCTGATCTTCAAGTCCCGCACGCGCTCCTACCGCGATCTGCCGATGCGCCTGTGCGAGCTGGGTTCCGTGTACCGATACGAGCGGATCGGTGTCGTCCACGGCCTGCTGCGGGCGCGGGGCTTCACGCAGGACGACTCCCACATCATCTGCAGCGAAGATCAGCTCGTGGACGAGATCCAACGGGTGTTCGACCTGACGCTGGAGATCCAACGCACCTTCGGGTTCACCGAGCCCGTCGTCAACCTGTCCACGCTGCCCGGGCAGTCGATCGTGGACGAGGGGATGGCCACAAAGGCGACCGGAGCGCTCCGGCGCGCGCTTGACGAAAGCGGAATCGAGTACACGGATGCCGAGGGCGAGGGGGCCTTCTACGGGCCGAAGGTGGACTTCCATTTCAGGGACGCCATCGGACGTCTATGGCAGCTCACGACGGTGCAGTGCGACTTCGCGCTGCCCGAGCGCTTCGAGATGGAGTACGTGGGGGAAGACAACCGGCGGCATCGGCCCGTGATGATCCATCGGGCGATCCTCGGCACGGTCGAGCGCTTCTCGGCCGTGCTGATCGAGCACTACGCGGGGGCCTTCCCCCTGTGGCTGGCGCCGGAGCAGGTGTGGCTCGCGCCCGTGGCGGACCGGCATCTGGAGCACGCGCGCCTGCTTGCGGCACGGCTTCGGGAGGCGGGTTTGCGCCCGCACGTGGACGGGTCGGGCGAGACCGTCGGGAAGAAGGTGCGTGCCGCCCAGCTCATGAAGGCGCCCTACACCCTCGTCATCGGCGATCGCGAGATCGAATCGGGCGTCCTGACCGTCCGCGATCGCTCCGGGACCGAGACGAAGGGCGTGGCCTTCGACCGCTTCGTGGCCGCCCTTGTCGCCGAGGCCGCGAGCCGGTCGCTCGAGCAGAGCCGCTTCGAGGAGTGAGTCAGTGGACTGCATCTGGTCGCCCTGGCGCATGGAGTACATCCGCGCTGCCAGGGACGAACCGCAGGGCTGCATCTTCTGCGACCTGCCGCGGTGCGGCGACGACTCAAGAGCCCGGATCCTCGCGCGCGGCGGTTACGGGTTCGCGGTGCTGAACAACTACCCGTACAACCCGGGCCACCTGATGGTCGCGCCGTTCGAGCACGTGGGGGATCTGGAAGGGCTGGACTCCGAGGAGATGCTCGACATAGGTCGGCTCCTTCAGGCTTCGATCCGGGCGCTGCGCGAGGAGATGGACCCGCAGGGCTTCAACGTCGGGATGAACCTCGGGCACGTCGCCGGCGCCGGGATACCCGACCACTTGCACTGGCACGTCGTCCCGCGTTGGAACGGCGACACGAACTTCATGCCTGTGGTGGGGCAGACGCGGGTGCTGCCGGAGTTGCTGGACGAGACGTATCTGCGGCTCGCGCCACGTTTCACGACTTGACGGGCGCCCCTGCCGGGGACCCCGAGGCGCCGAGCTCTGCTACTTCCTCGCCTCTTCCTTCGCCTTCTGCGCCTCGGCAATGATCTTGTCGGCGAGGTGGGGCGGCACCTCCTCGTAGTGGGAGAAGCGCATTGCGAACGCCCCACGGCCTCCGGTCATCGAGCGCAGGTCGATCGAGTAGCGGGCGACCTCCGCCTGGGGCACCAGCGCCTTCACCCGCTGCTTGCCGGCGCCCGCCGACTCCATACCGCCGATCTTCGCCCGCTTGGAGTTCAGATCGCCCATGATGTCGCCGGTGTAGGCCTCGGGAACGACGACCTCCAACTCGACGATCGGCTCGAGGAGCACGACCCCGGCCTGCTGGGCTGCTTCCTTGAGCGCAAGCGACCCGGCGATCTGAAACGCCATGTCCGATGAGTCGACGGTGTGGAACTTGCCGTCGACGAGGGTGACCCGGACGTCGACCATCGGGTTGCCGGAGAGCACGCCCTCCTGCATCGCCTTCACGACGCCCTTCTCGACCGAGGGGATGAACTGATTCGGGATGGCGCCGCCGAAGATCTTGTCGACGTACTCGAATCCCGTGCCCCGCGGCAACGGCTCGATCTCGATGTTGCACACGGCGTACTGACCGTGGCCGCCGGTCTGCTTCACGTGGCGGCCCAGCCCCTTGCTGGAACCCTTGATCGTCTCGCGGTAGGCGATCTTCGCAGGGGCCGTCGTGACCTCGACGCCGAACTTGCGCTTCATGCGCTCGATCATCACGTCCAGGTGGGCCTCTCCCATCCCGTACATGACGGTCTCGTGGGTCTCGTCGGAGCGCTCGACGCGGAGTGTCGCGTCCTCCTCCTTGAGGCGGGAGAGCGCCGTCGAGAGCTTGTCTTCGTCCCCCTTGGTCTTGGGCGAGATCGCAAGCGCGAGCAGCGGCTCCGGCATCTCGACGAGAGGCAGCTGCAGCTGGTCTTCCTTGGTTGAGAGCGTGTCACCGGTGGTGGTGTGGTTGAGCTTGGCCACGGAACCGAGGTCACCCGCGGGTACCTCGGCGACCGTGTCGTGTTCCTTGCCGCGCAGAGCGAAGAGCTGGCCGACGCGCTCCTCGGCGCCCTTCGTGGTGTTGTAGACGGCTGAGTCGGGCCGGATCTTGCCTGAGAACACCCTGAACATCGTGATGTGGCCGACGTAGGGGTCTGAGATCGTCTTGAACACGAGCGCCGCCAGCGGCTGCGCCGGGTCACACGGCTGCTCCTTCTCCTCGCCGGACTTCGTGACGACCGTGACGCCTCCACGGTCCACCGGCGAGGGGAACTCGTCCACGATGAACTGGAGCAGTCGATCGACCCCGACTGCCTTGGCGCCCGCCCCGACGAGCACGGGGGCGATCCGGGCCTCGCCGAAACCCTTCTTCACCCCGCGCACGATCTCGTCCTCGGAGAGCTCGCCTTGCTCGAGGTACTTCTCGATCAGCTCGTCGTCGGACTCGGCCACGGCCTCCATCAGCTTCTCGCGGTATGGGTCCGCCCTGCCGGAGATGCCGTCTGGCCATGCACCCTCCTCGGCCCTCGGGCCGGGGCGGTACCGGTAGGCCTTCTGAGTGAGCAGGTCGGCGACGCCCTCGAACTCGTGCTCCTCGCCGATCGGGAGCTGGATGGGCGCCACCTGCGTGCCGAAGGACCTCACCAGCTCGTCGAGGGTCCGTTCGAACGATGCCCGCTCGCGGTCGAGCTTGTTGATGAGGATCGCCCGTGGCAGGCCGGTGAGGGCGGCCAGCTCCCAGGCGACCTCTGTCTGGACCTCGACGCCGTCCACCGCCGACACGACGAGGATGACGGCGTCGGCCGCACGGATCGCCGAGAGGACGTCGCCCACGAAGTCCGCGTACCCGGGTGCGTCGAGGACGTTGATCTTCACTCCCCCCCACTCGACTGGCGCCATTGCGAGGGAGACGCTGATGCCCTTCTTCACCTCTTCGGGCTCGAAGTCGGAGACGGTGTTGCCGTCCTCGATCCTCCCCATCCTGGTGATCGCGCCCGAGGCGAACTGCATCGCTTCCAGGAGCGTCGTCTTGCCGGATCCGCCGTGTCCGACGAGCAGGACGTTGCGGATGTTCGTGGCCTCGTACGTCTTCATGGGTCCCTTTCAGGCTGATCGGCTGCGAGGGGGAACCCGGGGATTCTAGCGCGGCGACTCCGAGCGGACGGGGGCCGGTCGGGCCGGTGATAGGCTCGCGCTCGGTGTCGGCGACGTTGGACGTGCAGGTTGAAGGACGGGTGGCGGCCGGGCTGGCTGCCGGGGGAGCCGTTCTGGCGGCCTCCGTTGCCGGTTGGGCGGAGCTGGACAGCCGTCCGCGGCTGGCGGGGGCGTTGGCGCTCGCCGCGGGGGCCCTGCTTCTGGTCGCGGGAGGGCTCGCGCGGCGATCCGGCGTGATACCCGATCACCTCCTGGACTCATTCGCGGATCGAGCGTTCGACGGGTGCGTGCTGGGTGCGATCGCATGGGCGGCGCGCGGTCAGGACCGTTCGGTCATGGCGGCCGGGGTCATCTCTCTCTGTGCCAGCTTCCTTGCCGCGTACATCCGCGCCCGGGGCACGTCCCTCGGATACAGGGTCGAGGAGAGCTTGGTCTTACGGGGAATCCGCTACGGCCTGGTCTCGGCCGGGCTGCTCGCCGGATGGCTCGAGCAGACGCTCTGGGCTCTTGCGGTCCTCATGCTCCTCACCCTGGGCGTCCGAGCAAGCCAAGTGGCGAAGGAAGAGCGCGTCTAGACGATGGAAGACCGCGAGACGGCGAAGGAACGGGCCGCGTACTGGACGTACCGCGGCGTCGAGCGTGCCGCGATGAGCCTGCCCGAATCCCTGGGACGTCCTGTCTTCGCGGCCGCCGGATGGCTGGCCTTTCGGACGCTGGGAGGCGTGCGGAGGACGGTGGCGGCGAACCAGGCGCAGGTTCTGGGCGCGAGCCCCGATTCCAACCTCGCTCAGACCGCCGCTCGGGAGGCATTCGAGCTATACGCGCGCTACTGGTACGACACGTTCCGCATCAGGACGCTGTCCCATGACGAGATGAACGCGCGGACGCAGATGAAAGGTGTGGAGCACATCGACAAGGCGCTCGATGCCGGGCACGGCTGCATCGTGGCGCTGCCCCACATGGGCAACTGGGACGTCGCCGGCCACTGGCTCGCCATCAACGGCTATCGCATCGCGGCGGTCGCAGAGGAGCTGCGACCGCGCAGGCTCTTCGAGCTGTTCCTGCGCCATCGCCAGGAGCTCGGCATGAGGATCCTGGCGCTCGCCAAGGGCGAGAACGTGGGTCAGCAGCTGGCACGCCTGCTGGCGAACAACTGGATCGTGGCGCTTGTGGCGGATCGCGATCTCTCAGGTCGCGGTGTCGAGGTGGGCATGTTCGGGGCGATGAGGAAGCTGCCGGCCGGACCGGCGCTCCTGTCGATCACGACGGGCGCTCCGTTGCTGGTCTGCCCCGCGTACACGCTGGAGAAGGGCTGGCGGGTCGAGATCAGCGAGCCGATCGAGTTCGAGCCGACCGGGGAGAAGCGCAACGACGTCACGGCGTTGACCCGTCTCCTGGCGCGCGCTTTCGAGCGGGGGATCGCGGCGCGCCCGGTCGACTGGCACATGTTCCAGCCGGCCTGGGGCCGATGAGGGTCCTGCTCGTCTGTCCCTACGCGTGGGACTCGCCCGGCGGAGTGCAGGTGCATGTGCGCGAGCTCGGCGAGCGTCTTCGTTCCCGCGGGCACGAGGTGCTGGCGCTGGGGCCGGGGACTGCCGCCCCTCCCGAGCCCTGGATCCTGGCCGTCGGACGCCCGATGCCCCTTCGCTACAACCAGTCCGTGGCGCCGATCTGCTTCTCGCGAGCCTCGACCAGACGGGTGAGAGAGGCGATGGGGCGCTTCCGAGCCGACGTGGTACACGCCCACGAGCCGCTCGTCCCGAGCTCCTCTCTGGTCGCACTCCTCGCCTCCGACGCGCCGGTAGTGGCCACGTTCCACTCGGGCGCGACGCGCTCACTCCTCTTCGACCTCGCTGCGCCCGTCCTGCGGCGAGTCGCCCAGAGGATCGCGGTCCGTGTGGCCGTGTCGGAGACCGCCGAGCGGTTCGCCTCGGCGCGGATCGGCGGGGACTTCCGGATCGTGCCGAACGGCGTGCCGGTGGAGCGGTTCGAAGCGGCCGAGCCGGCCGACCTACCCGGCGGGCGGCGGCTGCTGTTCGTCGGGAGGCTGGACCGGCGAAAGGGCTTCCCCGTCGCCGTGCGTGCGTTCGAACGGCTGGCCCAGGAGTTGGCCGACCTGTGGCTGGTGGTGGCCGGGGACGGCCCCGAGCGAGACGCTATCGGCGCACTTCCGGGCGAGATACGGGCCAGGGTGCACATGGCGGGGCGCGTGGACAACCGCCACCTGCCACCCCTCCACGCAGCGGCCGACGTCTTCCTCGCGCCCTCGCTGGGGGGCGAGAGCTTCGGAGTCGTCCTGGTGGAGGCCATGGCCGCCGGGGTCCCGGTCGTGGCGAGCCGCACGCCCGGATACGACGAGGTGGTCCGCGACGGGATCGACGGGTTGCTCGTCGCGCCCGGCGACCCGTCGGCGGCCGCCCGGGCGATCCGCCGGATCCTGCGCGACCCGGATCTCGCGACGCGGCTCGCGTCCGCAGGACGCGACCGGGCACAGGCGTTCTCGTGGGAGGCTGTGACCGATCGGCTGGAGGCGATCTACCGGGACGTCGTGCGCCCTCATGCCGGGGGGCGTTGCTAGGATGGCACCATGACCGCAGTGTGGATCGTGTTGGGCGTCGTCGCGCTGCTGGTCGTGGCGGGCGTTCTCCTGTTCAACCGGCTGGTGGGGCTTCGGAACAGGGTCGACAACGGCTGGTCGCAGATCGACGTGCAGCTCCGGCGCCGGTACGACCTCATCCCGAACCTGGTGGAGACCGTCAAGGGGTACGCGGCGCACGAGCGCGAGGTGTTCGAGCACGTCACTGAGGCCCGAGCGAAGGCGATCGGCGCTCAGGGCGTCGGCAACCAGGCGCAGGCCGAGAACCAGATCACGGCGGGCCTTCGCAGGCTCATAGCCGTGGCCGAGGGCTACCCGGAGCTGAAGGCGAGTGAGAACTTCCTGGCTTTGCAGGAAGAGCTCTCGGGCACCGAGTCGAAGATCGCCTACGCCCGGCAGTTCTACAACGACCAGGTCATGCGCCTGAACACGCTGATCCAGAAGTTCCCATCGAACGTCGTCGCCGGGATGTTCGATTTCGAGCCACGCGAGTTCTTCGACATCGAAGAGCCCGTACGCGGTCCCGTTCAGGTCGACTTGGCGTAGCGCCCGTGTACGAGCAGATCGCCTCCAACAAGCGCAGGTCGGTCTTGTTGGTCGTGGGCGCGCTCGTTCTGCTCGGGGCGGTCGGATATGCGCTCGGATACCTCTACTCGAGCGGTCCGGTGGGCTTGGTCATCGCGCTCGTGATCGCGGGCACGATGTCGATCGCCTCCTACCGCTACGGCGACCGCATGGTATTGGCCAGCACCCGCGCCAAGGAGGTGTCGCCCGAGGAGCAGCCGAGGCTCCACAACGTCGTCGAGGGTTTGGCCATCGCAGCAGGCGTCCCGAAGCCCAGGGTCTACGTGGTGCCGGAACAGGCGCCCAACGCCTTCGCGACGGGGCGCGATCCGGAGCACTCCTCTGTCGCGGTGACGCAGGGGCTTCTCGACGAGATGAACCGCGTGGAGCTCGAGGGCGTCATCGCACACGAGATGTCGCACGTCGTGGATCGCGACATCCTGCTGGGAACGATCGTGGCCACGCTCGTCGGGGCGGTCATCCTTATCTCGGAGTTCTTCATGCGGAGCTGGTGGTGGGGAGGGTTCGGGGGCAGGCGTGGCGACGACCGTAGCGGCGGGCCTGCCGCGGCGATCGTTTTCGCCGTCGGGTTCCTGCTGCTGATACTCGCCCCGGTCTTCGGGCAGATCATCCGCCTGGCAGTGTCGAGGCAGCGCGAGTACCTTGCCGACGCTCAGGGAGCGATGCTCACCCGCTACCCGCCCGGGCTGGCGAGCGCGCTTCGGAAGATCGCCACGCACTCGAGCGCGATGCGCTCGGCCAACAATGCCACCGCCCACCTCTGGCTGAACCAACCCTCACGCGTGCCCGGAGAGCAGACCACCGCCTTCGAGAGGATGTTCTCCACGCACCCGCCGATCGCGGAGCGGATCAGACGTCTAGAGGAGATGTGACGGGTCGCGCCGGGTCCGCCCTGACGGATCGGGCGCGCGCGTAGTCTCCCGGCTCCCGCTCGCCTCCGTTGGCCGTCGCCACTCCCGGAGGCGCAGGCACGGGGGGTACACTGAGGTCTCGGAGTGCTCCGAGGAGGAGGACCGTGGAACGCGAGACCGGCACCTTCCGCGTGAAGTCCGGCCTGGCCGAGATGCTCAAGGGTGGCGTCATCATGGACGTCACCAACGCAGAGCAGGCCAAGATCGCGGAGGACGCAGGCGCCTGCGCGGTGATGGCTCTCGAGCGCGTTCCGGCGGACATCCGCAAGGAGGGCGGCGTCGCGCGGATGGCCGACGCCACCAAGGTCGAGGGCATCATGAAGGCCGTCTCGATCCCGGTGATGGCGAAGGCCCGGATCGGGCACTTCGTGGAGGCACAGATCCTCCAGGCTCTGGGCGTCGACTACGTCGACGAGTCGGAGGTGCTCACCCCGGCCGACGAGGAGCACCACATCGACAAATGGGCGTTCACCGTCCCGTTCGTCTGCGGCGCGCGGGACCTCGGCGAGGCCTTGCGCCGCATCGCCGAGGGCGCGGCCATGATCCGGACCAAGGGAGAGGCCGGGACGGGGAACGTGGTCGAGGCGGTCCGGCACCAGCGGACGATGCTTCGGGAGATCGGCTGGCTGCAGACGCTGAGGCCCGAGCAGTACGTGGGCGCGGCCAAGGAGCTGGGTGCGCCGGTGGATCTCGTTCGGATGATCGCCCAGGAGGGCAGGCTGCCCGTCGTGAACTTCGCGGCGGGCGGGATCGCCACGCCGGCCGACGCCGCGCTCATGATGCAGTTGGGAGTGGACGGCGTCTTCGTCGGGTCGGGCATCTTCAAGTCCGAGGACCCGGCGACGCGCGCTCGGGCGATCGTGGAAGCGACCACCCACTTCAACGACCCCGACGTCCTGGCCAAGGTGTCTCACGGTCTCGGCGAGCCGATGCACGGCATCGACATCAAGGAGCTCGGCGAGGAGGGGCTCCTCCAGACCCGCGGCTGGTAACAGGGCGCATGAAGGTCGGCGTCCTGGCGCTGCAGGGGGACTTCCGCGAACACACCGCGGTGCTGGCGGACCTCGGCGCCGCTCCGCTCGAGGTGCGCTCCCCTGAGGATCTCGCGAGGGTCGTCGCGCTCGTGATCCCCGGCGGCGAGTCGACGACGATAGGCAAGCTCGCCCGAAGTGCGGACCTGATCGAGCCGATCCTGGAGCGTGCGCGGGGGGGCATGCCGATGCTCGGAACGTGCGCCGGCATGATCGTGATGGCAGAGCGGGTCGAGGGAGGGGAGCCGCTCTTTCCCCTCGTCGACATCACGGTCAGGCGTAACGCCTACGGACGTCAGGTGGACTCCTTCGAGGCCGACGTGGACGTTGAGGGGGTAGATCACCCGGTTCGGGCGGTGTTCATCCGCGCGCCGATCGTCGAGCGTGTGGGATCGGGGGTGAAGGTTCTCGCCGAGCACGAGGGTCGTCCCGTCGTCCTGGAGCAGGGCCGCTTCGTCGTAGCATCCTTCCACCCGGAGCTGGCGGGAGAGACCAAGTTGCACGAGTACGTCTTGAGGAAGGTGTGAAGGGATGTCCGGCCACTCGAAGTGGGCCACGATCAAGCGCAGGAAGGGCGCAGCCGACGCGAAGCGGAGCGACCAGTTCGCGAAGCTCCTGCGCGCCGTCGAGGTGGCCGCGCGCGAGGGGGGTAGCGGCGACCTCAAGGCGAACATGACCCTCGCGTCGGCCGTCGAGAAGGCGCGGAGCTTCTCCGTTCCCACGGACAACATCGAGCGCGCGATCAAGCGGGGGACCGGGGAGCTCGAAGGCGGGGCAAGGTACGAGGAGGTCGTCTACGAGGGCTACGCGCCGGGCGGCGTCGCCGTGTTCGTCGAGACGCTCACCGGCAATCGCAACCGCACCGCGCAGGACGTGCGACACGCGTTCGTGCGCAAAGGCGGCAACCTCGGCGAATCCGGCAGCACGGCGTGGATGTTCTCCCGCAAGGGCCTCATCCAGATCGAGAAGTCGGCCGCGCCGGACGAGGAACGACTCCTCGAGCTTGCGCTAGAGGCCGGGGCCGAGGACCTGAGCGATGCGGAGAGCACGTGGGAGATCACGACGGACCCCGGCATGCTGCGCGCGGTCGGGGATGCCGTAGCTTCTGCCGGCATCACCATGCTCTCGGCCGAGCTCACGATGGTGCCCCAGAGCACGGTTCCGGTGGAGGGCGCGCAGGCAAGGCAGGTGCTGGCGCTCCTCGAGGCGCTCGAAGACCTGGACGACGTCCAGAACGTCCACGCGAACTTCGACATCCCCGAGGCCGTGATGTCCGATCTCGGCTGAGTGCCACTCCGGTCTTCCGACAGGTTGAGAGCTTGGGCCCGCGTGATTGCCCGCCGCCCGGTCGCCCCCTAGACTGAACACATGTTCGAGTCACGCGTGCTCGGGGTCGATCCGGGGGTTGCGACGGTTGGAGTCGCGGCCGTCGCGCGGTGCGACCGCCGACCCACCTTGTTGTGGGCGGACACGGTGCGGACCTCGTCGGGCCTTGCCGAGACGGAGCGCCTTCGTCTGGTGCACGACGCGATCGCGGCGGCCATCGCCGAGCACCACCCGGACTCCGTCGCCGTCGAGCGGGTCGTCTGGAACACGAACCACGTCAGCGCGCTCGCGGTCGCCCGCTCGATCGGGGTGGTCCTGCTCGCCGCCGCGGAGGCCGGGCTTCCGGTGGAGGAGTACGGGCCGCTCGAGGTGAAGATGGCCGTTACGGGGCTCGGAAACGCGGACAAGGCGCAGGTCCGCGCGGCTTTGACTCGGCTCCACGGACTCGAAGGCGTGCCCCGGCAGACGGACGCCGCCGACGCTGTGGCAGTGGCGCTGTGCCACCTGCAGCAGTCGCCGATGCGCGGGGTATCGAGGGCCGCCAGGTGATCTCCTACCTCGACGGCCAGATCGCGGAGAAGAGCGGGGGGCGCGTGGTGGTCTCGGTGGGAGGTGTCGGGTACGACGTGCTCGTGCCGACCTCGACCGCCGGCAAGCTGCCGCCGGTGGGTGGTAAGGCTCGCTTGCACACGCGGATGAACGTCCGCGACGACTCCATAGTGCTCTACGGCTTCGCCACACAGGACGAACGCGGTTTGTTCGATCTGCTCGTCACCGTGACGGGCGTCGGGCCGAAGGTCGCGCTCTCGTTCCTGTCGGTTCTTGCCCCCTACGCCCTCCGGCGCGCCGTCGCAGCGGGCGACGTCGCCGCCCTCACGATCGTGCCCGGCGTCGGAAAGAAGGTCGCTCAGAGGGTGGTCCTAGACCTCCGGGACAAGCTGGGCGGCGAGGGCGTGAGGTTCGAGGGCCCTCTCGCCGACGTTCGCGAGGCGCTGCTTGCCCTCGGCCTTTCCGCGCAGGAAGCGAGCGAGGCGATCGGGGGGCTCGCGGGGAACGGCGAGAGCGAGCGCCCCGTCGAGGAGCTCCTCCGCGAGGCCCTGAGGCACGTGGGGCGGGGGTAGGGTGTTCCGGTGACCGAGGACCGCATCGTGGAGCCGGAGCTCACCCCGGAGGAGCTGGAGTTCGACGCGGCGCTTCGGCCGAGGACCCTCGGCGAGTTCGTCGGGCAGGAGCGGATCAAGGAGCAGCTCGCCCTGCTGATCGAAGGGGCGCGCGCTCGCGGGGAGACGGTCGACCACCTCCTGTTCTCCGGACCGCCGGGGCTCGGCAAGACCACTCTCGCCGGGATCGTGGCGAACGAGCTCGGTGTGAGCCTCCAGCCCACCTCGGGCCCTGCCCTCGACAGGCCCGGGGACCTGGCGGCGATCCTCACGAATCTCGAAGTCGGAGACGTCTTGTTCGTGGACGAGATCCACAGGATGCCCCGCGCCGTCGAGGAGGTCCTGTACCCGGCCCTAGAGGACTTCAAGCTCGACGTCGTGCTCGGCAAGGGCCCGAGCGCGCGGAGCATCCGTCTCGACCTGCCTCGCTTCACTCTCGTCGGCGCGACCACGCGCCCGGGGCGTGTCACGCTGCCGCTCCGAGAGCGCTTCGGGTTCTCCCCACGCCTGGACTACTACTCGGTGGAGGACCTCGCGAGGATCGTGCGACGGTCTGCGGGCATCCTCGGCGTCGGAGTCGAAGCGGCCGGCTCGGAGGTGATCGCGCGACGCTCTCGCGGCACGCCCAGAGTGGCGAACCGTCTCCTGCGCCGGGTCCGGGACTTCGCTGAGGTTCGGCACGACGGGGTGGTGACCGGCGATGTGGCCCGGCTCGGCCTGGAACTGTTCGAGGTGGACGAGGAGGGTCTGGACAAGCTGGACCTCGCGATCCTGCACGCGGTAGTGGGGAAGTTCGGCGGCGGGCCGGTCGGCCTGTCGACGCTCGCGGCGGCCGTCGGTGAGGAGACGGACACGGTGGAGGACGTGTACGAGCCGTACCTTCTCCAACTGGGGTTCCTCAAGCGCACGCCGCGAGGCCGGGTGGCCACCGAGCGCGCCTTCCGGCACCTCGGCGTGGCTGCCGATGGGGTCCTGCCACTCGCCTGACGCACCCACGCGGCGGCGAGTCCGATAGCCTGTATGCTGCGGGTCTGTCCCGCTCAGGAAAGGTGCCACCATGATCGAGATCCTCGCGGTGTCGACACACGGCACCGATTTCAATCTTTGGGGGTTCATCCTCAGTAT
>JBFMCN010000095.1:0-3858 GCA_040754475.1 Actinomycetota bacterium | reverse complement strand
GGTGAAGACGATCCGTGGTGTGAGCGAGTCTTTCCACCGGCTTCGCGTCGAGGACTACCGGGTGATGTACGACGTGATCGACGAAGACCGGGTGATTCTTGTGCTCGGGATCGTGCATCGCGGCGACCTCGAGCGGTGGATCCGCAACCGCTGAACCAGAGACGGTGGAGCCCCCGTCAGGCTCGCGGGCGGAAGGTGGTCCGTGGCGAGCTACGGCGTCTTCTGCTGCGGCCACCCGCCGGGTGAGCTCGGCGGCGATGACCTGTCGGGCGCTCTCAGTGTCCCCGATCCCTATCTCCAACGCCGACGCAACACGCGGGTACAACTCGTCACCTGCGACGTAGGAGCGCGACCGGCCCTTGCCCACCGGGCGCAGCAATCCAGCCGCCACCGCGGCTGCGAGATCGTTCGTTGCGGTGGCCGTGCTGATGTCGGCCAGCGGCCGGTAGTAGCGGGGCGTCACCTCGCGGCCGAAGAATGCGTCCCAGACGGCATTCACGACTCGGGGCTCCATGTCCGCGAAGGTCACTGCGTCTTCCAGCACCGTCCAGATCCATCGCTCGACGCGCTCGCGGAGGTCGAGCGCACGTACCTGGTGGAGCTGAGCCTCCATGTGCGCTTGCAGGAACGGAGTGACGCCGGCGGTTCGGTCGAACGTCTGCCCCAGACACGCAAACGCTCCGTAGTAGTGCTGCAGATGGCGCCCCCACCGCTCCTCGAGCGACGTGAACTCCGGGAGCTTGAGTCCGCCTCGATACATCGCCAGAGAGGCCACGACGCGAGCCGAGCGCCCGTTGCCGTCCCTGAACGGATGGATGGCCGCGACGGCGACGTGGATCCAGGCGGCTGAGACGGCCGCATGATCCGTCGCCTGCTGCACCCGCGCGCACGCTTCGTCGACGAGCGCCGGAACGTCCGCGGGCTCGGCCGCTGAGTAGGCGAGATCCCCGGTCTGGCCGTTGACGACGAATGCCGGAGTCGACCGCAATCGTCCGGCGCCGGCGGGCCAGTTCCCGGCCAGGACCCTGTCGTGCAGGCCGACGATGAGCTCGCGGTCCCAACGAAAGGTTGGATCGTCCGCGCGCCTGAGCGCGAAGCTCATGGCGTCGCTGTATCCACGGACGAGCGCAACGTCCTCACCGCTAGTCTCCTTGGGGAGGTCGCCACGAGGATCCGGCGAACCTGCTCGACCGTGACCGGCACGCCTTCCATCGAGGTCGAAGCGGCGACGGCCTCGGCCTCGAGGTCCCGCCGAAGTCGCCCCGCCCAGGCCCGCGAGTTCCTGCGCGTCCCGGGCCCGGTGGTTGGGGAGGGCTACCTTCCTCGACCGGCGGCACGCTTCTCCGTGTCCGCCCGGAAGCGCTCCTCTGCGTCGGACTTGGCGCCTCGCTCGAGGTAGGTGACCAGCCTGGGGTCGGGATCGAACGGGGGTGGTGCAGGCTGATCGGGAGAGGGCTGGGGCTCCCCTTCGGCCGGTTGAACGTGCGGTTCCTGCTCCATCGTCTCCTCCCCGGTCAGTCTACGGCCAGGCCGGCCGCGGTGAGGGTCGCGGCGAGAGCAAGGGCCGCCATCGAGGACTTCAGGCGCGAGGCCTTGCTTGCCAGGGTCGCCTTCATGCCCTCAGCCATGCCGATCTGAGTGTCGAGCAGCCGCAGTCGCGCAAACCCCGGCTCTGCGGTCAGGTACAGATCACGTAGGGAACGAAGGTCCACGTGCCAGTACCGGCGAGGCCAAAACGACCAGAGTGCGAGAAGCGCACTGATGACCGCCGCTGCGCGTCCCAGCTCGACCAGCAGATGCCGTCCGCCCGGAGCCAGGGCCACGATCGCGCCGGCGAAGCCGAGGACGATCCCAGCCTTCGAGTCCAGTGAGTCGAAGTGCGACAGTTGCAGGCCGCGTTCGGTCCTCACCTCCTCGGCGACGATGTCCAGAGAACGAACCACAGGTGCGGCCACGCCCGAACCATATCGGCTGGCGGTGACACCCCTCGATTCGTTGAGAGGAGCAGGCTGGTGACTGCTCGGGCGAAGTGGTGAGCGGAGATTGGAGCAGACGCCCTCAGCTCCGTTCGAGCACCAGGCGGAGGAAGGCGGCCATGACCTCCGGGTAGCGGCCCTTGGCGAGCGAGATGTAGTGGCCGTCGGCGACGTCGGCGACGCTCGACCAGGCATCGAGGAGCATCTGCGGGGTCGCCGGGTACCCGGGCGAGGTCGACAGCCCGGAAAGGACGAGAACCTCCGGGTTGACGCGGCGGGCCCGTTCGGCGGTCTCCGAGACGATCTCCCGGTACGCCTTCAGGTCGTTCTGGAGCCGCTGCGCCTGCGTCTCGACGATGTCCGCCGCCAGCGCGGCGGCCTCGGCGATGCCGGAGCGCTCGTACGCGGCTTCGTCGGTCTCGTTCGCCTCGCGCCTGAAGGCACCGCCCTTCACCGAGACGAGGCCCGGAGTGGGGAGTGATGATCGCGCGGTACCCGTGCCGGTGCGCGAGCTCACCGAACGGCGTGATCGCGGCCACAGGGATCCCGCTGTTCGGAAAGGGGTGTGTGCTTCCACCGCTCCGGGTTGTACATCGCGACGCGCACGTCGGGTGCGATCGCTCCGGATGCCACGTCGGCCGCGATCGCCCTCATAGTGCCGGCGCTCCTCACCCAGATGGAGGTGGTCACCCCTATGCCCTTCAACCAGAGTGTGTTGCCAACTGAGCATGCGCCCATGTCCCCAAGTGCCGACAGGCGGAAGCTGACCACGTGAGCTGGGCTTCCAGGCTCGAGGTGTTGGCAACTGCCCCCGAGGTTGTCACCATGCTCGCGTAATGCTCCCCGGCCTCCCCTTCGGGGAACCGGCGGGGCTCTTCTTCCGGCCAGCGTTCCCTGGCGACGTTGCAGTCGGTGTCGTCGTGGCTCGGCTCGTAGTCGCCCCCATCGGGCCAATGGCATCTCAGTGGCGTTCCAGGGGTCTGGAGCCTCTTGCGGCCTGGCCATCTCTGCCGCGCCAGGCTGCCCCCCGGGGGGCGGGCGCCCCTCTTTGCGACCGATCTCGCGTCCGTCAACCGACCTTGAGGAATCGCTCGTAGCGCTCTTCGAGAAGCTCGGGGTCCGGGCGAGCGGTCCGCACGCGCGGCAGGATCAAAGCCGAGCCGTGCAATCCTTGGAGTGCATGGCGGAGCGTGGGGCCGTCCCGTTCCTCTAGCACGTCCGGCCGTACCCGGACCACGTAGTCCGGGCGGATCCCGAGCACGTGTTTGTCGAACGCACGGTGATGGATCGCGCACATGGCCATGGCGTTCGGCAGGATCGGCTCGCCGCCCTCCGAGTCCTCCTTGATGTGCGCTGCATCGAGGAGTTCGGGATGTCGGAGACGGCAGAGCGCGCACTGGTTCCGATAGGCGGCGAGGACGATGTGGCGGAACGGCCGCTGGTGAAGACGTCTGCGTGCGACCGCCTGCGCGTACTCCCGGCGCAGCACGAGGTCGGGCATAGCGAGCAGCACATCCGGGCGCCACTGGTCGCGCATGGTCTGGTCGAGAGCCACGACGAACTGCTGGTGCTCGGGCTCCTCTCCGACGATCCAGACGGGGAGGTGGACGAGGTAGGTCCCCCGCTCAACCCCTACGAGCCATGCGATCGGCTTGGCGAGCTCCATCGTCCGACGGAGGGCCATGTTGTCCGGGTGCTCGGGATCGGTGCCGCGCCACTTGTAGCGGGGGTACCCGTCGGGTCCGATGTCGTCCTCGTAGGGGCGATCTTCCGGACGCAGCCGGTAGGTGGTGAGGATCGTGAGCGCCGCCTCGGTCCCCCGCACCTTGCGGATCCCCGTCTGCCCGACGAGCGGTATCCGGCGGCCCTCGAACGCGAACCG
>JBFMCN010000094.1:0-3933 GCA_040754475.1 Actinomycetota bacterium | reverse complement strand
GGCAACGACCAGTGGGGCTCGGAGGGCTTCTGGTCCATAGGGAACAACGTTCCGGAGCATGTTGTAGGAAACGATGACCGATTGGCCGTCAGTCCTTTGATACTGGATGGCGAAGTCTAGGCTGACGGAACTGTCGTATGACTCGTTCACGATGAGGGTTTCCATTCGGAACACCCAACAGTCATCCGCGAACTGGATCGGTGGGGTGAGAAGGCTATTAGCCCACGCCCCGCCGAGTGACTTGATCTCAACTCGGATAGGTAGCGCATCCCTAGGGCCGACCTTCCGCATGATCGTCGGCCACAGGAACACAAC
Organism: Actinomycetota bacterium; assembly: GCA_040754475.1. GTDB lineage: Bacteria > Actinomycetota > UBA4738 > UBA4738 > HRBIN12 > JAJPHY01. The sequence goes on along the minus strand of JBFMCN010000094.1, from coordinate 3,618 downwards.
AACGGCAGCGATCAGGCAGAGCAGAGCACCCCACAGAGCAAACTTCCTGAGAAGTGGGTGATCTTCTGGACGGAGCGCCCAGCCCAACAAGCCACCAGCCACCGACGCACACACTAAGGCCAACCCGCCAGCGGCCCGTCCCTTCGCCATGCCCCGCATCCTACACCCATGGAATCACCTACCGTGCATGAAGGGGATAATCCCCGCTTTTCATGGCGTTGGATGGCGTGGAACCTATAGACTGCTGTCGCGTGGAGGAGAGCTATCGCATCGGGCAGGCGGCTGCCGTGCTCGGCGTTCGCGTGGAGACGCTCAGGCGCTGGGAGCGGAGCGGGAAGCTTGAGACCACCCGCACCCCGGGTGGGCAGCGCCTCGTTCCCGCCTCAGAGGTCGCGCGCCTACTGTCGGAGCGAACGGACCGAACGCCGCCGATCGTTGCGCAGAGCACGCGCAACCGCTTCCCCGGAACGATCGTCGAGGTCAAGAAGGGCGACGTCGCAGCGACCGTGGAGATCGTCGCCGGGCCGCACCGCATCCTCTCGCTCGTTACGCGCGAGGCGGTGGACCAGCTCGGCTTGAAGCCGGGAATGCAGGCGATCGCCGTCGTGAAGGCGACGAGCGTGATGGTCGAGCTGCCTGAGTGAGGCGCCTCCTCGTCTTCGCCGTAGGCTGCGTGCTTCTGACGTCCGCGTGCTCTGCCGCCGGTGGGGACGCTGAGACGAACAAGCTCACCGTCTTCGCGGCCGCGTCCTTGACCGCGGCCTTCACTCAGATCGGAGCGGACTTCGAGGCGGCTAACCCCGGTGTCTCCGTGACGTTCAACTTCGGCCCGGCGGGCGGCCTCGCCGCGCAGATCGAGTCCGAGGGAACGGCAGACGTATTCGCGCCGGCCAGTCTCTCGTGGATGGACGAGGTGGCGAACAAGGTCGGTGTGCACGACCGGACCGATTTCGCGCGTAACACGCTGACGATCATCACCCCACCCGATGACCCCGCCGGGATCGGCTCGATCGCCGACCTAGCGAGGCCGGGGATTCAGCTGGTTCTAGCGGCGCCGGGCGTCCCCGTCGGCGACTACGCACGCGAGGCCTTGCGAAAGGCCGGCATCGAGCGGGCGGCGCTTGCGAACGTCGTCTCCAACGAGCACGCCGACCCAGGAGTCGTCGCGAAGGTCGCGGCAGGCGAGGCCGACGCCGGGATCGTCTTCGCGTCCGACATCGCACCGGCCGCAGCGCGGGCCGTTCGAGCGGTTCCAATCCCCCACGCGATGAACGTCATCGCCGTATACACCATCGCCGTGGTGGAAGGGAGCGCCCACCAGCCGCTCGCGGAGGAGTTCCTCCGGTACGTGATCGGACCGGAGGGACAGGCCGCACTCGGCCGGTACGGCTTCCTACCACCGCCGTGAGCGCCACGACCGGCCGGAGCCGGAAGGCACACTCGACCCCGGTAGGCCTGTCTCTCCTCGCTGCCCTCGGATTGGCGCTCGTTGCCCTGCCGCTGCTCGGGCTCGCGCTAAGGACCCCCTGGTCTCGCCTGGGTCAGACCCTGAGTTCAGAGTCGGCGCTCACGGCACTAAGGCTCTCGCTCGTGGTGTCGATCGCTGCCGCCGCGATCGGGCTCGTCGTCGGGTTCCCACTCGCCTGGATGCTCGCACGGTCGCGCTTCCGCGGACGCGCTCTCGTGCGAGGTCTCGTCGTGTTGCCACTCGTCATGCCGCCTGTGGCCGGAGGTGTGGCGCTGCTCACGGCCTTCGGACGGAGCGGCATCCTCGGGCGACCCTTGCACGAGGCGTTCAGCGTCCAGATCACCTTCACAACCTGGGCGGCAATCCTGGCGTCGACGTTCGTCTCGTTTCCCTTCGTCGTCCTTGCGCTCGAGGCCGGGATCCGCTCGATCGACGAGCGCCTCGAGCAGGCCGCCGCCACGATGGGCGCCTCGCGCTGGTACGTGATCCGCCGGGTCACGCTCCCGCTGCTCGGACCGCAGATCGCGGCCGGAGTGGTGCTCGCTTGGGCTCGCGCGCTCGGCGAGTTCGGGGCGACCATCACCTTCGCCGGCAACCTCCAGGGCCGAACGCAGACCCTTCCGCTCGCCGTGTTCCAGCAACTGCAGACCGACCCCGAGGGCGCGATCGCTCTCTCCCTGCTGCTGATCGCCGTGGCGCTGTCGGTCATCGTGGCGCTGCGCGCCCGGTTCCTCCCGGCGTCATGAGCCTCCGCGTCGACGTGCGGGCGCGCCGGGGCACCTTCATCGTCGAGGCAGCCTTTCACGCCGAGCCCGGACGGACTCTTGCGCTCCTTGGGCCTAACGGCGCCGGGAAGTCGACGCTCGTCGACGTGCTCGCCGGGCTCCTCCCACCGGAGGCCGGAACCGTGACGCTCGAAGCGATCACGCTGGACGACGCCACGGCCGGCACGCACACCGATCCCGAGGCGCGACCGGTCGGCGTCGTCTTCCAGGGACTCCTCCTGTTCCCGCACCTATCCGCCGCCGAGAACGTCGCATTCCCGCTTCGCGCGAGAGGGATCCCTCGGCAAGAGGCCCTCCGGCGCGCCACGGAGCTTCTGGCCGACCTCGGCCTCGCGGACCGGGTCTCGGCCAGGCCGCGAGACCTTTCGGGCGGTGAGGCGCAGCGGGTAGCTCTCGCCCGGGCGCTCGCGGCGGAACCCAGGCTGCTGCTGCTCGACGAGCCGCTGTCGGCGCTCGACGTTCGCTCCCGGACGCAGATCAGGGCACTCCTGCGAAGGACGCTCGTGGAGTTCCCCGGCGTCCGCCTGCTCGTGACACATGACCCCGTGGAGGCGATGACCCTTGCCGATCGATTGGTGCTGCTGGAGGACGGGAGGGTGACCCAGGCCGGGACGGCACAGGAGGTCCGCGCTGCGCCCCGGACCCGCTACGCGGCCGATCTGGTCGGCGTGAACTTCTTCGAGGGACGCCTGGAGCGTTTGGACCCCGGCGCCGGAAGGATCGCGGCGCCGGAAGGCGACGTCGTCGTGGCCTGGCCGCACGACATCGGAACCGAGGGAGAGAGCGTCATCGGCATCCTGCGCCCGGCCGATGTCGCCCTCCACGTCCAGGAGCCCGAAGGCTCCGCGCGCAACGTTCTGCGGGGACCGATCTCCCAGATCGCGATCGAGGGCGAACGAGCCCGAATCCACGTCGATTCCTCACCGCCGGTCGTCGCGGAGGTCACCCTCGGCTCGGTCGCCCGCCTCGGCCTCCACGAAGGATCGGACGCCTGGGCTTCTTTCAAGGCCGTCGAGGTCCGAGTGCTCCCGCCGTGACTGGGGTCGCGCGATAGGCTGGGGCCATGTCGACGACCGCGGACGAGGAGCCCAAGGAGGACCTGACGTCGGCTGAAGAGCCAGCCCCGGCAGGAACGAACACGCCACCGCCCGACGAGAAGCAACCCACTCCGGAGCCATCCGCCGACGTCAGAGAGAGGCAGACGCAGGCGACACAGGAGGAAGTGCCGGAGAGCAAGGAGGGCCCCGAGGGAGCCCCCAAGAAGGAGCGAAAGCGCTCGTTCCTGCGGGAGATCCCGATCCTGGTCCTGATCGCCCTCGCCATCGCGATCCTAGTCAAGACCTTCCTGATCCAGGCCTTCTACAT
>JBFMCN010000093.1:0-5169 GCA_040754475.1 Actinomycetota bacterium | reverse complement strand
GGCAACTGTCGTCGGCTACAAGGCGGTGCTCATGGCGGCCGACCGGCTCCCCAAGATGTTCCCGATGCTCACGACGGCCGCCGGCACCGTGCCGCCCGCCCAGATCTTCGTCGTCGGCGCTGGCGTCTCGGGCCTCATGGCGATCGCAACGGCCAGGCGCCTCGGCGCCGTGGTGCAGGCCTACGACGTGCGCGCTGCTGCGCAGGAAGACATAGAGAGCCTCGGCGCACGTGCCGTGCTCCTTCCGCTCGAACCCGGGGACGCGCAGGATCACGCGGGCTACGCCAAAGAACTCGGACCCCAGTTCTACCGGCGCCAGCAGGAGCTCATGGCCCAGGTCGTCGCCGGCGTCGATGTCGTCATCACGACCGCGCTGATACCCGGCAAGATGGCGCCGGTGCTCATCACTGCGGAGGCCGTGGCTGGCATGCCCCACGGGTCCGTGGTCATCGACACCGCCGCCGAACGAGGGGGCAACTGCGAGCTGACCCGCCCGAACCGCCGGGTGGTCACCGAGAACGGCATCACGATCCTCGGTCCCACGAACCTTGCAGCGACCGTCCCCCACGAAGCCAGCCTCATGTACGCGAAGAACGTCACGGCCTTCCTGCTGCACCTCGTGAGGGACGGGAAGCCTGAGCTCGATCTCGAAGACGAGATCATCAAGGGATGCCTGGTCGCGTACGCCGGGGAGATCGTCAGCAAGCGTGTGCGCGAGTCGCTCGACGAAGCCAGCGCTGCGGAGGTCCAGCATGACAAGGAACCTTGAGGTAAGCCTCTACATATTCGTCCTGGCGTCCTTCATCGGCTATCAGGTCATCACGCGGGTTCCGGGTCTGCTCCACACGCCTCTGATGTCCCTAACGAACGCCTTGTCCGCGATCTCGCTGGTCGGGTCGCTGATCCTCGCAGGCGCGCGTGAGGGAAGCATGACCACCATGCTCGGATCGGTCGCCGTGTTTGCGTCGATGACGAACGTCGTGAGCGGCTTCCTGATCACCGATCGGATGCTGAAGATGTTCCGCAGACGTGAAGCACCCAAGAAGCCGGGGGTGACGCCGCAATGATCGCCGCGATCTCCGGACGCGACGCGGCGATCACGCTCATCTACCTCCTCGCAGCGGCCTGCTTCATCCTCGCCCTCAAGTGGTTGTCGCACCCGACCACGGCGCGTCGAGGCGTCCTCGCGGGGGAGATCGGGATGGGGGCGGCCCTGGTCGCCACGCTCTTCAACGCCCGCATCGTCGAATTCCAGTGGATCGCGATCGCGCTTGTCCTGGGATCGGCGCTCGGCGTTCCCCTTGGCCTGCTCGTCCCGATGACCGCAGTCCCGCAGCGGACGGCGTTGTCCCACGCGTTCGGCGCCCTCGCGGCCGGCCTGGTGGGCACTGCGGAGTTCTACCTGAACAAGCCGGACATCGAAAAGACCACCATGGTCGCCCTGGGCCTCGAGGTGGTCCTCGGCTTCCTGACCTTCACGGGGAGCCTCATGGCCGCCGGGAAACTGCAGGGGATCGTGCGGGACCGGCCCTGGGTCTACAAGGGTCAGAACCTCGTGAACCTCGCGATCCTGGGCTCTGCCCTCGTCATGGTCGGCCTGCTCGTCGCCGACCCCTCCCGCACCGTGTTCTTCCCAATCATCATCCTGGGCTCGCTCGTGTTCGGCGTGATGCTGGTGATCCGAATCGGCGGTGCCGACATGCCCACGGTGATCTCGCTTCTGAACAGCTACGCTGGCCTGTCCGCCGCCATGATGGGGTTCGTTCTCAACAACAAGCTCCTGATCATCGCCGGGGCTCTCGACGGGTCAAGCGGCTTGCTGCTCTCGATCATCATGTGCCGGGCCATGAACAGGTCGTTCGCAAACGTCCTTTTCGGCGGTTTCGGCGCCGAGGAGGCCCGCGCCGGGGAGGTCGAGCAGCGCCCCGTTCGAAGCGTCGGACCGGAGGAGACGGCGATGATCCTGGACGCCTCTCGCCTCGTGATCGTCGTACCCGGATACGGGATGGCTGCCGCTCAGGCTCAGCACAAGGTGCGCGAACTCTCCGACCTCCTCATGAGGCGCGGGATCCAGGTCAAGTTCGCGATCCACCCGGTCGCCGGACGCATGCCGGGCCACATGAACGTTCTGCTCGCCGAGGCGAACGTTCCATACGACCAGCTCTTCGACCTCGACGCGGTCAACCCAGAGTTCCCGCTCGCCGAGGTCGTCCTGGTCGTCGGCGCCAACGATGTCGTCAACCCCGCCGCGCGGACCGACACGGCCAGCCCGATCTACGGCATGCCGATCCTCGACGTGGACAAGGCTCAGTCCGTCATCGTCGTGAAGCGCTCGATGCGATCCGGCTTCGCGGGCATCGACAACGAGCTATTTTACCTGGAGAAGACGCAGATGCTCTTCGGCGACGCGAAGTCGATCCTGGGCGAGGTCGTCGACGAGCTCTCCAGGATGCCGGCGAAGGAGGGAGTAAGTCGATGACCTTGACCCGGGAGGCGGAACGAGCCCTCGAGCACAAGTGGATCGAAGCTCTTAGCTCGGGATCTCCTGCGATCGTGCCCTACACCGGCGCCGAGCTGCTGGAGCATCCGCTCCTCAACAAGGACACGGCGTTCACAGAGCTCGAACGCGATCTGTTCGACCTCCGGGGCCTGCTGCCTTGGAGGATCCGGACGATCCAAGAGCAGGTGCAGATCGAGCTTGAGAAGATTCGGCGGAAGGGTGAGCCTCTCGAGCAGTTCATCGGCCTCGCCGCCCTTCAGGACCGGAACGAGACCCTCTTCTACCGGCTGCTCGTCGACAACCTCGAGGAGTTCCTGCCGATCGTCTACACGCCGGTGGTCGGACGCGCCTGCCAGGAGTACAGCCACATCCTCCGGCGTCCCCGGGGGCTTTGGCTCACCCCCGACGACATCGACCGCATACCCGAGCTGCTCCGGAACGCCCGGCACGAGGAGGTCCGCCTCATCGTTGCCACAGACAACGAGCGGATCCTCGGCCTCGGCGACCAGGGCGCCGGAGGGATGGGAATCCCCATAGGGAAGCTCGCCCTATACACGGCCGGCGCGGGGATCTACCCGGCCCTCACCTTGCCAGTGTCGCTAGACGTCGGGACTGACAACAACCAGCTTCTTGAGGACCCCTACTACTTCGGATACAGGTCTCCGCGGCTCCGCGGCGAGCGCTACGACGAGTTCATCGAGGCGTTCATCGAGGGCGTGATCGAGGCCTTCCCCCATGCTCTGCTGCAGTGGGAGGACTTCAAGCAACACAACGCCATCCGCCTGCTCGATCGCTACCACAAGCGCATCACGAGCTTCAACGACGACATCCAGGGGACGGCGGCCGTCGTGCTTGCCGGGATCTTCGCCGCCCTGCGGATCCTCGACGAGCCCCTGGGTGCCCAGCGGATCGTGTTCTTCGGGGCCGGCGCCGCCGGTATCGGGGTCGCCCGTCTTGTGAAGGTCGCCATGGCGCGGGAAGGCGTGCTCGATGAGGACATCCGCCGAGCCATCGTCCAGCTCGACTCGAACGGCCTGACGTTCCTGGGCCGCACCCCCCTCGACGACGACAAACGTGAGTTCGCGCTCGGTCCGAAGGAGATGGAGCACTTCGGATTCACGAACGGGGAGCGCTTCCATCTCGAGACCGTGATCCGGCAGGTCAAGCCCACGATGCTGGTCGGCGCGAGCGGGGTGCCGAGCAGCTTCAGCGAGGGCGCCATCAGGGAGATGGCCAGGCACGCGAAGAGGCCGGTTGTCTTCGCGCTGTCGAACCCCGGCTCGAAGGTGGAGGCCCGGCCGGTGGACCTGATGGCCTGGACCGAGGGTCGGGCGATCGTCGCGACCGGGAGCCCCTTCGATCCCGTCGAGGTTGGTGGCCGCGCCCACCTGATCGGTCAGGCGAACAACGCCTTCGTGTTCCCCGGAATCGGCCTAGGGATCATGGTCGCGGAGACACGAGAAGTCTCCGAAGAGGTGTTCCTCATCGCCGCGGAGGCCTGCGCCGACATGGTGTCACCCGAGCGCCTGGAGCAGGGAGCTCTCTACCCGCACCAGTCCGAGCTGCGGAAGGTGTCGCGGGAGATCGCCGCAAGGATCGTCCGCCACTCTCGCGACAGCGGCGCCGGTCGCGCGTACTCGGAGCCGGGCGTCGAGGCCGCGATCGACGCGATGATGTGGGAGCCGGAGTACGTACCGTACCGACCTGCCTGCGACCCACCCGCCGGCTGAGCGACGCTCGTCTCCCGTACGTCAAGCCCTCCGTGTTCGCAGGCGTGGGTGCCGCCCGGAGCTAGTAGTCGATGGTGAGGACGGCCTTTCCGGCGACCGTGCGCCCAAGCAGGGCACCGATGGCGGAGGAGGCCTCACGCCAGCTGGCGCGCCGGTCGATCCTCGACTCGAGGCCGCCGGCCGCGACCAGGCCGGCGATCTCGGCCAGCTCGTGCGAGCCGATGCGGCCGGTGAGCAGCTCGTGCGTGACGAAGAACCCGCGCATCGTCGGGGACCCCTTCCGGTAGAAGGTCCTCGGATCGAATGTGGCTGGCGCGTCGGACGAGTTGCCGAACGTCGCGACCACCCCCTCGGGGGCGACACGGGCCATAGCGGCCACGAGCGAAGCGCCGCCGGCCGATTCCAGGATCAGATCGAACGGCTCGCCGTCGGCTCCAAGACCAACCTCGATCTCGTTCGCCCCGAGGTCCTTCAGCCCTTCCCCGCGCTCGGGCCTTCCGACGACGGCCGTGACATGAGCACCTGCGGCCGCCGCGAGCTGGATCGCGAACCTTCCCACGCCGCCGGCGCCGCCGGTTACGGCCACGCGCTTGCCGACAAGATCTCCGCCCAGCCTGAGGAGGCCTCTGGCTGTCAGTCCCGCCACCGGGAGCGTGGAGGCCGTTTCGAGATCCAGCTCGGCAGGGATCTCGGCGACGTGGTCGCCTCTCACGGCGGCGAGCTCCGCCCAGGAGCCACCGGGCACCCAGCCCATCACCCTCGCGCCCACCCCGGGGCCACTCCCGTCGGCCGCCCCCCGAGCGACGATGCCGGCCAGATCCCATCCGGGGCGCCAGCCGTCCTCGGCCTTGCGGAGTGCCGCGCACTCCCCTCTGTTGAGCGAGACTGCTCGGACCTCCACGAGCACCTGGCTTTCCGTCGCCTCGGGCTCGGGGACCT
>JBFMCN010000092.1:0-62472 GCA_040754475.1 Actinomycetota bacterium | reverse complement strand
ATACCAGGCGCGATCGAGGCTCTGCGCGAGCTGAGGTCGCTCGGCCTTGGACTTCTGGTCGTCACGAACCAGTCGCCGGTCGGCCGCGGCTGGATCACCGAGGATCAGCTGGAGGCCATCCACGATCGCCTTCGCGCGATGCTGCGCGACGGCGGAGTCGAGCTCGACGGCATCTACGTATGCCCCCACCGGCCCGAGGACGGTTGCGATTGCCGCAAGCCCAAGCCGGGACTGGCTCTTCGTGCTTCCGAAGCCCACGGCTTCGACCCGGCGGAAGCCTTCGTCGTCGGCGATCACATGAGAGACGTGGAGATGGGAAGGCGGATCGGGGCGAGGTCGATACTGCTCCGGACCGGGCACGGGCGGGAAGAGCTCGAGAGAGGCGCCGACGCCTTCGCCGACCACATAGTCGCGGATCTGCATGAAGGGGCGGGCATCATCCGCGAGATCGTCATGGCCGGAGCTGTTCGATGAACGCCGAGAGGGCGCGCGCCTACCTCCTCGAGACGTCGGAGGCGGCCAGGCGCGCTGCCGATGCGTGCGCCGCAGATATCGTCGCCGCCGCCGAGCTCCTGGAGGACGCCCTGCTCGGCGGCCGCAAGATCCTCCTCTGCGGCAACGGCGGAAGCGCTGCCGACAGCCAGCATCTCGCGGCCGAGTTCGTCAGCACCCTGACCCTGGACAATCGACGTCCGGCGATCCCGGCGATCGCACTCACGACCGACACCTCGATCCTCACGGCCATCGCCAACGATTTCGGATTCGAGGGCGTCTTTGCCCGCCAGGTGGAGGCGCTCGGCCACAGCGGCGACGTCCTGATCGGCATCTCCACGAGCGGGAACTCGACCGATGTCGTGCGAGCCTTCGAGCAGGCCGCCGCTCAGAAAGTCCGGACGATCGCGCTCACCGGCGAGTCGGGCGGTGTGCTCGCCGCCATGGCCGACGTCGCGATAAAGATCCCCAGCTCGGTGACGTCGCACATCCAGGAGTGCCACATCGCGGTCGGGCAGCTCCTCGCGCTCATGGTCGAGGAGGCGCTGTACCCCCGGGACTGACGCAACCGGGCGGCCCCCGGCGGATCAGCTCGAGCGTCGGCTCCTCCCAGCCAGGGCCCTCGACACCGGCATCCGGGAAGAACCACGTCGCTCCGGCCGCCTCGTACGCCGCGATCTGGTCGGCGTCGAGGCCGACCGCACCCGCCGCGATCTCGAACGGCTCGTGCGTCCGCCGGCGGGCACGGACGTACGCCGCGACCTCGGCAACCCCCTCAGGTGCCAGTCCGGTCGGTTCCCCCCGTTCGTCGACTCCGATCGGGAACACGCCGTCCCAAGCGGCCGCCCGGCGGAACGGACCCCGGTTCGGCCACATCCCGCCGACCCAGATCGGGATCCGGGGCCGCTGAACGGGCGTCGGGAGGAACTGCGCCTCGCGCACGTGAAAGTGCCTTCCGTGGAACTCGAACGGCTCCCCATTCCAGAACCCGACGAGCAGCTGCAGCCCTTCGTCCAGCTTGTCGGCCCGGACCCGGTCGTCGGAGTCCTCGCCGAGGAGCTCGAAGTCGGCATCCGTCGGATACCCGAGCCCCACGCCGAGGATCAGCCGCCCCTTCGACAGATGGTCGAGTGTGACGGTCTCGCGCGCGAGCTTCCACGGGCGCCGCCTGGCGAGCGGCGTGATCATGGTGCCGATCCGCACACGTTCGGTTCTTGCTGCGATCGCGCCCAGCGCCACCCATGGATCGAACAGCGGCACTGGGATCTCCCGCATCATCCGCATGTGATCCCAGAGGAAGAAGCCGTCCCATCCCGCACGGTCTGCCTCTTCCCCCATCCGAACCAGGAGGTCGAGGTCGCCCATGTTCGGGACGCTGATCCCGTACCGCACCGGCCCACTCTACCCCGACTGTCCGTCGATCGAGCCTCCGGCGCTGGGTCTCGCGCCGCTCGCGGCTAGACTGTCCGCCATGGATACCGCGGTCATACTCGAAGGTGCCCGCACTCCGATCGGCAAGTTCCTGGGAGGCCTCTCCGAAGTCACGACCGTTGAGCTCGGCACCCTCGCGGCAAAGGAGGCAATGCGGCGGTCGAACGTCCAGCCCGATCAGATCGACCAGACGATCTTCGGACACGCCCGCCAGGCCGGGAACGGCCCGAACACCGGACGCCAGGTCTCCGTCCGCTCGGGCGTGCCGAACGAGATCTCCGCGTACAACGTCAACATCGCCTGCGGCTCGGGCATGAAGGCGATCCAGCTCGGTGCCCAGCAGATCATGCTCGGCGAGTCGGAGGTGGTTCTCGTGGGCGGCATGGAGAGTATGACCCGCGTGCCCTTCCTGCTCGATCGCATGCGGACCGGCTACCGGCTGGGCGACGCGACGGTGTACGACGCCATGTACCGGGACGGTCTGCTCGACCCGCTCTGCGGTCTGATCATGGGTGAGACGGCGGAGAACCTCGTCGACCTGTACGACATCTCCCGCCAGGAGCAGGACGAGTTCGCGCTCGAGTCACAGCAGAAGGCCGAGGCCGGCAAGGCCGCGCGCACAGCCGAGATGTTCCCGGTGGACACTCCGGGCCCGAAGGGGACGACGCTCACCGTCACCGAGGACGAGCACCCACGCCCGGATACGACCATGGAGAAGCTGGCGAAGCTCCCGCCCGTGTTCCGAAAGGACGGAAGCGTCACGGCCGGCAACGCATCGGGGATCACCGACGGCGCGGCCGCCATGGTGTTGATGTCGGAGTCCCGCGCGAAGTCCGAGGGTCGCGAGCCACTGGGCCGCATCATGAGCATGTCCTGGGCCGGCGTCGATCCGGCGATCATGGGTATCGGCCCGGTGCCGGCCACGAGGAAGATCCTCGAGAAGACCGGCCTGTCGCTCGCCGACTTGGACCTCATCGAGCTCAACGAGGCGTTCGCGGCCCAGTTCATCGCTTGCGAGCAAGAGCTGGAACTCGACCGGGACAGGGTGAACCGGTACGGCGGGGCCATCGCCCTCGGTCACCCGGTCGGCGCGAGCGGTGCTCGGATCGTTCTCACCCTCGCCTACCAGATGCGACATGAGGGCCTCTCGCTCGGCCTCGCTACGATATGCATCTCGGGCGGGCAGGGCCTGGCTATCATCCTGGAGCGGTCATGACGGTTCATGCGGTTGTCCTCATCGCTTGCGAGATCGACGAGATTCCCGAGGCGGCCCAGGCCATCGCCGAGATCGAGGGCGTGTCCGAGGTCTACTCAGTCGCCGGAGAGTTCGACCTTGTCGCGATCGTGCGCGTCCTGAACCACGAGGACCTCGCGGAGGTCATTCCCGGCGGTATCGCGAAGGTCGACGGGGTCGTGCGTACGGAGACGCTCATCGCGTTCCAGGTCTACTCGAGACACGATCTGGAGCGCCTGTTCGCCATCGGGTTCGACGAGGAATAGCGGAGTCTCTGCCGGCCGGGCAGCTACTCCGAGACTTCCGGGGTCGGGGGCAGCTCGATCCCGATGGGCAGTGACGACCCACCCCACTCCTCCAGGTCGCCGCCGTACCTGACGGCGTACTTCTCGAGGAGCAGGCGACGCGCCAGAGCATCTTCCTCGGGGTCCGCCACCACGTATGCCCGCGCAAGCATGTCGCGGTCGCCGAGCCGTAGCCCGACAGTCGGATGGGCCTGGAGGTTCCTGACCCAGTCGCTCCCTTCTCCTTCGCCCGCCAGCAGGTAGACCCGATCCCGGTGGAGTGCGAACCAGATCTCGATCGTGTGAGGTCGACCCGAGCTCCGACCCGTCGTCGTCAAGTAGCAGTAGTCGAGTACGGCGAGATCGGGGTCGCCCACGCTCCCGGATCACCGCCCTCAGCCGTCAGGATCGGGCAGCTGGTAGTACTCCCGGAACTTCTCCTCCGAGAGCCAGTAGACGTGCTGTCGGACCGTGGACGCATACACCCACGCCTCGGTCTCACTGCGACAGGAGTGCACCGCCGCGTCCCGACCCGCCCCATCGACGATGGCCACCGTCCAGCCGTCCTCGTCCCGACGGACGTCAACCCGGTAGGCGTTCTCCCCTGCCACCGTCGGTTCAGGCGTCGTTACTCTGCTCCAGCCGTTCGAGGTGCTCCCTCGACTCGCGAAGGACCGAATCGGTCTCCAGCGAGAAGTCGGGCCGGACGTCAGCCACCGTCTGCAGGGCGTTCTCGAGAGCGTTGCCCGCCGCCTCCGCGCGCCGCAGCGCATCGACCAACACTACGGCGTAGTCGGCCTGGAACGGCATTCCGTCCCAGGGGCACTTCCCGCCGTTCTCCACCACCTGCTCAACCAGGAAGCCCCGGTCGCAGCGTCGGCACGTCCCCTTGATCTTCACATACGCTCCTTCGAGGCCACGAGCTGGCAACCAGTCGGCAAACCAAACGGGCCGACCGACCTCCCCGGCCAAGCGTCCGCCCGGCCACCTGGACGTTCGGCATTCTACCCGTGGGGTTCGGCCCCACGTGCGGCAACAGGGCGCATCGAATAGGGTCCGTCGCGACGGACGGAGGAGCGGTGGAAGCAACCTGGAAGGCCGCAGTCGCCGAGCTCGTCGGCACCTTCGCGCTCGTCTTCGTCGCCGCGGGCTCCCTGATCGTCGCCGGACAATCGGGCAGCGGTCTGGTGGGCGAGGCCCTCGCGTACGGCTCGGTCGTCGCCGTGATGGCCTCGGTCACCGCCCGCACCTCGGGAGGTCACCTGAACCCCGCCGTAACCGTCGGCCTCTGGGTTGCCGGCCGGATCGGGACGTTAAGGGCAGTGGCGTACGGGGCGGCGCAGCTCGTGGGCGGGGCCCTCGGAGCCCTACTCCTGCGTCTGGTCGTTCCCGAGGTCGTCTGGAGAGCGGCCAGGCTCGGCACCCCGCTTCTGGCACCGCGCGTTGGAGCCGGCAAGGGCATCGTCATCGAGGCCGCTCTAACCTTCTTCCTGGTGTTCGCTGTGTTCGGGACGGCTGTGGACGACCGGGCTCCCCCGAACGCGTTCGGTCCCGCCGTCGGCCTCGTGCTCGCCTTCGCCGTCCTGGTTGCCGGGCCGCTCACCGGCGCGAGCGTGAACCCGGCGCGCGCATTCGGACCCGGACTCGTCTCGGGGACGTGGGCGAACTGGTGGATCTACTGGGTTGGGCCCACGGTGGGAGCGGTGATCGCCTCGGTCCTGTACTGGGGCGTCTTCCTGCGAGAGCGCGCGACTCTCAAGCCCTAGCTTGGCCCCGGCGGGGCTCCGTCATTCCACGGTCCAAGTGTCTCCAGAGTGAAGGAGGCTTTCGAGATCGCCCTCGCCCAGACGGTCCCTGGCCACTTGGATCTGGCTGTCCATCACGTCTCCGAAGACCGGCCTTTCGACCTCGCGGAAGACGCCCATGCAGCTCGGCGCCGTCGGCCTTGACTCGGTGTGAGCGAGGGCAAAAGCGAGCGACGGTCGCCCGTGCGCGTCGTGGACGACGATCCGCTCGGGGGGTGTGGCCGCCACCTCGGTTATCGTGAGCCTTCCGTTCTCGGTGACCGAGATGCACCGCCTCCCTTCGTCGAAGATCACCGGCTTGCCGTGCTCCAACCTGATCTGGCTGTGGAAACCCTCCAGCCTCTCTCGGAGCAGGTCGAACGCCCCGTCGTTGAATACGTTGCAGTTCTGATAGATCTCGACGAAGGCCGACCCTCTGTGCGCGGCCGCCTGACGCAGCACCTGCGTCATGTGCCGACGGTCGTTGTCGATCGTCCTGGCGACGAACGTCCCTTCCGCTCCGAGCGCAAGCGCGATCGGATTGAACGGATGATCGATCGAGCCGAACGGCGTGGACTTCGTTACGGTCCCTTCCTCCGAGGTCGGCGAGTACTGGCCCTTGGTCAGACCGTAGATCTGGTTGTTGAACAGAAGGATCTTGATATTCACGTTCCTCCGGAGGGCGTGGATTAGGTGGTTGCCCCCGATGGACAGCCCGTCCCCGTCTCCTGTCACGACCCATACGTTGAGGTCGGGCCGAGCGGTCGCGATCCCGGTCGCCAGGGCCGGCGCCCGACCATGGATCCCATGAACCCCGTACGTGTCCATGTAGTAGGTGAATCGCCCCGAGCAGCCGATGCCCGACACGAACACGGTCTTCTCGGGCGACACGCCAAGCTCCGGCATGAACGACTGGACGGTTGCGAGGATCGCGTAGTCCCCGCAGCCAGGGCACCAACGGACCTCCCGGTCGGCGATGAAGTCCTCTTTCCCGAGCGTGCCGACGGCCGGCCGGCCGACACCCCTGCCCTCGGCGTGATCCGGATCGCTCATGCCTCCATCACCTTCAGGATCTCGTTCTCCAGCTCCTCCGCGAAGATCGGCTGACCTCGAACCTTCGAGAAGCTCCTCGCGTCGACCAGGTATCTACCGCGGATCAGCAGGGCCAGCTGTCCCGTGTTCATCTCCGGGATCAGGACCGTCGGGTAGGCACGCACTACCTCGCCCGTGTTCTTCGGGAACGGGTTGAGATGGTGGAAGTGCGCCGTCGCCACTTTCACTCCGCGCTCGCGGACGCGCCGCGCCGCGGCCTGGATCGCCCCGTACGAAGAGCCCCAGCCCAGGACGAGCAGCTCCGCGTCGCCCCCCGGGTCATCCACGCCGAGCGACGGGATGTCGTCGGCGATCCTCTCCACCTTCGCCGCCCGGATGTGTGTCATTCGCTCGTGGTTCTGGGCGTCGTAGCTGATGCCCCCGGACTCATCCTTCTCCAACCCGCCGATCTGATGCCTCAGCCCCGGGGTGCCGGGGGTGGCCCAGGGCCTGACGAGGTTCTCGTCGCGCAGATACGGCAGGAACTCGGTCCCAGCGTTCGGTTGGGCCGCGAAGTCGGGGTCGATCACCGGCAGGGAGTCGATCTCCGGAATCCGCCACGGCTCGGACGAGTTGCTGAGGAACGTGTCGGAGAGAAGGATCACAGGCGTCCGGTACTCGACCGCGATCCGGCACGCCTCGATGGCCGCCTCGAAGCAGCTTGCCGGCGTGTGGGCGGCGACGATCGGAACCGGTGACTCGCCGTGGCGTCCGAACATCGCAGCGAGGAGATCAGACGCCTCGGTCTTCGTGGGCATGCCGGTGGACGGGCCGGCGCGCTGCACGTCGACGATGACCATCGGCAGCTCGAGCATGACGGCGAGACCGACGGTCTCAGCCTTCAGATCCATGCCCGGACCGCTTGTGCCGGTGACGCCGAGGCTTCCGGCGAACGCGGCTCCGAGCGCGATCCCGGCGGCGGCGATCTCGTCCTCCGCCTGGAGCGTTCGGACACCGAAGTCCTCGAGCCGCGACAGCTCGTGAAGCAGATCCGAGGCCGGTGTGATCGGGTAGCTCGCATAGAAGAGCGGCAGCCCGCCCCGCTTGCTCGCGGCCACCAGGCCGAGGGCCAGCGCCGTCGAGCCCGAGACGTTCCGGTATACGCCGGGCATCGCCGGAGCCGGCTTCACCCGGTAGGTGGTGCCGAAGACCTCCGTCGTCTCCCCGAAGTTGTATCCGGCCTTGAACGCGGCCACGTTCGCGTCGTGGAGATGCGGCTTCGTCCGGAACGTCCTGTCCAGCCAGTCCAACGTGACTTCCGTGGGCCGCCCGTACATCCACGACAGGAGCCCGAGCGCGAACATGTTCTTGGACCGCTCGGCCTCCCTTCGAGTGAGGCCGATCTCCTCGATCGCGCGGACGGTGATCGAGGTCATCGGGACCCGATAGACGAGGTAGCCGTCGAGCGTGCCGTCCCGGAGCGGGTCGGAGCCGTAGCCGGCCTTCTCGAGGTTCCGCCCGGCGAAGGCGTCCTCGTTGACGATGACCGTGCCGCCCTTCGGTACCGATCCGAGCTCGGCCTTCAGGGCCGCGGGGTTCATGGCGACCAACACGTTGGGATGGTCGCCCGGCGTCGTGACGTCGCCCGCAGCGAACTGGATCTGGAACGCCGAGACGCCCTGCACCGTCCCTGCGGGCGCACGTATCTCGGCCGGGAAGTCCGGGAGTGTCGCGAGGTCGTTGCCGAGGACCGCCGTCGCGTTCGTGAATCTCTCGCCGGCTAGTTGCATCCCGTCACCCGAGTCGCCGGCGAACCGGATGACGACGTGGTCTTTCTCTTCGACCGCCTTGGTCATGTTGTGTGCCGGGCGGCGCCCGGCCGCCTCCCTACGTGTGGGGGTGATCCACTCCCTAGCCTACAGCCTCCTCTTGGCTGGGATCGGGCAGACGGTAGATTGTCCCCATCCCTCGATCGGGAGGTGTGTCGACATGAGGACAGCGCGTCTGGGTCATGCCGGACCGGACCTCTCCGTCGTCGGTTTCGGGGCCTGGGAGGCCGGCATGGGACGCGAGTGGGGAGTGGCTCCGCCCGAGGACCAGATCGTGCAGGCCATCCGCACCGTGCTCGACACGGGCATCAACTGGATCGACACCGCAGAGGTCTACGGAGACGGAAGGTCGGAGGAGCTTGTCGGCCGGGCGATCGCCGGTCGCCGGGACGAGGTCCTGATCGCCACGAAGGTCGCACCCGAGCCCGACGGCACCGGGTTCCGCCCGGATCAGATTGGCAAGGCCTGCAGGAAGAGCCTGCAGCGTCTGCAGACCGACCGAATCGACGTGTACCAGCTGCACTGGCCGGACGAAGCCGGAGTCCCGGTGGAGGACACATGGGGGGCGATGGCCGCCCTCGTGGACGAGGGTCTCGTCCGGTTCGCCGGCGTGTCGAACTTCGACCGGGGCATGATCGAGCGTTGCGAGGAGGTTCGACGTGTGGATTCGCTGCAGCAGGAGCTCTCGATGCTCCACCTGGACGACCGGGAGCTGATCCGCTGGTGCGGCGAAGCCGGCGTCGGCGTGCTCTCGTACGGCCCGCTCGCATACGGCCTGCTGAGCGGTGCGATCGGCTCCGGAACTACCTTCGCGCCGGGCGACTTTCGCGGGACCCCCGACTATTGGCACCCCTACGACGAGATGTTCAAGCCCGGGAGGATCGAGCGAAGCCTCGCCGTCGCAGGCGCCATGCGGCCGATCGCCGACCGCCTGGGCGTCACGCTCGCACAGCTCGCTCTCGCCTGGAACTTCCACCAGCCGGGAGTCACCGCCGCGATCGCCGGCAGCCGCAACCCGGAGCACGTCCGCTCCAATGCCGCCGCCGGCGAGGTCGAGCTCGACGAAGCGACCCTCACCGAACTGGAGGAGCTGCTACCCCTCGGCCCGGCGTTCGGGTAGACGAGCCGCAGCCGGCCCGGGCGTCCTCAGATCAGTTCGCATCGTCGGCGACGAGTCGCCGACGATCCTGGTCAGACGCAAGGTACGATGTGTCGCCTATGGCCGCTCCAACGCGAGATGCGGACGCGGCCCGGGCGCGCCTCGAACGGCTGCTCGCCGAGCGCATCGTCGTCCTCGACGGCGCCATGGGTACCGCGATCCAGGCTCATGGCCTCTCCGAGGCCGACTTTCGGGGTGGGCGCTTCCGGGATCACCCACGCGAGCTACGCGGCGACAACGACGTCCTCAACCTCACCCGGCCCGAGGTCGTACGGGAGATCCACCGGGCCTATCTCGACGCCGGAGCAGACATCGTCTCGACCAACACGTTCGGAGCGACCGCGATCTCACAAGCGGAGTACGGGCTCCATGACCTCGCCTACGAGATCAACCGCGCCGGCGCGGAGATCGCGCGCCGCGTCTGCGCCGAGCATGGTGGTGATCGCTTCGTCGCCGGCTCGGTCGGCCCCACCAACCAGACCCTGTCACTCTCCCCCAACGTTGACGATCCCGCCTACCGGAGCCTCAGTTTCGACCAGTTGTGTCGGAGCTACGCGGATCAGATCCGCGGGCTCGTCGACGGCAAGGTGGACCTCCTCCTGATCGAGACGATATTCGACACCCTGAACGCGAAGGCCGCGATCGCGGCGGCTGCGGATGTTGCGCCCGAACTGCCGCTGATGCTCTCGGTCACGATCACCGACCGAAGCGGGCGCACGCTGTCCGGGCAGACGATCGAGGCCTTCTGGACTTCGGTCGAGCACGCGGGGCCCTTCAGCGTGGGTGTCAACTGCGCGCTCGGCGCGGCCGAGATGCGGCCCCATCTCGAAGCGCTGTCGCGGATCGCTCCCGTCTACACGACGTGTCACCCGAACGCCGGCCTGCCGAACGCCTTCGGCGAGTACGACGAGCGACCGGAGACGACCAGCAAGTACCTCCGAGAGCTCGCGGAGGCCGGGCTCGCCAACATCCTCGGCGGCTGCTGCGGCACGACGACCGAGCACATCCGGCAGATAGCCGCGTCCCTGGAGGGAATCCCACCCCGCAGGATCCCCGCGCCGGAGCGTGTGACCCGTCTCTCCGGCCTCGAGCCTCTCGTGATCCGCCCCGAGGCGGGCCTCGTGATGATCGGTGAACGCACGAACGTCACCGGCTCGAAGCGGTTCCGCCGGCTGATCGAGTCGGGGGACTTCCAGGGCGCTGCGGAGGTAGCTCTCGAGCAGGTCCGGGGCGGTGCGAACGTCATCGACGTCAACATGGATGCCGACCTGCTCGATTCCGAGCAGGCGATGACGACGTTCTTGAATCTCATCGCCACCGAGCCCGAGATCGCGCGGGTCCCGGTGATGATCGACAGCTCGAGGTGGTCGGTCATCGAGGCGGGACTGAAATGCCTGCAGAGCAAGGGCGTCGTCAACTCGATCAACCTCAAGGAGGGCGAGGAGGACTTCCTCGCGAAGGCGCGCAGGATCAGGCGCTACGGCGCCGGCGTCGTGGTCATGGCGTTCGACGAGCAAGGCCAGGCGGATACGGTCGAACGCAAGGTCGAGATCCTGTCGCGCGCGTATGACCTTCTGATCCGGGACGTCGGCTTCCGGCCGGAGGACATCGTCTTCGACCCGTGCGTCCTGGCCGTCGGCACCGGCATCGAGGAGCACAACGAGTACGCGGTCAGCTTCATCGAGGCCACGCGTGAGCTGAAGCGCCGGTTCCCCCACGCCCTGGTTTCCGGCGGTGTCTCCAACCTGTCGTTCTCGTTCCGAGGCAACGACCCTGTCCGCGAGGCGATGCACTCGGCCTTCCTCTACCACGCGATCCAGGCCGGTCTCGACATGGCGATCGTGAACGCCGGCCAGCTCGGCCTCTACGAGAACATCCCGACGGAGCTCCTGGAGCACGTGGAGGACATCATCTTCAACCGCCGCCCCGACGCCACGGAGCGGATGGTGGCCCTTGCGGAGACGGTGAAGGGCGAGGGGACTTGCCGCGAGCTCGATCTCTCGTGGCGCGACGGCACGGTCGAGGAACGCCTGGTGCACGCGCTCGTCCACGGGACCGTCGAGTTCGTCGAGGCCGACACCGAAGAGGCCCGCCGGCGGTACGCGCGACCGCTGGACGTGATCGAGGGGCCGCTCATGGAGGGGATGAAGACCGTCGGGGACCTCTTCGGCGTCGGGAAGATGTTCCTGCCCCAGGTGGTGAAGAGCGCTCGGGTGATGAGGCGCGCCGTCGCGTACCTCGAGCCGTTCATGGAAGAGGAGCAGGAGCGCTCCGGCACGGGTGGCCGCTCTCGGGGCAAGATCGCGCTCTGCACCGTCAAGGGGGACGTCCACGACATCGGCAAGAACATCGTCGGCGTCGTGCTCGGCTGCAACAACTACGAGGTCGTCGACCTCGGCGTAATGGTCCCCTCCGACGTCCTCCTCGACACCGCGGTTCGCGAAGGCTGCGACATCGTCGGCTGCTCGGGCCTCATCACCCCGTCGCTCGACGAGATGGTGAACGTCGCTCGGGAGATGGAGCGGCGAGGGCTCGACCTCCCTCTCCTGATCGGCGGTGCCACCACGTCCAGGCAGCACACGGCCGTGAAGATCGCTCCCGAGTACGGACACCCCACCGTTCACGTCGTCGATGCGTCGAGGGTCGTCGGGGTCGTTTCCGACCTGCTGGAGTCGGATCGGAGGGAGGCGCTCGACCGGTCGAACCGCGAGGAGCAGGAACGCCTCAGGGAACGACACGCAGAGCGCGAAAGCAGACCCCTTCTCGCGTACTCCCAGGCTCTTGCGAACCGGACACCGATCGCCTGGCACGAGCGGGACCTCGCAATACCTTCCTTCACCGGCTCAAGGTTCGTCGAGCCGTCCATCGAGGAGCTGCGACCGTACATCGACTGGACCTTCTTCTTGGCCGCCTGGGAGCTGAAGGGCCGCTTCCCGGCGATCCTGGAGCATCCGGCGCACGGACCCGCCGCGCGCGAGCTGTACGAGAACGCGAACCGGCTGCTCGATGAGGTCGTCGCGGAGGGCTCCCTGCGGGCGCGCGGGGTGTACGGCTTCTGGCCGGCGCGCGCCGACGGGGATGACGTGTTGCTGGCGGACGGGATCCGGTTCCACTTTCTCCGCCAACAGGCCGCCCACGGCGACGACCGCCCGAATCGGTCCCTAGCCGACTACATCGCCCCGGCTCAGACCGGGCTCAGCGATCACCTCGGTGCCTTTGCGGTAACGGCCGGACTCGGTGCGGAGGAGCTTGCAAGGCGCTTCGAGGCCCAGGACGACGACTACGGCTCGATCATGGTCAAGGCGCTGGCCGATCGGCTGGCGGAGGCCTTCGCCGAGCGTCTGCACGAGGTCGCGCGGCGCGACTGGTACGAGACCGGCCCGAAGATGCCCCTGGAGGATCTGATCGCCGAGAAGTACCGGGGTATCCGACCGGCCTTCGGCTACCCGGCCTGCCCCGACCACAGCGAGAAGCGAACCCTCTTCGATCTGCTCGGCGCCGGCGACGTCGGCATCGAGCTCACGGAGTCGTTTGCGATGACGCCGGCCGCGTCGGTATCGGGTCTGTACTTCGGACATCCGGCCGCTCGCTACTTCAACGTGGGCCGGATCGGCCGCGACCAGGTCGAGGACTATGCCGGACGTAAGGGGATCGGCACTGCCGAAGCCGAGCGATGGCTGCGTCCGAACCTCGCCTACGAACCCGACTGAGCCTCCGGCGTCTGTCCCGATCCTGGGACGAGCTGCGGGTCAGACCTCCCTTATGTCCGCGACCGTGGCGTCCGTCGCGGCGAGGAGCTCCTGGGGCGACGCGCAGAAGACGGCATCCGGCGCTCCGGCCCCCGCCCAAATCGCGTCGTAGCCCGTGAGGTCCCGGTCCAAGAACGTGACCAGGCGCTGTGGATGCCCGAAGGGCGGGGTGCCTCCGATCGCGAACCCCGTCACTTCTCGGACCTCATCGGGGGTAGCACGGCGCGCCTTCCTTGCGCCCACAAGCGCCGCGAGCCGCTCCGTGTCGACCCGGTTCGCCCCCGAGGTCATGGCTAGCACCGGCCGATCCCCCGCAACGAACACCAGACACTTCACGATCTGCCCGACCTCGCAGCCGATTGCCCGCGCAGCGTCTTGCGCGGTCTTCGTCCCCTGGGGGAAGCGCCGCACCTCGACCTCGCGCCCGAGGACCTGCGCGGCATCGAGGAAACGGTCGATCGCTCCGCTCACGCGCCGCAGGATAGCTCGGCAGCGCCAACGGCGTCGGAAAGCATCCGCCTAGCCGGCTCTGCGCGCGATGATCCTCTTCACGCGCCGAGGGTGAGCGCCGAATCGGTACTTGTACCCGTAGTCGCCCTTCAGCAGGTCGAACCCGGCGCAACCCGCCTCGATCGCGATACGGATGTCCTCCGCGACCAGGACCATGCCGGGCGACAGCCGCCGCCACTCTCTGTCGAAAGCGGAGTTGTAGAGGTAGTAGGTCCCCTCGAATCGAAAGCCGATCGTGCCAGCGATCTTCTGTCCGTCGGTCTCGATGAAGGCCAGGTTGAAGATCCCGCGTGGCAGGAACACCTCGCCAAGGCGGCGGAAGAACAGCTCCATGTGGGGCTGGAGGAACACACCCTTTGGTCCCTCGCTCGACCGATGGAGCGCAACGAAGCGATCCAGGCACTCCTTCAGCGTGTCCTCTTGGGCGAGGGTGATCCGGTACGAGCCCGCTTCGGCCTCCAGCCTCCTCGCCTTCCGCCTGATCTCGTGCCGGAGCTTGGCAGGAAGCTGCGCCAGGTATGCGTCGTATGAGCCGGGCAGCGAGATGAACGGCGCCACGCCGTTCTTGTCGTCTACGACCTCAACCGAGAACCCTCGTGCAGACGCCGACCCCGCGAGCCGCTCCAACCAGGGACCGTTCTCCAGGAGGCCCCGGAGATCCGCGCTCGACCAATCGTCACGCCGATCGAGCGCTGCGAACAGCTCCCTCGCGAACGCGCCCTCTGTGCCGGGCGCGGCGACTGGTCCCATGTAGTCCGTCACCTCGGTCCCGCCGAGGAACCGGAGCGTGCCCCTTACCCGCTCGAACGCGACCGCACCCAGCTGCGCGCCGTCCTCGGCCTCCCCGAAGGCGAGCAGCAGATGCTCGGGGCGCTCGCCGAACGCCTCCCAGTAGAGCTTGAGGAACTGAGGGGTATGGAAGACGGTCGAGGCGGGATCGTTTCGGACGAGGCTGCCCCAGTCGCGGCGGGCGAAGTCACGCCCGTCCTCCGAGAAGACGATCTTCATCCGCTACCACCGCAGGAGCACTCCTCCACCCTAGTGGACGGAGGAGCCAGCAGCCTCACCGTCGGAGCCCTGCAGCGCCTCCTGGAGGACGTCCCACGCGAGCACCGCGCACTTGATACGGATCGGGTACCTCACCACGCCCTTGAGGGCAACGAGATCGCCAAGCTGGTCCTCGCCGGGATCGGCCTCGCCGGCCATCATCGCGCGGAAGTCCGCGACCAGCCGCCCGGCTTCCTCGAGCGTCTTCCCCGTGATTGCCTCCGTCATCATCGAGGCGGAGCTCTGCGAGATCGAGCACCCTCGCCCCACGAACGAGACGGCCGCCACTCTCCCGTCTTCCTCGTGCACGAAGACGGTGATCTCGTCCCCGCAGAGCGGGTTGTTTCGCGAGCAGGAACGCTCGGCCTCCGGCATCTCGCGCTTGTTCCGAGGCCTCTTGTAGTGGTCGAGGATGACCTCTTTGTAGATGTCGTCGAGCGGCACGGAATCCTTCCCTCACAGACCGAACACGGACTCGGCCTTCGCGAGCGCGGCCACCAGCGCGTCGACCTCCTCCTTGGTGTTGTAGACGTAGAACGACGCCCGCGCCGTGG
Organism: Actinomycetota bacterium; assembly: GCA_040754475.1. Lineage (GTDB taxonomy): Bacteria > Actinomycetota > UBA4738 > UBA4738 > HRBIN12 > JAJPHY01. Next base: position 47,367 of record JBFMCN010000092.1, on the reverse strand, counting down.
CAGGCACGCCGAAACGGCGCATCACCAGCTGCGCGCAGTGGTGCCCGGCGCGGATCGCGATCCCCTCCTCGTTGAGGACCGTCGCGAGATCGTGCGGGTGGATGTCCTTGTACCAGAAGGACACCGCACCCCCCCGGATGCTCGTGTCCTTCGGTCCGAACACCGTGGCACCGGCCTCGAGGAGGCGGTCCATCGCATATCCGGTTACCTCCTCCTCGTGGGCACGGACGTTGCCCATGCCGAGCGCCTCCAGATAGTCCACGGCTGCGCCGAGTGCGACCTCCTGAGCGATGTTCATAGTCCCCGCCTCGAACTTGAGCGGCACCGCGTTCCAGGTCGAGTGGTCGTGGAAGACCTCGCTGATCATCTCGCCGCCGCCGAGGAACGGATCCATGTCCTCCAGCAGCTCCCGCTTCGCGTACAGGCCCCCCGACGCCGTCGGCCCGAGCATCTTGTGGCCCGAGAAGGCGAGGAAGTCGCAGCCGAGATCCGCCACATTCACGCTCGTGTGCGGCACGAGCTGGGCGCCGTCGACCAGCACGAGCGCGCCGGACGCGTGCGCGGCCTCGATCAGCCCCCGGAGCGGTGGGATCGTGCCGAGCGCGTTCGACATCCCGGTGACCGCGAGGATCTTCGTCCTGTCCGTGAGCAGCGACCCCAGGTCCGACAGGTCGAGCAGGCCGTCGTCGGTCAGCGGGACGTACCGGAGCGCCGCCCCCGTGTCCCTCGCGCAGAGCTGCCAGGGGACCACGTTGGAGTGGTGCTCCATGTCCGTGAGGAGGACCTCGTCGCCCTCTTTCAGGAACTTGCGGCCCCAGCCATGCGCGACCAGGTTCACCGACTCCGTCGTGCCGCGATTGAAGATGATGGTCGCCGGGTCTGGAGCCCCGAGGAACGTGGCCACCTTGGCTCGTGCGCCCTCGTAGAGCTCGGTGGACTCCTCCGCGAGCAGGTGCATCCCCCGGTGGGCATTGGCATTGTGGCGCTCGTAGTACTCGCGCTCAGCGTCGATGACCTGCCGCGGCTTCTGCGAGGTCGCTGCGCTGTCCAGGTAGACGAGCGGCTTCCCCTCGACTGTACGGGCAAGGATCGGGAAGTCCGCCCTGACCCGGGCGACGTCGAGCGCGCCCTTGGCCTCCTCGGTCACCGACATCGCGCGTTCGCCTCCTTCAGTCCGCGCCCGGCTCGCCGCCTCCCTCGACTTCGAGCTCCTTGCGGATGCCCTCGTAGCCTTTGGCCTCGAGCTCGTGCGCGAGCTCCTCGCCGCCCGACTGCACGATACGACCGTCAAGCATGACGTGGACGAAGTCCGGCGTTATGTAGTTCAGGATCCGCTGGTAGTGCGTGATAAGCAGCACGCCGAGGCCCGGTCCGATCAGCTGCTCGACCCCTGTGGCCACCTGCTTCAGCGAGTCGATGTCAAGCCCCGAGTCGGTCTCGTCCAGGATCGCAATCTCCGGCTCCAGCACGGCAAGCTGGAGGATCTCGTTCCGCTTCTTCTCACCACCGGAGAAGCCCTGGTTCACATACCGGTTGACCATGGCGTCCTCGACGCCGAGCAGGTTCATCTTCTCCTTCATGTGCTTGCGGAACGCCAAGGCGCTGATGTCCCCGCCATTGATGGACTGGTAAGCGGTCCGCAGGAAGTTGACGACCGAGACGCCGGGAACCTCGACCGGGTACTGCATCGCCAGGAACAACCCGCGCTTGGCCCGCTCGTCGGCCGTGAGCTGGAGCAGGTCCTCGCCCTTGAACAGGACCTCGCCCCCGGTCACCGTGTACCCCGGCCGACCCATCAGCACATTGGCAAGCGTCGACTTGCCGGAGCCGTTTGGACCCATGAGCGCGTGCGTCTCGCCCTGGCGGACCACCAGGTCGATGCCTTTGAGGATCTCCTTGCCCTCGACCTCCGCGCGAAGCTCGCGGATCTCGAGAGTCACCGTTGCTACCGCCGTGTCAGTCATCGGTCACCTCGATCAGAACATCGTCGTCGTCGATCCTCACTGGAAAGGTCTGCACCGGCACCGTCGCGGGGAGGGTCCGCGGCTCGCCGGTGTTCAGGTCGAACGTGGAGCCGTGCTTCGGGCACTCGATGGTCTCCAAGTCGACGTCCACCTCGCCCTCGTCGAGGAAGTAGCGCGCATGCGAGCAGATCGAATCGACCGCGCGGAAACCCTCCTCGCCCAGGTTCACGACGGCGACCGGCCGGTCGCCGACCTCGAACCTTCGCGCCTCCCCCTCGGGGACGTCCGTCACGGCGCAGATCCTTGTGAGCGGCATCTCAGCCCCCCCTCGCCAGCTCGGCCTCGATGGCCGCAGTGACGCTGTCGCGGACTTCCTCCAGGAGCACCCGGTCCAGGACCTCGTTGAAGAACCCGAACACGATCAGGCGCTCGGCCTCCTTGCGGGGGATCCCGCGACTCTCGAGGTAGAAGAGCGTCTCCTCCTCGACGGGTCCCACGCTCGCCGCGTGGCCACAGCGCACGTCGTTCGCCTCGATCTCGAGGTTGGGGATGGCGCGGCCGAAGGCCCCCTCCGAGAGCAGGATGTTGCGGCTGGTCTGCATGGCGTCTGTCTTCTGGGCACCCGGCCGCACGTGCACCCAACCGGAGTAGACGCCTCTGGATCGGTCCCGGAGCGCTCCCTTGTAGAGCAGGTCGCTGGTACAGCCCGGCGCCAGATGATCCTGCTCCGAGCGGTGGTCGAAGTGCTGGGTCCCGTCAGCGAAGTACACGCCGAGCATCTCGCTTGATCCTCCCGGCCCCGCGAGGAGGCTCTCGGCCTCGGCGCGGGCGAGCGAGGCGCCGAACCCCACGGCGAGCGAGCGGAAGTCGGCGTCCCGCTCCACGTGCGTGCGCTGGATGCCGAGGTGCGTGACGCCGTCCCCCCACTCCTGGATCGACACGTAGCGGACCCGCGATGCGGGCCCCGCGTAGATCTCGACGATCGCGTCTGAGAGGCCCCGCGTGAGGTTCGGCGAGGCGAAGCGGTCGATGAACGTCACCTCGGCGTCCTCCCCGACAACGATCAGGGTGTGTGGAAAGACCGCGGCGCCGTCCGCGTCCAGATACGTGAGGGTTTGCAGCGGCAGCTCGACGGTCACGGCCGGGGGCACGTACAGGAACGTACCGCCGGCTCGGAAGGCGCCGTGAAGGGCGGTGAACTTGGTGCGCGAGGTCGGCACCAGAGCGTGGAGGTTCGGTTCGACGAGGTCGGGATGCTCGGCGGCCGCGCGGTCTAGATCGGCGAAGACGACGCCCTTGGCCGCGAGCTCCGGATCCAGGTGCGCGACCATGACCTCGGAGTTCCGCTGGATCTGGAGCCCGGCTCGTTCGCCAACGACGCCCGCGGCCTCCAGGATCTCGCCGGGAACGTCGTCCAGGTTGTCCGCCTTGCCTCCGGCCGCAAACGGCGTGAAGGACAGGTTCAGGTCGGACAGGTCCGTGTAGCGCCATTCCTCGGTCTCCTGCGACGGGATCGGCAGCGCGACGAACTCCTCGAACGCCTGCTTCCGAAGCGACTTCACGAACGGGGTCGAGGCCGGCAGCGCGGCCAGTGTCTCCTCGTCGAACGCGCCCGCGCTCGTCTCCACAGTGCTCATTGATCAAATCCTATCAAGGGGATAGGATTCCCCTCGGCTCATCAGCGCGGTGCCCGAACCTTCAAGCCGGGGATCCGGTCGAAGTCCCGCCGGTTGCGGGTCAAGAGCGTGGCCCCACGGGAAAGCGCCGAGGCGCCGATCAGCGCATCGGGGAGCGACACCCCCACTGCCCGTCGAAGAGTCCCCGCCGCCTCGGCTATCTCACGCTCGACCGGCACCTCCGCGAACGGCTCGAGGAGCTTCCTGATGACCGCCTCGTTGGCTCCCGCGCCGGCGAACAGCTCGGCCCTGGTCACGACCGAGTAGAGAACCCGATCCGGCCCGGGATCGAACCGTGCGTGTCCCCGCAGATGGTCAACGAAGACATCGGTGTCGACGAGGACGTCAGCCAAGGTCCCGGTTCCACTCGCCGCGGTTGGGGATCTCAAGATCCGGGCACGCGCCGAAGGTAGCCTCGAGCGCCTCGTTCGGGTCCACTCGGCGCTCTTCCTCCAGGTAGCGGTCCACAGCCTCTCGGATGAGCTCCGCCAGCGTCCTTTCCCCACGCCGCCCGAGCTCGTCGAGCTTCGCCCTCTGTTCCTTGGTCAGGTAGACCTGGGTGCGTGTAGCTGCCATATCCAGCGCAGTATACAGCAGTTGCCCCTACCCACCCACCGGGGCCAGTTGCGTGTGTCAGAATCCGCTCGTGGCTTTCCCCCGGAAGACAGTGAGTGAAGTTCTTGCCCGCACTGGCCGGATGTGCGCCATCTGTAACCGCCTCCACGGCGTGCAGGTGCACCACATTCTGCCCAGGAGTGAGGGGGGTTCCGACAATCCCTCCAACGCCATCCCGCTGTGCCCCAACTGCCACGACGAGGTCCACGCGCACCAGGGCCCAGGCCGGACAACTCGGGCATACACCGAGCAAGAGCTTCGAGGGCACCTCGACCGGACCATCAACCTGGCCGCAGACGCATCTTCCATCAGGCCGGGGAACCCGAAGTGGTTCGCAGACGTGGAACTTGTGCGCTTCTATGCTCAATGCTTCGACCGGCCGGCCTTCCGGACGAGATTCCACCAAGAGATGAGCTTCTCAGACCTGGATCAGGCTCTTGAGGACACAGTCCTGGCCGTGAATACGGGGTGCTGGCGGACTCGCGATGGGTTCGTGATCAGACGTGTAGCGGGGAAGAGTCAGGTCGCCAATCCGGTCTGGAGGGGCAAGCTTGATGAAGCGGTAGCGGCGATCGACGCTGCCAGGCAGCAGTTGCGCGACGGGCTCGGCCTCAACGTCGACTTCTATCAGCATGGAGGCTTCGGCCGATGGATGTTCGACCGATACGACGATCTGTTCACACACGATAGTGCCCTCGCTTCCCAGCTCGATCGCCTCCGTCAGCGAGCGGTGGACCTAGTGAACGAGATCCTCACAGAGATCGGAGATGGGCCGCTCACGCCGCTGAACTGATCGGGCTAGCCGACCGAGCCCTCCATCTGGAGCTCGACCAGGCGGTTCAGCTCGACCGCGTACTCCATCGGCAGCTCACGAGTGATCGGCTCGATGAACCCGTTCACGATCATCGCGGTCGCCTCGGGCTCGGTGAGGCCGCGGCTCATCAGGTAGAAGAGCTGGTCCTCGCCGACCTTCGACACGGTCGCCTCGTGGCCGAGCGCGGCGGTCTCCTCCTCGACCTCGATGTACGGGTAGGTGTCCGAGCGCGAGTCCTCGTCGAGGATCAGCGCGTCGCATCGGACGGTGGACTTGGCGTGGTGCGCGTCGGGCTCCACGCGGACGAGACCGCGGTAGCCCGTTCTACCCCCGTCCTTGGAGACCGACTTGCTCGTGATCACGCTCGTCGTGTACGGCGCGGCGTGGATCGCCTTTCCACCCGCGTCGGTGTGCTGGCCGCGACCCGCGTAGGCCACCGAAAGCACCTCTCCGCGGGCGCCCTTGCCGAGCAGGTAGATCGACGGGTACTTCATCGTGACCTTAGACCCGATGTTGCCGTCGACCCACTCCATCACCGCGTCCTCGTAAGCAGCCGAGCGCTTGGTCACGAGGTTGTAGACGTTGGTGGACCAGTTCTGGATCGTCGTGTACCTGACCCGCGCACCCCGCTTGATGATGATCTCCACGACCGCCGCGTGTAGGGAGTCGCTCGTGTAGATCGGCGCCGAGCAGCCCTCGACGTAGTGAACGTAGGAGCCCTCGTCGGCGATGATCAGCGTCCGCTCGAACTGGCCCATGTTCTCGGCGTTGATGCGGAAGTAGGCCTGGAGCGGTATGTCCACGTGCACGCCCGGCGGCACGTAGATGAACGATCCGCCGGACCACACGGCGGAGTTCAGCGCCGCGAACTTGTTGTCGTTCGCCGGGATGAGGGTCCCGAAGTACTCGCGCACGATGTCCGGGTGCTCGCGCAGACCGCCGTCCATGTCGCTGAACAGCACCCCCATCGACGCGAGCTCCTCGCGAACCTTGTGGTACACGACCTCGGACTCGTACTGGGCCGACACGCCGCCGAGGTACTTCTTCTCCGCCTCGGGTATCCCGAGCTTGTCCCAGGTCCCCCGTATGTCCTCCGGAAGGTCGTCCCAGCTCTTCGCCTGCTGCTCCGTGGGCTTGATGTAGTAGTAGATGTCGTCGAAACCGATCCCCGACAGGTCGGCGCCCCACCACGGCATCGGGCGCTTGGAGAAGTGCCGGTATGCCTTCAGCCGGAACTTGCGCATCCAGTCGGGCTCCCCCTTGCGCTCGGAGATCTCCGCCACGACGGCCTCGCTCAGGCCTCGCTTCGGCTGGAAGACCGAGTGTTCGGGATCCTTCCAATCGAAGCGGTAGCCCTTCGAGAGCTCCCTGAGGTGCTCTTCCTGGCTGACGGCCACCTCTCGTCCTTCCTAGACCCTGTTCCGGCTGATCGTCCCTAGGTTACGTCGCAGGGGAGGCGTAAGTCCACCTGACCAGTCGGAATAGCACATCGGAGACACTTCCCGGTGCCTGGCGCCCCACCCGGATCAGGCCGGTCAGTCAGCCGACCCTAGAAGAACCCGAGCGCCGCCTTGGCCTCCTCGGACATCATGTCTGGGCCCCAGGGCGGCCGCAGCACCATCTCGATGTCGACCTCTTCCACCCCGGGGATGCCGGCGACGAGCGCGTGCATCTGCCGCTCGATGAGCGGGCCGATCGGGCATCCCATCGTGGTGAGCGTGTACTCGATGCGGACGACGCCTCCCTCGACCTCGACCGTGTACACCAGCCCGAGGTCCACGATGTTGATGCCGAGCTCTGGGTCGTACACATTGCGCAGAGCGTCGAGCACCAGGTCGCCGGTCGGCGAGGCTCCGTCGGCCGTCTCGTCAGCCTGATGCCGACCTGACGATGGGCCGGCCTCGTCCGAGGTAGCCGAGTCCGAGGTAGCTGAAAGGTCGGGGGCGAGTTCGTCCATTGGTCCGTTCCTTCGCGGGTCCTGAACCTCTATTCTATGGGGGCTCATGCGAACGAGGGGATCCGAGGGGGAGACGTCGCCGATCAGCATCCTGATCGTTGACGACCACCCAGTTACCCGGGAAGGACTGCACGCCGCGCTTGACCTCTCCGATGACGTGGTAGTGGTCGGCGAGGCCGCGAGCGGCGAGGAGGCCGTCGACGTCGTCCGCGACCAAGCGCCCGACATCGTGTTCATGGACGTGCGCATGCCCGGCATGGGGGGCATCGAGGCGACCAGAGCCATCCGCCAGGCCTCCCCCGACACACGCGTGATCCTGTTCACCGTCGACGAGTCTCGGAGCTCGATAGCCGAGGCAATCCAGGCCGGCGTGTCCGGGTACTTGCTCAAAGACGCCTCCGCCGACGAGCTCGTGAACGCGGCGAGACTCGCGCTCGAAGGAAAAGCCGTCATCCACCCGCAGCTGACGCGGGCGTTCATCGAGGAGGTGCAGCTCGCCGAGCGCCGCCCTGAGGTCGCCACCCTGTCCAAGCGTGAGAAGGAGATCCTTCAGAAGGTCGCATACGGTGCGACGACCAAGGAAGTCGCGCACGACCTCGGGATCTCCCCGCACACGGTCAAGACCCACCTCGAGCGGATCTTCGAGAAGCTAGGTGCCAACGACCGCGCCCAGGCGGTCGCCATCGCGATCCGAGGCGGCCTGGTCGAGTAGGCCGGTCGTTCGGGTCGCTCGTACGAACGGCCAAGAGGAAAGGGTCTGTCGGCCTCAACTCGCCTTGCCATGGGTCGATACCTTGGGTGATGCCGACCAAGCTCCTTTTGTGTGACACGGCGGACGCGCTCGCCCAGCTTCAGTACGCGCTGATCAGGTCGGGCGACGATTTCGCGACCGAGGTCGTGACCGAGGGGTTCCGGGCCGTCGAGGTGGCAGCGCGAACCCAGCCCCAAGTCGTCGTTGCCGAGATCGGCCTGGAGGGCCTCTCCGGGAGCGAGCTTCTCCAGCGGCTGATCGCGATGGTGCCCGAGACCCGCGTCATCTGCTGGACCGGCGTGCCCTCGCCGTTCGCCATCGCAGAGATGCTCGAGGCAGGCGCCTCCGGGTACCTGCTGAAGGAGGACGGAGCCGAAGCCGTCGTCCGTGGGATCCGGGCGGTGCTCGACGGCAACGTCGTGTTCAGCCCGCGCGTGGCCTCCCAGATCGCGGAGCGTCTGGCCGAGTCCATCAAGCACCAACGTCAGCTCGAGGTCGCGCTGGCCGAAACGTCCGAGAGGCTCGAGCACCTGACGACCGTCAAAGCGGATTTCCTCGCCAACATCTCCCACGAGCTGCGGACGCCCGTGACCATCGCGAAAGGGATCGCGTTCGTGCTCAAGAGTCCCGACGTCTCCGACAAGGAGAAGGAGGAGTTCCTCTCCCAGCTCGACTCATCGCTCGAGCGGCTCATGAAGACCGTCGACGAGATGGTAACGATCACCGAACTCGACCGCGGGACGCTCCTTCTCAGGGTTTCCGAGCTCGATCTCGCACCGATCCTCCGCCACGTCATCGATGAGATCGGCAAGCGATACACAGGCATCGAGATCGATCACGCGATACCGGCGACGCTCCCCGCCATGGCCGATCCCGCCCAGATCGCCGAGGTTGTGCGTCAGATCCTCGACAATGCGTGCCGCTACTCGCCGCAGGGCGCGCCGGTCCATCTCCGGGCTCGGTCGATGGAGGAGGGGGTGGTCGTCTCGATCACCGATCACGGCCAGGGGATCGACCGCGAACTGATCACCCGGGCCTTCAGCGAACCCTTCTCGACCGGTGAGGAGATCCTGCGCAAGGAGCGGTCCGGCGTGGGGATCGGCCTCAACCTCGCGCGACAGCTCGTGCTCAAGCACGGCGGAATCATGTGGGCGGACCCCTTGCCGGCCGGAGGCACCCGCGTTTCTTTCTGCATGCCACTCCACCGCGGAGAGCGGGTGATGAAGCCGCCGCTGCTTCCTGCCGACGCGACGATCCCGCCCGTGACGACCCCGACCGAGCCGATCGACGCCGAACCCACCGAACCGCAAGGCGCCGAGCGCGTTGATCAGCAGACGGCCACGTCGTCGTAGCTGCGGACGACCTCGGCCCTTTCGCGGAGCGCGCACCAGAGTCCCGTGGCGATCCCGCCCGTGAAGTCGCGCTCGGCGATAGGCACCTCCTCGAGGAGAAGGGTTCGGACTCCGCCCTTTGCAGCTTCGAGGGCTATGCGCAGGTTCTCCAGGTTGCCGGCGCCATAGGGGGCGTCGCACACGACGAGCAGATCGGCGCTCACGGCGAGTCTCCGGGCCTCCGCCGCGCTCTCGCCATCGATCTCTGAGAACGGGGGGACGCTCACACGAAGCAGGTTCAGTCGCTCGGCGACGACGGCGTCGGTGTCGGTGGCGTGCAGCACGCCGACGCTGACCTCGAAGCCGGCCTCGGAGAGCCGGCGAAGCAGCGGCGCCCCGCGCCCCGCGCCGCCGATCACGTGAGCGCGCCGCCCGAGCGCCGCCGGTGCCGCCGGGCGCGCGCCGAGACGTACGGCGGGGCGGCCGGTGACCTCGTCCGCGACGACCTCCGCCTCGACCCCGTACACCGTCTCGAGCAGTTCGCGCGTGACCACCCGCTCCGGCGCTCCCGCCGCTGCGACCTCACCCCGGTGAAGGGCAACGAGACGGTCGCAGTTGGCGGCGGCCAGATCCAGGTCGTGGAAGATCGCGAGGACGGCCGTTCCCTCCCTGGCAGCCAGGCCGCGAACGACATCGAGCACCTCCAAGACGTGGCGGATGTCGAGATGCGCGGTGGGTTCGTCCAGAAGCAGCACAGGTGCGTCCTGGGCGAGCGCCTGCGCCAGCACGACCCGTCGCCGCTCGCCACCCGAGAGCTCCTCCACGGGTCGGTCCGCCAGGTGCTGCACGGACGTCGCCGCCATGGCCTCGCGCACCCTCGGCCAATCCTCAGGTCCTCCACCCCCCCAGGCTGAGAGGTGAGGAGTACGGCCCATCAGGACCATCTCAAGCGCGGTGAACGAGAAGGCGGGGGTCACATCCTGAGGAACGACCGCGACCAGGCGGGCCGCCTCGCGCGCCGGAAGGCGGTACGGGTCGCGGCCGGCCACGAGAACGGCCCCCGACAGCGGACGGAGCGCGCGCGAGGCGGCCCGCACGAGCGTGGTCTTCCCGGACCCGTTCGGACCGACGAGCCCGACAACCTCCCCCGGCCGAACGTCGAGACTCACGTCTCTCAAGGCCGGCGGCCCGCCGTAGCCTGCCGTGACCGCCTCGAGGACCAGCGCCGGCTCACCCGTAGGCACGCGCCCTCCTTCCCTCTCGACGAAGCAGGTACAGGAAGAACGGGCCACCCAGAAGCGCCGTGACAATCCCCACTGGAAGCTCCTGCGGAGCGAGCACCACCCTCGCGACGAGGTCTGCGAGTATCAGGAGGACCGGACCCGCGAGCAGGACCGCCGGCAGCAGCCGACGGTGGTCCGCGCCGACGAACAGCCTCAGCAGGTGCGGCGTCATCAGCCCGACGAAGCCGATAACGCCCGCCACCGAGACCGCGCAGGCGGCCAGGAGCGCCCCGATGGCGATCGACCGGCGCTTCAACCGATCGACATCGATACCGAGCTGCGCGGCTCGTTCCTCTCCCAGCGCCATCAGGTTCAGGTCGTGGGCCGTAACCGCCGCGGCTCCCACTCCGAGTCCCACCAGCGGCACGATCGCCGCGATCGACCTCCAACCCTGGCCGACGAGCCCCCCGAGCAGCCACGCGTAGATGTCCCGAACCTGCTGACCCGAGAACGACATCACCAAAGACATGACGCTGGAGATCACGGCCGCGACCGCTATCCCGGCCAGCAGGAGGGTGGCGACGTGCACCGTCGGTCCGATCCGCGCCAGCCGGTACACGAGAAGCGCCGTGAGCAACGCACCCGCGAAGGCAGCGAGTGGCACGCCGAAGGCTCCCAGGGCTCCCGACCCCGCGAACACGATCACGCCGATCGCCCCAAGCGCCGCCCCGGACGAGACCCCGATGATCGCCGGGTCGGCGAGCGGGTTCCGGAACAGCCCCTGGAACACCGCGCCCGACGCGGCCAGCGCCGCGCCCACGACCCCCGCCAGAACGACGCGAGGCAGCCGAAGCTGCAACAAGATCACCTCGGTCGAATGCGGAACGCCGGCCGGCCGAGGGACGAACCCGAGCTTCCACGCGACAAGCCGGATGGTCGACCACGGCGAGATCCAGACGGCCCCCACCGCGACTGCCAGCAGGAACGAGGCGACGAGTGCCGCGAGGAGCCCCCCCATGGTCCGCCGGTACCTGCGCGACGCGATCATCCGAACATGCCGGGGTGCAGGGCTTCCACCAGCTCACGCAGGCCGTCCACGATCCGCGGTCCTGGACGGCTCACGAGATCCGAGTCGACGAGCGCAACGTCGCCTCGTGACACGGCGGCGACGGCCCCGAACCCCGGCCGGTCGCCCACAGCCGCCGTGCTCGTGCCCGACTCCGAGGACACGAGATACACCTCGGGGTCCTCCCGGACGAGATCGTCGACGGACCAGGCCGGGTAGTCGCTCCTGGCGTCTGCCGAGACCAAGTCGCAACCGGCCCGTCGAAGCACGTCGGCGATGAACGTGTCGGGGCCGACGGTTGTGAGCGGCGGGTAGAAGACCTCGAAGAAGCACGAGACCCGCGCCTCGCCGGCGATCTCCGCCTCGATACGTCGATACTCGGTCTGCATGCTCGCGACGAGCCGCTCGGCGGCCTCGGTCGTGCCGGTCAGGCGACCGACGGTCTCGATGTCGTGGAGGGTGTCTTCCAGACTCACGGAGTCGATCGTGAACACGGGGATCCCGAGCTCACGGAGCCGCTCCTTCCACTGGTCGCCACCCTCGATCGTCAGGAAGAGATCGGGCCGGAGCGAGACGACCTTCTCCACGTTCGGCTCGACGCCGAAATCGCCAGCGCCTCCGACCTCCGGGATGCGCGTGGCCGCGGGCGGGTAGTCGTCGTACGCGCCCGACACTCCCACGAGACGATCACCGATGCCGAGAGCGAAGACGATCTCTGTGGCCGACGGGGCGAACGTCACGATCCGTCGAGGCGGCGCGTCGATCCTCACCCGAACGCCGTCGTCGTCGGACATCGTGACTGGGAACGCGGAGGGCAACGACGCCTCCGGGGACCGTGCGCCACGGTCGGAGGTGGTCGACGACCACACGCATCCGTGAAGAACGAGCGAAACCGAGAGGACGAGAGCCGCCCCCAACAGGGGTCGGTGTGGGCGCATGCGCGTCTCCTTTCGTGCGAAGGACGACCGTCGCTCGCCCTCGGGGCAGGTCTCCTGACTCCCGGATCGCCGCTCCCCCGACCCTTCCCGGGATGACTCCCCAGTGGCTACGTCGGGTTCGCTCCCCGGTCACAGTGGCGCGACCGCGCCGGACTCCCACCGGCTTCCCTCTTGGCGGTGCGGGATGGCCCGCCCCGCTACGACCTCGGCCGGAACCGCCGGCCGAGATCACCTCGAGAGCCGAACCTGTTCAGTTGCGGCGGATTCTACTCCGGGCCGGAGACACATGGGGCCCGGGAACGGCACGGCGTGGCGCGAAAGCGGTGAGGCGTGGCGCGAACGCGGTGCGCCGCAGGTCAGAGCCGCTCCTACTCGTCCTTCATAACCGAGGACGGCGGTAACATGGCCGTTCGGATGTCCGATGAGTACGACGTAGTCGTGATCGGAGCGGGCACGGGCGGATACGCCTGCGCCCTACGAGCCGCGCAACTCGGCAAGCGCGTCACCCTCGTCGAACGCGACGAACGTCTCGGCGGGACCTGTCTGCTCCGAGGGTGCATCCCGACGAAGGCCCTCCTCCAGTCCGCAGCCGTGCTCGACACCGTTCGCCGTTCCGAGGAATGGGGTGTCAAGGCCACCGGCGAGCTGGATTGGGAAGCGGTCAAGGCGTTCGAGACCAAGGCGGTCGACAAGCTGGTGTCGGGCGTGACCGGCCTGGTCGAGGCGCGGAAGATCGATGTGGTCCAGGGAACGGGCAACCTCGTCGCCCCGGGGCCGGCCGTCGACGTCGGAGGGCGAACGCTTGCGGCCAGCGACGTGGTCCTCGCCACGGGGTCGGCGCCGAAGCTGCTCCCGGGCCTTTCGATCACCGATCGGATCATCACGAGCGACCAGGCCCTCTGGTACCCGACGGTCCCATCCTCGGCCGTCGTGATCGGGGCCGGCGCAGTGGGACTCGAGTTCGCGTCCCTGTACCGCTCGTTCGGCGCGGAAGTCACCCTGCTCGAGGCCCTGCCGCGGATCGCCCCGCTCGAGGACGAGGACGTGTCCAAGGAGGTCGGCCGGGCGTTCCGCAGGCGCGGGATCGAGGCGCACGCGGACGCCGAGGTCCAGGGCGTGGACGAGGTGGACGAGGGTGTCAAGGTGGTGTTCGAGGTGGCCGGGCAGACGAAGACCGTCACCGCCGAGGTGTGTCTCGTGGCCGTGGGCCGAGGACCCGTCACCGAGGGTCTAGGACTGGCGGAGGCGGGCGTCGACCTGGACAGGAGCTTCGTGAAGACCGACGGACAGCTCAGGACCTCGGTCCCCCACGTGTGGGCCGTGGGCGACGTGGCGGCCACGCCGCTGCAGCTCGCGCACGTCGCGTTTGCCGAAGCCATGGCCGTGGCCGAGCGGATCGGCGGCATCGACGTCCCCGACATCGACTACGACGGAATCCCCCGCGTCACCTACTGCACGCCCGAGATCGCGTCTGTCGGGCTCACCGAGGCGCAGGCCGTGGAGCGCGGGCACAAGGTCGAGACCGAGAAGCTGAACTTCCAGGCCGTTGGCAAGGCCAACATCGTCGGCGAGGGCGGCATCGTGAAACTCGTGGCCGAGAAGGGCGGTCCGGTCCTCGGGGTCCATATGGTCGGGCCTCATGTCACCGACCTCATCTCCGAAGCCATGCTCATCACGAACTGGGAAGCGGTGCCGGCGGAGGTCGCCGCTCTCATACACCCCCATCCCACCCTGTCCGAGGGGATCGGCGAGGCACACCTGGCTCTCGCCGGAAAGCCTCTCCACACCTAGCAAGGAGAACGAGTGGCGACCAGCATCTCCGAGCAGCAGCGCACAGCCGAGGCCGACTGGCGTGCCGGGCTGTCGGACGACCAGCTGAAGGAGGTCCTTCACCTGCTCAAGCTCTGCCGCTACTTCGATGAGCGTATGGAAGCGCTCTATCGGCAAGGCCGCCTCCCCGGAGCGATCTACTCCGGCCGGGGCCAGGAGGGCACTCACGTCGGCGTCGCCTACGCGCTCCGCAAGGACGACTCGCTGTTCCCTACCCACCGCGACCTGTCCGCGCAGCTGACGAAGGGCCTCGACCTCAAGCGAGTGATGGCGCAGTTCTGGGGTCGGATCGACGGCTATACGCGCGGGCGTGACGGCAACAGCCACATCGGGGATTGGGCGGGCAGCCGTACATGGACGGTCATGTCGCATCTGCCGATCGCTTACCCCGTGGCCTGCGGCGCAGCACTCGCGTACAAGCGACGCGGCGAGCCTCGTGTGGCGATGGCGATCTGCGGGGACGGCTCGACGTCGAACGGCCGGTGGCACGAGGCGTTGAACGTGTCGGCGATCCACCAGCTCCCGGTCGTGTGGGTGGTGAACAACAACCAGTACGCGTACTCGACGCCGAATCCGCTCGAGTTCCACGTCCCGACGATCGCCGAGCGCGCCGTCGCCTACGGCATGCCCGGCGTCCGCGTCGACGCGAAGGACGTGCTCGACGTCTATCGGGTCGCGCACGAGGCCGTGGAGCGGGCGCGGGAGGGCGGCGGGCCCACGCTCGTCGAAAGCGTCTCCCTTCGTTGGCGCGGCCACGCGGGACACGATCCGGCGAAGTACGTCCCGAAGGAACTCCTGGACGACCACACGGTTCACAAGGACCCGGTCAAGCGATTCGAGCGCCTCCTCGTCTCCCAGGGGGTCCTCGACGAGGAGGGGGTCGAGCGAGTCCGGGGGCAAGTCGAGAGCGAGTTCGACGAGGGCTACCGGTTCGCGCAGTCCTCGCCGTTCCCCGTCCCCGAAGACGTGACGAAGGGCCTCTACACGGACGACGGGTACTGGGCGGCGGAGCCGTCTCGCGAAGGGGGGACCGGCTGATGGCGCAGGCCCAGGCCGAGGCGGCCGCCGCCGGTCACGGAGCCGAGCCGCGGGGGAAGCGCACCGAGGATGGGCAGGCCACATACCTCGTCGCGATCGCCGAGGCCCTGTGGGAGGAGATGGAGCGCGACGACCGCGTGTTCCTGCTCGGCCAGGACATCGGGGTGTACGGAGGCGCGTTCAAGGTGACCGAGGGCTTCATCGAGCGTTTCGGCCCGGATCGGGTGATGGACACTCCGATCGCCGAGGAGACGATCGTCGGATTGGCGCTCGGAGCCGCGATGGAGGGATTCCGGCCGGTCGCGGAGTTCCAGTACGCCGACTTCATGTCCTCCGGATTCGACGAGATCACCACCGCTCTCGCCCGGTACCACTACCGGAGCGGGGTGCCCACCCCGGTCGTCCTCCGCGGGCCGTCGGGCGGCGGGGTGCGGGCCTCGAGCTTCCACTCGTTCAACCCCGAGCCGTGGTTCGCGCACACACCCGGCCTGAAGGTGATGTGCCCGGCGTTCCCCTCGGACGCCAAGGGGCTGCTGAAGTCGGCGATCCGCGACGACAACCCGTGCGTGTTCCTCGAGCACAAGTGGATCTACCGGCGGATCAAGGAGGCCGTCCCCGAAGGTCCCGAATTCCTCGTGCCGATCGGCAGCGCGAAGGTGCAGCGCGAGGGCACCGACGTGTCGATCGTCACCTACGGCATGATGGTCCACAACGCGCTCGAGGCGGCCGACAACCTTGCCCACAAGGGCATCTCGGCCGAGGTCGTGGACGTTCGCACCATCACGCCTCTGGACAACGAGACCATCCTTCGGTCGGTCGAGAAGACCAGCCGCGCGCTCGTCGTGTACGAAAGCCATCGGTTCCTCGGGGTAGGCTCCGAAGTCGGAGCGATGATCGCTGAGGAAGGGTTCGAGCACCTCGACGCCCCGGTGACGCGTCTCGCTCCGCCCAACGTGCCGGTACCGTTCTCCCCGGTGCTGGAGGATGCGTATCTTCCGCAGGTGGCCGACATAGAGGCGGCCGTCGAGAAGCTGTCCGCGTGGTGACCCAGGAGGGGCCATGACGACCGTGAGCATGCCTCAGCTCGGCGAGACCGTCGTCGAGGGCACGATCCTGAGCTGGCTCAAGAAGGAGGGAGACATCGTCGCCCTCGACGAGCCATTGTTCGAGATCTCCACCGACAAGGTCGACACCGAGGTTCCATCCCCCGCCGCGGGTGTCCTGAAGAAGATCCTCGTGCCCGAGGGCCAGACGGTCGCCGTGAACACGCCCCTGGCCGAGATCGAGGAGGTCGGGGCCGGAGCAGGGGGATCGACGGAGGCCGGCTCTCAGCCGGAATCTGCGCAGCCCGCTGCGTCAGGTCCCGTGATAGGTCCCGCTGAGGCAGAAACCACCCGTGGCGCAGGGCCCGGCTCCGCGCCGGCCTCCGTCGTCGCAGCCCCTGCTGCAGCGACGCTGCCGGATCGGGGGCCGCGGTCCAGGGTCCTATCCCCACTCGTCCGGCGCCTAGCGGAGGAGAACGACGTCGACCTCTCGCAGATCGTCGGAAGCGGAACCGGTGGGCGCATCACGAAGACCGACGTTCTCGCCTTCGTGGCATCGCGGGCGCAAGCTGCCCCCGGGGCCGCTCCACTGGCGGCGGCCCCCACCCCTGCGGTGGCCCCGGCGCCCGCGGCTCCTGCTCCGGTCGCTCCTCCCACTCCGGCTGCTGTTGGAGCGGGCGAGGAGGTCGTTCCCGTCTCGCACATCCGCAAGCTGATAGCCGAGCACATGACGCGGAGCCTCCAGGTCTCGGCCCGAGCGTGGAACGCCGTCGAGGTCGACATGGAGAGCGTCGCCCGTCTCCGCGAGCGTGCCAAGGAGGCCTTCAAGGCGCGAGAGGGCTTCAACCTCACGTACATGCCGTTCGTCTCGCGGGCGGTGACCGACGCACTCCTCGCCTACCCGATGGTGAACGCGGAGATGCGGGGCGACCAGATCGTCCTCAAGCACTACGTCAACCTCGGCATCGCCGTCTCCTACGAGGACGGGCTGATCGTCCCCGCGGTCAAGGGCGCCGAGTCGATGAACCTCGTGGGCCTGGCGAGGGCTATCAACGACGTCGCGACCCGCGCTCGGGCGAAGAAGCTGAAGCCCGACGAGGTTCACGGCGGAACGTTCACGATCACGAACCCGGGACCCTTCGGATCGCTGATCTCGGTTCCGATCATCAATCAGCCAGAGACCGCGATCCTGGCGTTCGACACCGTCGAGAAGCGGCCGGTCGTCGTCGACGACGCCATCGCGATCCGGCACATGGTCTACCTCTCGCTGTCGTGGGACCACCGCGTGACCGACGGTGCGCTCGCCTCGCAGTTTCTCGTTCGCGTGAAGCAGAACCTGGAGACGTGGGACTTCGCCGTGGAGCTCGGGCTGTAGAGAGATGGCGCGCACAGGCTGGCTGATCCGTCCGCCGGGACTCGTGCCCTACGACGAAGCGAACGCGGCGATGCACGATCTCGCCGAACGGCGCCTCGCCGGCGAGGTCCCCGACTCGCTGATCCTTCTTGAGCACCCGCCCGTCTACACGGCGGGGCGCCGGTGGAAGCCAGAGCACATCGTCTGGAGCGAGGACCGTATCCGGAATGCCGGCGCCGAGCTCCGCTACATCGACCGCGGCGGCTCGCTCACGTTTCACGGCCCCGGGCAGCTCGTCGGGTACCCGATCGTGGACCTCGGCGTCAAGCCCGACGCCCTCGGATACGTCCGGCGCCTCGAAGAGGTCGTGATCCGGGCGGCCGCGGACATCGGCGTCGAGCTGGCGCGGAGCGACGTGCAGACCGGCGTGTGGTCGGGCGGAAGCAAGGTGTGCGCGATCGGTGTTCGGCTGATGCGGGCTCGGGTCACCCTCCACGGCTTCGCGCTCAACTGTATGACCGAGCTGTCGTGGTTCGATGGGATCGTGCCGTGCGGTCTGCCGAACGAGCGAGTCGCGTCGCTCTCGCAGCTCGCCGGGCGCGAGGTGACCGTGGCTCAGGTGACGCTGCCGATCCTGCGTCACTTCGAGAGGGTGTTCGACGTCGAGCTCCACCCGAACGCCGCCGAAGCCGAACGATTCGCGCCGGCCCCGGTCCCGTCGTGACGAACGCGATCCACCCGGCTGCCGACGCAGGGTTCGGGTCGGCGGCAGGAGCGTACGAGCGGGGCAGGCCCGGATACCCGGCCGACGCCGTCGCCCACCTGATCCGGGTTCTGGGGATCGGTCCCTCCGACACCGTCCTCGACCTCGCGGCCGGAACGGGAAAGCTCACGGAGCTTCTCGTCTCGACCGGCGCGGAGCTCGTGACCGTGGAGCCCGTGGATGAGATGCGCGACCGGCTCCAGGCACGCATTCCGGCGATCCGGACGCTCAGAGGGACGGCCGAGGCCATCCCGCTCGGCGACGCGTCGGCCGACGCGGTCACAGTCGCTCAGGCCTTTCACTGGTTCGACGGCGAACTCGCGCTCCGCGAGATCCACCGCGTGCTGCGTCCGGGTCGGGGCCTCGGGCTCGTCTGGAACGTTCGCGACGAGTCCGTCGATTGGGTCGCACGACTCACGGACATCCTGGATCCGTATGCAGGCGATACCCCACGGCACCGGTCCGGCGTGTGGCGAGCCGCTTTCGATCGAACGGATCTGTTCGGCGAGATGAAGGAGCGGAGCTTCCCCCATGCACACGAGACGACCCCAGAAGGGCTCGTCGATCGCGTGCTCTCCACGAGCTTCATCGCGGCCCTCGAGGAATCAGGTCGCGACCGCGTTCAGGAACAGGTGGTGAAGCTCACACGTAGGCACCCAGAGCTGGCCGGGCGCGAGAGATTCGGATTCCCGTACCGGACCGACGTGCTCTGGTGCGAGCGGACGTAGCCCGTTCCGCTCAGAACAACGCGTTGGCCAGCTTGCGCCGGTACTCCACGACCAGCGGATCCTCGTCGCCGACGACCGTGAACACCTCGAGCATCGCCTGCCGCGCGTCGGGATCGTCTCGGAGCGCCCCCAGCATCCCGTCTAGCGCCTCCCGCCATCTCCCTTGGGCGGCAAGCCGCTTGGCAGATGCGAGCGTGCCCAGCTCTCTGAGGTTCGACCACGAAGACACCTCGATGGAGGCGAGCAGCACCTCCGCCTCTTCGTCGGGCAGAAGCGGCATCAGCGTCTGGCGCGCCTCGTCGAGGTCGCCGCGTTCGGCCAGGATCCGCCCGAGTCCGAGCCGTGCCGCCCGGTTGTTCCCGTCGGCCTCGAGCGCCTCCCGGTAGCCGCGCTCGGCGTCGGCCACGTCGCCCTCGGCCTCCTCCTGCATCGCCTCCCTGGCGACGAGATCCGCTTCCGAGGGCAGGATGCGGTCGACGAACTCGTTCACCATCGGCTCGGGCATCGCACCGACGAAGCCGTCCACGGGGACGCCGTCCCGGAACGCGATCACGGTAGGGATGCTCTGAACGCCGAACTGACTTGCCGTGTAAGGGTTTGCGTCCACGTCGAGCTTGGCGAGCAGGAATTCCCCGTCTCGCTGATCCGCCACGTGTTCGAGGATCGGACCTAGCGTCCTGCACGGGCCGCACCAAGCCGCCCACAAGTCGACCACGACGGGACGCCGTTTCGATTCCTCGACGACCTTCTCCACGAAGTCGGCGTCGGTCACCTCGATGACCACCGACTGCCGGTCTTCCACCGCTGCCACCTGCTCCATTCCCTTATCTCCCCTCAGCGTACCTGTGATGTTCCGGCGCGACGCCTACGTGACTTATCCCTTGAACCGCCTCAGTCGCAGCGAGTTCGCGAGGACCGACACGGACGAGGCCGCCATCGCGGCGCCGGCGATGATCGGGTTCAGCAATCCGAACGCCGCAAGCGGGATCGCGGCGACGTTGTAGCCGAACGCCCAGAACAGGTTCTCGGCGATCGTCCGGAAGGTCCTGCGTGAGAGTCGGACGGCCGCGACGACGCCTTCGAGGTCACTCCTGATCAGCGTGATGTCCGAGGCCTCGATCGCGACGTCGGTTCCGGTTCCCAGCGCGATCCCCAGATCGGCCTGGGCGAGCGCCGGTCCGTCGTTGATCCCGTCCCCCACCATCGCGACGACCTTCCCTTCGGACTGCAGCCGACGTATCTCCTCGACCTTGTCCTCCGGTTGAACCTCGGCGAGCACTCGATCGATCCCGACCTGCCGGGCGATCGCCTCTCCGGTCGCGCGCTTGTCGCCGGTGATCATCGCGACTTCCACCCCCAACCGGTGGAGAGCGTCGACCGCTTCGCGAGCTCCCGGCTTCAACGTGTCGGCCACGGCGACGACCCCGGCGCCCTCGCCGTCCCACCCTGCCCAGAAGACGGTGAATCCTCGGGCCTCGAAGTCCGCCGCGTATCGATCGATCGACGGCGGGACGTCGAATCCTTCCGCCTCGAGGAACGCGCGCCGCCCGACGAGGACCTCGGTCCCGTTCACGTTCGCGCGGGCGCCGCGCCCCGGGACCGCGCGGAAGCCGGTGGCCGGCCGAATGCGCACTCCCCGCGTCTCGGCGCCTTCGACGACCGCCCGCGCGATCGGGTGCTCGCTTCCTGCCTCGACGGCCGCCGCCCGCTCCAACGTCTCCACACAGCCGGCGGTTTCGACGAGCTGCATCCTGCCCTCGGTGAGGGTGCCGGTCTTGTCAAAGACAACAACGTCGACCTTCCGCGACCGCTCGAGGGTCTCGCCGCCGCGGATGAGGATCCCGAGCTGCGCGCCACGACCGGTGCCGACCATGATGGCGGCCGGCGTCGCCAGTCCGAGCGCACACGGGCACGCGATGATCAGAACGGCGACCGCCGGCACGAGGGCGCCACGCACGGTCCCGTCGACGAGGTACCAGCCGATCGCGGTGACGGCCGCGACAACCATCACGACGGGCACGAAGACGCCCGCCACCTTGTCGGCAAGGCGCTGGATCGGGGCCTTCGACCCCTGGGCCTCGGCGACCAGCCGCACGATCTGCGCCAATGCCGTGTCGGCCCCCACCCGGGTGGCCTCGACGAGCAGCACGCCGTCGGTGTTCAAGGTGGCACCGGCCACCGCGTCGCCCGGCCCCTTCTCGACCGGAACCGACTCGCCGGTCAGCATCGACTCGTCGACCGCAGCCGAGCCTTCGACGATCCTGCCGTCCGTCGGAATCTTCTCCCCGGGAAGGACCTTGAGCACCCAGCCCGGCTTCACGGCATCGATCGGGACGTTCAGCTCCTCGTCACCGCGCACGACGCGCGCCTCCTTGGCACCGAGCTCGAGCAGACGCTTGATCGCCTGGGAGGCGCGACCCCTGGCCCGGGCCTCGAGGTACTTGCCGAGCAGCAGGAACGCGATGATGACCGCAGCCGTGTCGAAGTACAGGTCCTCGCCGCCGAAGAGCGCCCAGACCGAGTAGGCGTAGGCGGCAAGCGTGCCGACCGCGATGAGCGTGTCCATGTTGGCGGTGAGCGCCTTCGCACGGATCGCGGCACCTCTCAGGAAGGGCCAGCCCGCGTAGAACTGGACCGGTGTCGCGAGCGCGAAGGTGGTCCACCGCGCCCAGCCGCGGTCCATGAACGCGAGCGAGAGCACCATCGTCACAACGCCGAGCGGCCACGCGACGAGCAGACGGACCAGCCACGAGCGCTCCTCGCGCCTGGCCGCCTCCTCGGTCTCGTCCCGATGGAGCCGGATGTCGTAGCCTCGCGCCTGGACGGCCTCACGGAGCGTCTCGAAGGGGGGCGCCTGATCCGCGAGGCGTACGACCGCCTCCCCGGTGGCGAAGTTGACCGTGGCCTCGACCCCCGCCTGCTTGTTGAGGGTCTTCTCGACCCTCGCGGCGCACGACCCGCAGGTCATGCCGACCACGTCGAGCCGAAGCTCCCTCGCCACCTTGGAGGTCTCCTCCATCGTCCTCGACACGGCTACCTCCCCGCGAACCTCCCGACCGCGGCAAGGAGCTCCTCCACCTTCTCCTCCCCGGTCCCATGCTCGATGCTCTCCCTGACGCAGTGACGAACGTGCCCGTCGAGCAGGCCCATGCCGACGGCCCTGAGTGCCGCGGTGACGGAGTTCACCTGCGTCAGGATGTCGATGCAGTACTTGTCCTCCTCGACCATCCGCTGTAGGCCTCGGACCTGGCCCTCGATCCGCCGAAGCCGGTCTTGGAGCTCCTTCTTGCCGCTCGCGTACCCGTGCATGCCGTTCCCCCGGTCGCTCTTCACAGGGCCACGATACCCTAGGGGGGTATGCTATGACAACGCTTCCCGGTCCCGCCGCTTCCCAACCAGGCCACTGCTAGACTCGCCACTGAGGATGGCGACGTGGCGACTCGGCTGAGCGAGACCTCACACGAGGCGCTGGGCCTTTCCGGCGAGGGCCTCCTCTCCATGTACCGGATGATGGTCACCGCGCGCCAATGCGACGAGGCCGCCTTTCGGCTGAACCGGCAGGGCAAGGCCCCATTCGTCGTCCCTGTGTCGGGGCACGAGGGATGCCAGGTAGGTACGGCCTGGGCCATGCAGCGCGGCAAGGACGTCTGGCTCCCCTACTACCGGGACGTGGCCGTCGTGTTGGTGGCAGGGATGACTCCCAAGGACATCTTCCTGGGGCTCTTCGCCAAGGCGGACGACCCGTGCTCGGGCGGCCGCCAGATGCCGTCGCACTGGAGCTCGAGGCGCCTGTCGATCATCTGCCACTCCTCGCCGATCGGAACGCAACTCCCGCACGCCGCGGGGATCGCCTATGCCGCGAAGCTCCGGCGGGAGGACGCGGTCGTCGCCTGCTGGTTCGGCGAGGGGGCGACCAGCGAGGGCGACTGGCACGAGGCCCTGAACTTCGCCGGAGTCCACCGGCTGCCGGTGGTCTTCGTGTGCGAGAACAACCAGTACGCCATCTCCGTGCCGCAGAGGAAGCAGATGGCCGTCCAGAACGTCGCCGACCGGGGCGGCGCGTACGGGTTCCCGGGCGTGGTCGTCGACGGCAACGACGTCCTCGCTTGCTACGGCGTCATGAAGGAGGCCGTCGGGCGCGCAAGGGCAGGCGAGGGGCCCACCCTCATCGAGGCGAAGACCTACCGCTTCCAGCCGCACACGTCCGACGACGACGATCGAACCTACCGGACGCGTGAGGAGGTCGAGAGGGCCAAGCTCGGCGACCCGCTGATGCGCTTCGGTGCGTATCTGAAGGAGCACGGCCTGATCGACGACCCCGGCGTGAAGGCGCTCGCGGCCGAGGTCAAGGACGACCTCGACCGCCAGATCGAAGAGGCGTGGAACTCGCCCGACCCCGATCCCGCGACGCTCACCCGACACCTCTTCGCGGAGCCCTGATGAGCGAGAAGACCGTCGTCGCGGCGATCCACGACGCGCTCCACGACGAGATGGCGGCCGACGAGCGCATCGTCGTGCTCGGCGAGGACGTCGGCGCGCGCGGCGGCGTGTTCCGAGTCACGCAGGGATTCATGGAGGAGTTCGGCGAGGAGCGCGTGATCGACACCCCGCTCGCCGAATCCAGCATCATCGGCGTTGCGATCGGCATGGCGCTCCACGGCCTCATCCCCGTCGCCGAGATCGAGTTCGCCGACTTCATCCACCCGGCCTTCGACCAGCTCGTCTCGGAGGTGGCGCGGATGCGCTACCGGTCGAACGGCGACTTCGGGCTCCCCATGGTCGTCCGGTGCCCCTGGGGAGGCGGGGTCCACGGCGCCCTCTACCACTCACAGTCGGTCGAGGCCTTCTTCGGTCACGTGCCGGGGTTGAAGGTGGTCGTCCCATCCACGCCCTACGATGCCGCCGGCATGCTCCGCTCGGCGATCCACGACCCCGACCCGGTGCTGTTCCTGGAGCACAAGAAGACGTACCGGCTTGTCAAGGGCGACGTCCCCGACGAGCCGTTCACGGTTCCGATCGGTGCAGCCGACGTCAAGCGCGAGGGAGACGACCTCACGGTCGTTGCGTACGGCTTGATGCTGCGCCAGTGCCTGGAGGCGGCTGAGCGGCTACGGGACGAGCAGGGGCTCTCGGCAGAGGTCGTAGACGTCCGAACGATCCAGCCGCTCGACAAGGAGACGATCCTGGCGTCGGTCCGCAAGACCGGCAAGGCGCTGGTCGTGTACGAGGACAATCGCACCTACGGCGCCGGTGCCGAGATCTCGGCCACGATCGCGGAGGAGGCCATGTTCGACCTGGACGGCCCCATCGTGCGGATCGGCGGTCCCGACGTGCCGGCCATGGGTTTCGCCGCCTCGCTCGAACACGCCTTCATGCCCGACACCGACCTGATCTTCGATCGCATGCTGGAGCTTGCGAGGTACTGACCCTCGAGCCCGGCCTGGGAGTCCGCCGGGCCGAACGAACACCGGGAGCGTGGATAGACTGGCTCAGATGCAGGTTCGCAACCACAATCCCCACAAGCGCCGCCTGTATCTGCCGAGCGCGCCCGGAACGAGCGACCTGGGCGTCAACGCTCCCGGCGCGCGCAAACCCCCGTGGCTGAAGGTCAAGCTCCCCTCCGGCCCCGCGTACTCCGAGCTCAAAGAACTCATGCGCGACCTGTCCCTGCACACCGTCTGCGAGGAGGCGATGTGCCCGAACATCGGCGAGTGCTGGCAGGACAAGGAGGCGACGTTCCTCATCCTCGGAGACAAGTGCACCCGTCGCTGCGGATTCTGCGACGTGACGACCGCGAGACCCGACCCGGTAGACGAGAACGAGCCGGAGCGGATCGCGGAGGCAGTCCGGGCGATGGGCCTGCGGTACGTCGTCCTGACCGGGGTCGCCCGCGACGACCTCGAGGACGGCGGCGCGAGGATCTGGGCGGCGGCGATCCGAGCCATACGGCGCGCGGTTCCCGGTTGCGGCGTCGAGGTGCTGCCCGCCGACTTCAAGGGCGGTGAGCAGGACATCGCGACGGTCATCGAGGCCGAGCCCGACGTCTTCGCGCACAACCTCGAGACCGTCCGTCGTCTGCATGCGCGGATCCGACCCGCGTTCGGCTACGACCGATCGCTCGAGGTCCTGCGGACGGCGAAGCGCCTGCGTGCCGGTCAGGTGACGAAGTCCAACGTCATCCTCGGCATGGGTGAACAGCAGGAGGAGGCAACGGAGGCGCTCCACGACCTCGCGGATGCCGGGTGCGACATCGTAACCATCGGCCAGTACCTGCAGCCGACGCAGCTCCACCTGCCGGTCGACCGCTGGGTCACGCCGGACGAGTTCGCCCAGCACAAGCGGGTCGGTGAGTCCTTCGGCATCGCCCACGTCGAGGCCGGGCCGCTCGTGCGCAGCTCGTATCACGCAGGCAAGCAGCTCCGCCGGGCCCTCGCCGCCGCTGCTCGATCGCCCGCGGAGCTGTCTCAGCCCTGAGTCGAGGAGAGCGGAGGAGCCGGCCTGTAAGCCGGATTCTGTGCCGACCCTCGCGGGCCGGCGGCGACCATCTCTCTGGGCCCTCGCGGGCCCCGGGGCCGAAACCCTCGTGCGGTCTACCCGGGAGCTCGGACGGGCCGCCCTCGAACGCTCCCTGCTTGACCTTGCTCCGGGTGGGGCTTGCCTAGCCGGACCGGTCACCCGGCCCGCTGGTGAGCTCTTGCCTCACCGTTTCACCCTTACCGCTTTCGCGGCGGTCTGCTTTCTGTTGCGCTATCCGCGAGGTCGCCCCCGCCTGGGCGTTACCCAGCACCCTGCCCTACGGAGTCCGGACTTTCCTCGAGCTTGCGCCCGCGGCCGCCCGGTCGGCTCCTCCGAGTTCCAGTGTACTCACGGTGTGAAGCGGCCGGTCACTCGGGCGCCGACCCCTCCCACAGACGGGGGGACGGTTCCGGAGGCTGCCAGCCGGCGCCTTCTCCGGCGAGCCACTCGACGACGCCTGCGTTTGCGAGCCGGTCGGCCTCCCTGTTCAGCTCGCGGGGGACGTGCTCGTACGCCACGCGCCGGAAGCCGGCGGCCAGGCGGCGGACTTCGGTGTGCAGGCGCTGAAGGGTCGGATTCTTCACTTTGAAGCGCCCCGAGAGCTGCTCGACGAGGAGCCGGCTGTCCGTCCGGAGCAGCACCGTGGTGGCACCCAGCTCCTTGGCCCGGCTCAAGCCCTCGATGGCGGCCGTGTACTCGGCGACGTTGTTCGTCGCGACGCCGATCCCTCGCGCTATCCGTGCGCGCTCGCGCCCGCGGGCGTCGGTGATGTGAACCCCGATGCCGGCCGGACCCGGGTTGCCCCGAGCCGCCCCGTCGCAGGCGACGATCAACCGAAGACCACGATCCGTCGGCAGTACTCGCACCTCTTCACGCCGTCGGTCTTCTTCAGCCGGTCGAGCTCCAGCGCGGAGAGCTTCTCGTGGCAGGCCTGACATACGCCGTCGACGAGCGCAGCAACGGCGATCCCCCTCTTCTGTGGGCGGAGATCCTCGTACAGCCGCAGGAGCTCCTCGTCGAGCTCCGGAACGAGAGCACCCCGCGCCGCGTGCCTATCGGCCAGCGTCGCCTCGATCTCGTTCAGCTCGCGGACCGCGTCGCCTCCGATCTCCTCGGCTCTTGCCCGCGCATCGGCAACCTCTCGCTCGGCCATGGTGGCGCGGTCCTCGAGGTCCTCGCGACGCACCATCTGCTCGAGCAGGTCGTCCTCTGTGCGTGCCCGCCGCTCCTTCACGTTTGCGATCTCGCGCTGGAGCGCCTCGAGCTCCTTCGCGTTCGCGATGCTCCCGTCGTAGAGGCGCTTCTCCTCCGCCTCTGCTTTGAGGGACATCGTGTCGATCTCGTGCTCAAGGCGTTGTTGCTCCCGGGTGACGGCGTCGAGTGCCAGACGGATCTCGCCGAGTCGCCCTTCGGCGTCCTCCATCGCCGCCCGTGCGGCTCGAAGCTCCTCCCCACCCTCCAGCTCCCGGCGACGGGCTTCGAGCCGGCTGATCGCCGTGTCGACCTCCTGCAGCTCGAGCAGCCGGTCCATGCCCCTCACGGGCGCAAGGGTAACGGATGCGCAGGATCCGGCGGGCCACGTGGTTCCGAGAGGTCAGGCTCGGGTAACCGCCGCTACGCCGGTGCCTCGGTCGGCTGTCCCTCCTCGACGTCCTCCCGCCGGACGCGCTTTCGGAACACCCAGTACGTCCACCCCTGGTAGGCAACGACGAGAGGCGTGAAGATCAGCGCGACGATCGTCATCACCTTGAGCGTGTAGTGGGCGGAAGACGCGTTTCGGATCGTGAGGTCGTTCGCGGCACTGAGGCTCGAGGGCATCACGCGCGGGTACAGATCCAGGAAGATCGTCCCCATGATCAGCACTATCGACAGACCGGTGGCGACGAACGCCCACCCGTCCACCCTCCTGCGAACGAGCCACGCAACCGCCGAGACCGCAACGAGGGTCAGGAGGGATGTGACACCCGGCTTGACCCCGTCGCCTTCGCGGATGCCGAAGAAGGTCCACGTGAGGAAACCGACGACGGCCGCCGCCGCCGGCAGCGCAAGCAGCTGCGCCACGCGTCGGGCACGGTCGCGAAGCTCGCCGTCGGTCCGCAGCGTCAGGAACACACCGCCGTGGAGCGTGAACAGCAAGAGCATCGTGAGACCGCCGAGCAGGGCGTAGGGGTTCAGCAGGTCGAAGAACGAGCCAACCCACTCGTGGTTTGCGTCGATCGGTACCCCGCGCACCATGTTCGCGAACGCGACGCCCCAAAGGAGCGCCGTGACTCCGCTGCCCCAGAAGATCGCGCGGTCCCACCAGCCACGCCACTTGGGGCTGCGGTCCTTGCCCCGGAACTCGAACGCCACGCCTCTGAAGATCAGAGCGGCGAGGATGAGGAACAGAGCCAGGTAGAACCCGCTGAACAGCGTCGCGTACCAGTCGGGGAACGCCGCGAACGTAGCGCCGCCGGCCACTATGAGCCAGACCTCGTTCCCGTCCCAGAAGGGGCCGATCGTGTCGATGATGACCCTGCGATCAGTGTCGTCACGGCCGAGGAACGGCAGGAGCACCCCGACGCCGAAATCGAACCCCTCCAGGAAGAAGTAGCCGACCCACATGAAGGCGATCAGGGCGAACCACAGGGTCTCTAGGTTCATGTAGCTGTGCCAGTCCATGCCTGTCACCCCTAGTACGCGTCTTTCGCCGTCGCCTCGGCAGGCGCCGGCCCCGCCTTCGAGAACCTCGCCAGCAGGTACACGTCCACCGCCGCCAGCACGCCGTAGATCAGCGTGAACCCGATGAGCGTGACCAGCACGAACGTCGCCCCGACCGAGGGCGAGACCGCATCCCGGGTCTTCAGAAGCCCGTAGACGACCCACGGCTGGCGGCCCATCTCGGTGACCGTCCACCCGAGGATGTTGGCGGCAAGGGGAAGGACGATGCCCCAGGGCGCCAGACGGTGGAACCAGCGCGCGTCTTCGAGCCTCCTCCGCCGGTGCAGCCACAGCCCGATCGCGGTGAACAGGATCATAAGGAGCCCGGCCCCGACCATGAGGCGGAACGCCCAGTAGATCACGGGGACCAAGGGTATGTAGCTGCCGGGCCCGTATTGCTCCTCGTACTTCGCCTGCAGATCGTTGATGCCCTCGACCGTTCCGTTCCAGCGGTTCGTTGCGAGGAGCGAGAGCAGGTTCGGGAGCCGGACGTCGACGCTGTTGCGGCGATCATCGAAGTCGGTGACCACGACGAGCGACAGGCCGGCTCCCGACTCCGTCTCCCAAAGGGCCTCGGCCGCGGCCATCTTCATGGGCTGCTGCCTGGTGACCATCTGCGCCTGCTGGTGGCCGGAGAGTGCGACGCCCACAGTCGCGACCAGCGCGACGACGAGCCCGATGGCGGTCGAGCGGAGGAACGCGTCCACCTCGTGCTTGCGGATCAGGTGGTAGCTGCTCACGCCGACGACGAACATGCCGCCCGTCGCCAGCGCGGCCAGCACCGTGTGGGGGAACTGCGTGAACAGCGTCGAGTTGGTGAGCATCGCGAGGAAGTCGTGCATCTCGGCTCGACCGGTCGCCGGGTTGATCTCGTACCCGACGGGGTGCTGCATCCAGGAGTTGGCAGCAAGGATGAACAGCGCCGACATGACGGTCCCGAACGCCACTATCCAGATCGTGGCCAGATGAACCCGGGGCGAGAGCCGTTTCCAGCCGAAGATCCACAAGCCGAGGAACGTCGACTCGAGGAAGAACGCAAGGAGTCCCTCGATTGCCAGCGGTGCTCCGAAGACGTCCCCGACGAATCGCGAGTAGGTCGACCAGTTCATCCCGAACTGGAACTCCTGGACGAGGCCGGTGACGATGCCCAGGGCGAAGTTGATCAGGAACAGCTTCCCCCAGAACCGCGTCATCCGCAGGTAGGTCTCGTTCCCGGTCCGGTGCCATATCGTCTGCATGACCGCGACGATGAGCGCGAGACCGATGCTGAGCGGCACGAACATGAAGTGGAATGCGATCGTGACCGCGAACTGCCACCGCGAGAGGTCGAGCGCGTCCACGGAGCCCCTAGGTCCCCCTCCCCTGGGCTAACCTGGCAACCATCTTGCCATGGGATGCCTAGTAGTACTTCTCGGCCTGATCGCCCCACGCTTCGTGATCCTGTGTCTCTGGCTGTTCACGGACTACCTCTCGAGGGCGTTCGGCGGATGGGAATGGCCGACGCTCGGCTTCTTCCTCCTGCCGACGACGACGATCGCCTACGCGATGGCCCGGAATGCCTTCTCCACACCCCAGGGAAGTCTCCGCGCCGGCGGAATCCTGATCATCGTGCTCGGCGTAGCGATCGATCTCGGGTTGCTCGGCGGCGGCGGCCGCGGGATCGGCAAGCGCTCCGACCGCTCCAGCCGCTAGCCCCTGTCGTGACCGCCGAACGAGATCGTCACGACGAGCGGGAGGTGGTCCGAGGCCTCGCTTCGGACGATGCGGAAGTCGTCGAACGCGACGTCCGACGTTCCGAAGATCCAGTCCGGCCGGTCGCCGGGGAAGTTCGGGTCGCGGGCGGTCGATTCCGACCCGTGCCCGGTCGCGTCCTGGGCGCTCGCGAACCCGGCACCGGTGAAGAGGGCGACGTCCGCCTCGTCGTCGGGCTGCACGTTCATGTCGCCGGCGATGACCGTTGAAGTCCGCCCTTCCACCGTTCGCAGGATCGTCTCGATCTGAGTCGCGCGGGTGGGCGAGCCCCCCTCGAGGTGCGTGCAGACGACGGTCGCCTCTCGACCGTCGTCCACGTCGAGCTCGACCAACAGGTAGCTGCGGTGTTGGGGGCCATCTCCGTACGGCAACAGCGCCTTCCGGACGGAACCGATCGGCAGCCGGCTCAGCACGAGGTTGCCGAACTGCCCGTCGGCGGCCGCCGCCCACCGGTAGGGCATGTCGAGCCTGTCCAGGAGCCATTCCGCCATGTCGAACGAGCCGGAGATCGCCCATCCCCTCGGCACCTCCTGTAGGACGAGGACGTCGGGATCCTGGCGTCCCACCTCGAGTGCGATCTCCTCGGGGTCGAGCTGACCGTTCCCGTTCATCGCCGAGTGGATGTTCCAGCTCATCAAGCGGTAGCTGCGGCCGGAACCGGCTTGGACGGTCGGGGCCGGAGCAGTCGCCCCGAGCCCGAGGGGCACGACGAGCAGCACCGCGACCCAGGCAGCCATCAGGGCCGGCGGGAATGTCCGTTGGCGATCGGCGACGGGTCCCACTCCGACGGCTCCAAGCATCATGGCCCCCGCGGCCACAACCGGAATGAGTCGACCCGAGAACGGCAACGGGCTCACGATGTTGATCTGGTACAGGAAGGCGAGCACCAAGAACACCTCGCCACCGAGCGCCACGGCGAGTGGAGTCAAGTGAGAATCGGCAGGCCGGCCGTCGCGAACGAGCGCCGACCCGAGAAGCGCCCCGGCGCAAGTCTGCGCCACAAGGATCAAGGCCAGGACGCCCGCACCTTCGGTCGATATCAGCCATGAAGCGAGCAGGAGAAACCCCCCTGCCATCCAGTCGAGCGCCCTGGCCTTCACGCGCCCCCGATTCATGAGGAGAGCGACCGTGATCGCCGCGGCGTCACCCAGCAAGACCACCGCCGCCCCGACCGCCAGCGAGACCCCAGCGGCGGAGTCCGCGTAGGCCACGTTCTGAAGGAACAGCAGCTCGAGCATGAGCAAGGGCCCGATCAACGCCACGGCAAATGTCCCGCCGGCGCGCCCGTCGGGACCTTCTCCGCCGGAAGGGCTCGGCCGCGCGATGACGGCGAGACACACAGCCGCCAGGCCCAGGACGCCGGTGACGACGAGCGGAACCGCGCCGGCCTGCCAGGCGAGGTCCCACGTCCGGAAGAGGCTCCGAAGCGCCGTGTCGGTCGCAAGTCCGAGGAAGAAGCCCAGGACGAAACCCGCGCGCCCGCTGAGGGTCGGCTCGCCATCCGTATCCAACAGGACCGCCCACGTCAGCATCGCCCACCCAGCGGTCACGGCCGCGATCCAGATCGGGATCGGGTGAAGGAGCTGCAAGGCGACCCGCAGGATGGCAAGAACGGCGACCGCCACAACCGTCGTGGCCGGCCCCGTCATCCGGCGAAGCGGGATCGCGACCAGCGGCCCGAGGAACGCCGCCACGGCGATCCCGAGCGCCAGAACGACGCTCGAGGTCTCGCGGACGTGATAGACGAGCGGAACGAGAACGCGGATCGCCTGCATCCCGAGGACGACGCAGACGGCCACAAGCGCCACCTGCATCCAAGGCGCCGCGACCAATCGCCTCCGCATGGACGATGCCGCGACCGGTCGCTCCTGCATCCGGGTCCCCCCGGCGGCGATCCTAGCCGAGCCGATCGCGAGGCTCGAGCCCCAGCCTCACGCCGGCCTAACCTTCGGTGGGACGGCCGTGCCGGAGCCGCCCTTGGAGCTCGTCAGCTTCCGGACGTCGACCGCGCGAATCTCGGGTGCCAGGTCGTCCAAACGGCGGAGCACCGCCGCAAGTCGCGCCGTCGCAAACGCCGACGGAACCTTCTTCTGTCCGAACGAGAAGCCCTCGAAGCCTCGGTAGCACGACCTGGGCGTGACCCGCCCGTCCGGGCCCACGTTGTAGGCGACCATGCATGCGGCGAGCTCGGCCAGCGCTCGGCGATCCTCGGGCCGCGACCGCGGGCCGCGCCACAGCCCGGGGAACCGGCTCAGCGTGTCGAGCACCATGTGCACGTCGTACCAGGAGGTCGGCCACTTCACGGTCTTGAACTGAACCCCGTGACCGAACACGTACGGCTTCTCCTCCCCCCTGACCCTCCAGGCGCGAAGCGACGTTCTGGCGACGTCCAGCAGGCCCCTCGGTCTTCGCCGAGCGGGGAGCCGGGCGAAGGTTCGCAGAGCCTCGAGCGTGACCTGAGGGCAGAAGTCGGTCTTGCGCCCGGGTCCTCGGAACCCGGTGCCCGAGCCGGGAACGCAGGGCCAAGCACGTCCCTGGTCCGTTCTGGCGAGGTCGATCTCCATGCGCTCGAGAGCTGCCGACGTCCGCGGGTCGTCCCACCTCCCGAACCGGACGAGCACCTCGGTCACGGCATGGGCATCGCAGAGCAGGGCGCCCCAGATCGGCTCCGGGGTCGCTCGGCTCGTCCCGTAGGAGGCGAACCGCCCGTCGGCATCTTGATGCTCCAGCATCTGGTCGAGCAGCCGTTCGACCGCGGGATCGTCGCCGGCCCGCAGACCCATGTCGGCCAGCAGGTTGAGCAGGTTCGGGGCGAAGCCGGGCGCATTGTGCCCCGAGAGCTTCGTGTCGACTTCCCAGTCGGGAATGCGATCGATCAGCGAACGGGTCCCAGCGTCGGCGAGGACCTCCTCGTGCGCTTGGAGGACCTCCGGATCTCCCTCCGGGCGGCCCAAGAGCTTGGTGAGCGTGACCCAGCGAGCGGCCGGCTCCCCCGACTTGAGGAGCAACGAACGTGGGTCACCGCCCAGCAATCTCACCCAGGCTTCGTCCCCCAGCGAGCGCCTCTGCTGTGCCATGCAACGACCTCCGAGCGCATCTTAGGCGGGCCCGCGGACGGCCGCGATCGGCTCTCACTGCAGCGTCCCTGAGCTCGTCCGAACCGCCCACGTGGTCGGTGTGAGGGCAGAGGTGGTCGAGCTGACGGACCCGGCAACTGCCGTCGGCGTGTGGTTCCTCGGCCTTGGCGGAGCGGTAGATGGACTCGGGGGTTACGCATTCTTCGTCTGGCCCGGCGGTCGGTTCATGCTCGGCCGACGGGGTGAAGACGCGGAGATCCAGGACGCGGAGTTGAAGCCGTGGCGGCACCCTCGGTCCGCGGGAATCGGAACGCGGCACGCCCCTCGAGCGCGACTACCCGTCGGCGGCAGGGTCGGCCATGAACTTCTCGTGGCAGACCTGCGAGCAGAAGTAGTAGGTCTGCCCTTCGTACTCCTCGCTTGCGGCGGCACCCGCGGGGTCGATCTCCATCCCGCACACGGCGTCCTTCACGGTCTCCATCTTCTCCTCCCTCCCTTCCCCACGCTGCCCGACCTCCACCGTTGGCGCCAGCGTCTCGGCCGTCGATCCTGCCCCCTCGATGGGCGTCGGCACGAACCTCCGCAGGCGGTTGGCGTTGCCCACGACGGATAGCGATGAGGCCGCCATGGCCGCCGCAGCGATCATCGGGTTGAGCAGCAGTCCCGTCAGCGGATACAGAGCTCCGGCGGCGATGGGGATACCCACCGAGTTGTAGCCGAAGGCGAAGACCAGATTCTGGCGGATGTTGCGCATGGTGGCACGAGACAGCGCGATCGCCGTGACGACACCTTCCAGGTCCCCGGAGATGAGGGTGACGTCGGAGGACTCGATGGCCACGTCGGTGCCGGTGCCGATGGCGATGCCGACATCGGCCTGGGCCAGAGCAGGGGCGTCGTTGATACCGTCGCCCACCATGCCCACGAGCCTGCCCTCGTCTTGAAGCCGTCGGACCTCCAGGGACTTGTCCCGAGGCAGGACTTCGGCAAGGACCCGTCCGATGCCGACCCGGCGCGCGACCGCCTCGGCGGTCCGCCGGTTGTCGCCGGTGATCATGACCACCTCCAGGCCAGCCCGCCGAAGGGCGCCGACGGCCTTCGTCGATCCATCCTTGAGGGTGTCGGCCACAGCCACGACTCCGGCCGCAGTCCCGTCCACCGCCGCGTAGATCGACGTCTTGCCTTCCGTGGCCAGGCGCTCGGCCGCCGCGTCCAAGGACGATGGGTCGACGCCCTGGTCCTCCAACAGGCCTCGGCGCCCCACGACCACTTTCCGGCCCGCCACCGTGGCCTGGACGCCTTTGCCGGTGACCGAATCGAACTCCGACGCATCCTCCAGACGCAGACCGCGGTCCTGAGCCCCCACCACGACAGCCAGAGCCAAGGGGTGCTCGGATAGACGTTCGGCGGAGGCGGTCAGATGCAGGAGCTCCTCCTCGCCGAAGCCGTTCACCGCGACCACGTCGGTCAGCGACGGCTGGCCGCGCGTGATCGTGCCGGTCTTGTCGAGGACGATCGTGTCGAGCTTGTGGGCGGTTTCCAGGGCTTCTGCAGACCGGATGAGGATCCCCCGCTCGGCGCCCTTGCCCGTCGCCACCATGATCGAGAGCGGAGTGGCCAGCCCCAGAGCGCAAGGACAGGCGATGATCAGCACCGACACCGCCGTCACCAGGGCGAACGTGAGCGCAGACACGGCGCGCAAGTCGAACCATAGGACGAAGGTACCTATGGCGATGAAGATCACGGCAGGGACGAAGTACGAAGCGACCAGGTCGGCAAGGCGCTGAATGGGGGCCTTGGAGGCCTGCGCCTGCTCAACGAGCTTCACGATCTGGGCCAGCATGGTCTCCTTGCCGACCTTGGTGGCCCGGAACCGGAACGCTCCCGTCTGGTTGATGGTCGCGCCGATCACCGTGTCGCCCGGACGCTTCTCCGCCGGGATGGGCTCGCCGGTCACCATCGACTCGTCCACCGCCGAATGGCCCTCGGTGAGCTCCCCGTCGACTGGGATCTTCTCGCCGGGACGGACTGAGACGATGTCACCGGGCAACACTCCGTCGACCGGGAGCTCGGTCTCCTCGCCGTCGCGGATCACACGAGCCGTCTTCGCCTGCAGCCCGATCAGCTTGCGGATCGCCTCACCGGTCCCCGCTTTCGCCCTGGCCTCCAACAGCCTGCCAAGCAAGATCAGGGTCAAGATCACGCCCACCGCCTCGTAGTAGACGGAACGCAGGCCCTCCGAGAAGACCTCGGGCGCCACCGTCACAGCCAAGCTGTAGCCGAACGCCGCCGTCGAACCGATGGTGATCAGGGTGTTCATGTCCGCCGTGCGGTGACTCAGGGTCAGCCAGCCGGTCCGGTGGATCGGCCAACCCGTGTAGAGCATCACCGGGGTGATGAGCGCCAACTGAAACCAGTGATTGGACAGGATCTCCGGGAGCCACGACGGATTGAGGTAGTCGCCGACCATCACCGCGAACAGCACCGGGGCCGCCAAGATGGCACCGACGGCGACACGCCGCGTGAGGTCGGCGATCTCTGCCCTGTGGGCAGCGGCCTCGGCATCCTCGGTCTCCGCCGAGCCGGGCTCGGGGCGCTCCTCCACCCGGTAGCCGGCTGAGCTCACGACGCGTGTGAGGTCGGCGACCTTGACCGTCTTCGGATCGAAGTCGACCGTGACCCGCTCTGCCCCGAAGTTCGCCTGTACGCGATCCACGCCCGGAAGGCGATCAAGAACCGTCTCGATGTTCGTCACACACGTCGGGCAGGTCACCCCTCCTCCCCGCAGGGCGAGTTCCACCCTGTCGGTTTCCCCCACCTCGAGTGTCGGGCCGACGCCGACGGCCCGGGCCGCCTCGTGTGTGTGTCCCTCGTGCGCTCGTCCGGCGGCCTCGTCTCCAACCGCGGCCCCTACCGCCTCGTCACCGATCCCACCCGACTGCACGTGCCCGTTCGCCCCCGCGGCCTCCACAACCAGAGTGCCGTGGAGCATGTTCATCCCGCAGGCGAACCCGAACTCGCCGCTCCGATCAGGCAGGAGGTCGACCGTGGTCTTGCCGAACGCTGCGAGTGACTTGCTCACCCCGAAGTCGGGGAACACCACGCGCGAGGAGCAGTCGCTGTTCTCCTGTCGATCGAACAGGAGGCGGAGAGGCACCCCCTCCTGGACACGGATCAGGTTCGGCGAGTAGCCACCCTTGACGATGATCTTCACTTCCTGGACCCCACCTCGGACCTCGGCCCGGCGAGCCTCCTTCGGTCCGAAGAAGAACCAGGCCAGCACGGCTATGAGAGCCATGCCGAGAGTGGTAACCAGGATCTCCGCACCCGTCATCGGGACGTCACTTCCCTCCTGCGCTCATCGAGCCGCGCCCACTCCTCAGCTCTCCTCAGGTCGCACTCTGATCGCGAAGGACCGCACGCCGCTCCTCGAACTCCCCCCTGTCGATCTCACCGCGGGCGAAGCGCTGCTCGAGGATCGCCAGCGCGTCGGATCCATGCTCGTCCCGGATATTGGGGGTCGTTGGGTGTGCGAATGACCTGACGGCCCAGACGACCAGGGCGATGAGTCCACCCCACACCAGCGCCATGGTGAATGCCATGAACAGCCATCCCGCCCACCCGTCCGGGCCCCATCCGTCCCACATCATGGTTCCCACCTCCTGCATATACCCTACCCCGGTATGGCATCGTTGACATATGCCTACGGGCCTGACGGCTGCGTGGGAGAGGTCCGATGCCCTGTTGTAGGACCCGGCCAACCCGGCGGCGAGTACTACAGATCGGTGATCGCTGAGGTGAGCAGTAGACAACGAATGGTGGGCGCTGATGGATTCGAACCATCGACCTCTGCCTTGTAAGGGCAGCGCTCTCCCGCTGAGCTAAGCGCCCCGCCGAACTGCAGCTCGCCGAGCTTACGGCTCGAAAGGATAGCCACCCCAGCAGCGCCATGCGGCCCCTGGCGGCAGGAACCGCCGCGGCGACGAGACTCGCGAAGGGTGCCTAGGATGGGCGCGGCGAAGGAGGGGCGCGATGGAACCGAACGGACAGGGCAAGGGAAGGATCATCGGATCGGTCAAGGCGAACGGGGCGCAGGTAGAACGTTCGCTGGTCGGGATGGTCAGGGCTCGGGATGTGAGCCTCGCCAGGTCGGGCGCCGGGCCGATGTTGGCCGGGGGGAACGTTTCGATCACCCAAGGTGGGTGTGGCCCGATGATCGCCGGGGGCGATGTCTCGATCACGCAGGGCGGTTGCCAGAGCGTGATCTCGGGTGGAAGTGCCACGCTCGGCCGAAGCTCGTTCGTCGGCATCGTGCTCTCGCCTCGCGTGAGCGTCGAGGATGGCGCCCGAGTGCTGATGAGCGTTCCCCAGGCGGCGGCGCTCGGCGTGGCGTTCGGGATCGTGTTCGGCCTGGTGCGACTGTTCCGCCGGTAGGCCTGGGACCGGCCCCGGGCTCAGAACCCCGCCTCTTCCTTGATCTCCTCCGGCAGCGGCACGGCGGCTCGTCCCTCGCGGTGCTTGCCGCCGATCGCCCTCGCGCGCCAGATCGCGACCGCCGCCCCGCCGAGGCCGACCACCGCGCCGGCCCCAAACGTGATGCCGCTCGTGTACGGGATCATCCCGACGGCGCGCAGGATCGCCCACCCGATCAGGAACGCGATGGCACGGTTCTTCGGCGCGCCCCAGAACAGCCGGCCGAACACGTAGGCGCTCAGCGCGTACCCGGCGAAGGCGACGAACGCCAGCGCGAGGGCCACGACGAACCCGAACGGAAGGGCGACGATCGAGGCGACCGCCAGGAGGGCGACGACAGGGATCACCGCCGTGAGCGCGGCCCCCCAGCCCATAGAGGACCAGGGCGAGGTCCGGAGCGCCGCGAACACGGCGTCCGCCGCCCGGGGCGTGAGGAAGATCGCAAGGAGCCCGAGGACGAGGGTCGACACGGTCACCGCGAGCCAGCTCGCGAACCGCCCGAACAGGCTCGCCGGCGTCCGCCACATGAATGCGACGTGCTGCCGGACCTCCCCGTCGACCTTCACCCCTTCCGGGGCCTCGACCAAGCCGCGGGCGAGGACGTCTCCACCGACCTGAGCGCTCGGCCCGAGTCGCACGGGGCCGTTCACGGCGATGACGCTTCCGCTCACCTGCCCCGTCACGACGATCGCGCCGTCGAATACGACGACGTCGCCCAGGGCGACGCCCTCGATCACCGCCTCTCCGTGCAGGACGACCACCTCGTCCACGACCTCGCCCCTCGGCACGGTCACCGTGCCCGAGAAGACGATCTGGTCGCCTTTGGACGGCGCGAGCCCGGCGGCCGACGCCGCCGCCGGCAGGGCCAGCACCGCAGCAGCGGCGCACCCCAGCAGCAGGAGACGGCGAGCGCTCGGCATCCTGAGCATCCTACCGGTGGAGCGGGCCGTGTCCGAGGTTCGCGGTACGGTTGCGGGCGATGGCGCTCGACCGGTTCTCCCCCGCGGTCCGTGAGTGGTTCCAGGCCTCGTTCGAGGCCCCGACGCCAGCCCAGGTGCTGGGGTGGCCGGCCATCGCGAAGGGCGACCACACACTGATCCTGGCGCCGACCGGCTCGGGCAAGACGCTCGCAGCCTTCCTGTGGGCCATCGACCGGCTCGCGGGCGAGCCCGAACCCCCGGCGGCCGAGCGTTGCCGGGTCCTGTACATCTCGCCGCTCCGAGCGCTCGCCGTCGACGTCGAGAAGAACCTGCGCGCACCGATCCAGGGAGTCCAGCTCGCGGCAGAACGTCTCGGCCTCGACGCGCGGGTTCCGAGCGTCGCGATGCGGACGGGCGACACGCCCACCGACGAGCGTCGGCGGATCCAGCGGCGCCCGCCCGACATCCTCATCACCACACCCGAGTCGCTCTACCTGATGCTCACCTCCTCGGCCCGCGAGATCCTGCGCGCCGTTCGCTGGGTGATCGTCGACGAGATCCACGCGATGGCAGCGACGAAGCGGGGCGCGCACCTCGCGCTGTCGCTCGAGCGACTCGAGGCCCTCGCACGTCGCCCGCCCCAGCGGATCGGCCTGTCGGCCACGCAGCGTCCGCTCGACGAGATCGCGCGCTTCCTCGGCGGACGCACGCTCCAGGGCCCGCGTCCCGTCACCATCGTGGACGCAGGCCACCGCAAGCCGATGGAGGTCGAGGTGATCGTCCCGGTCGAGGACATGTCGGAGCTCGGCAAGCTCTCCGACCGGCCCCCGAGCGGTCCCGCCGCCGGGGTCGGTCCCAGGGCCGGAGTCCCGAGCGGTCCCGCCGCTGCCGGGCCGGAGCGCGTGAGCATCTGGCCGGCGGTCTACCCGGAGCTCCTCGAACTCATCCGTCAACACCGGTCGACCCTGGTGTTCGTGAACGCGCGCCGCCTGGCCGAAAGGTTGGCGGCCCGACTGAACGAGCTCGCCGGCGAGGACCTCGTCCGGGCGCATCACGGCTCGGTCGCCCGCGAGCAGCGGCTGGAGATCGAGGACCGGCTGAAGCAGGGGTCACTCCGGGCGCTCGTCGCGACGAGCTCGCTCGAGCTGGGGATCGACATGGGCGCCGTCGACCTGGTCGTGCAGGTGGAGTCGCCGGGCTCGGTCGCCCGCGGGCTGCAGCGGATCGGCCGCGCCGGCCACAAGGTCGGCGAGCCGAGCCGCGGCAAGGTCTTCCCGAAGTACAGGGGAGATCTGCTCGAGGCAGCCGTCGTCGTGCAAAGGATGCGGGAAGGCTTGATCGAGGAGACGCGTTTCCCACGCAACCCGCTCGACGTCCTCGCGCAGCAGATCGTCGCGATGTGCGCGCTCGAGGAGTGGTCCGTCGACGAGCTCGGTGCGCTGGTGCGCCGAGCCGCCAACTTCGCCGACCTGTCCGACGACCTGCTTGCCGCGGTCCTGGACCTGCTCTCGGGACGCTACCCGAGCGACGAGTTCGCCGAGCTCCGTCCGAGGATCGTGTGGGACCGCCGACGGAACGTCCTCAGAGCGCGCGAGGGCGCCGGACGCCTCGCCGTCACGAGCGGAGGCACGATCCCCGACCGAGGGCTGTTCGGTGTGTTCCTTTCGGACGGGACGCGCGTCGGCGAGCTCGACGAGGAGATGGTCTACGAGAGCCGCCGCGGGGAGGTCTTCCTGCTCGGCGCCTCGTCGTGGCGGATCGAGGACATCACGCACGATCGCGTCCTCGTCTCGCCCGCGCCCGGCGAGCCGGGCAAGATGCCGTTCTGGAAGGGCGACAAGCCGGGACGCCCCCTCGAGCTCGGGCGCGCGATCGGGGAGTTCTCACGCACGATCGCGTCCGAGAAGCGAGGTCGCGCAGTCTCGTTGCTGCGCAAGGATTACGGACTGGACGCCCTCGCTGCCGAGAACCTCGTGACGTACCTGGACGACCAGCGCGAGTCGGCCGGGGCGATCCCAGACGACCACACCATCGTCGTCGAACGGTTCCGCGACGAGCTCGGCGATTGGCGCGTCTGCCTCCTGTCGCCGTTCGGCGCCAAGGTCCACGCGCCGTGGGCGATGGCCATCGAAGCCCGCCTCTCCGAACGCATGGGCGCCGACGTCCAGGTGCTCTGGAGTGACGACGGCATCGTCATCCGGCTCCCGGAGTCCGAGGACCGGATCCCACTCGAGGACCTCACGTTCGACCCGGAGGACATCGAGGAGCTGGTTCTGCGAGAGCTCCCGGCCACCGCGCTCTTCGCCTCGGTCTTCCGAGAGGCCGCCGCCCGCGCGCTCCTGCTACCCCGAAGGCGCCCGGGCCAGCGGACGCCGCTGTGGCAGCAGCGTCAGCGATCCGCCGACCTGCTCCGGGCCGCCGCCAAGCACCCGACGTTCCCGATCCTGCTCGAAGCCACGCGCGAATGCCTGCGCGACGTGTTCGACCTGCCGGCGCTGAAGGACGTGCTCACCGACGTTCGCACCCGGCGCATCCGGATCGCCGCGGTCGACACCGCGCGCGCCTCGCCGTTCGCCCAGTCGCTGCTGTTCCGCTGGATCGCCGTTTACATGTACGAGGGCGACGCCCCGCTCGCCGAGCGACGAGCGGCGGCGCTGGCCCTCGATCGCGACCTGCTCCGCGAGCTCATAGGCTCCGAGGACCTCAGGGAGCTGATCGACCCCGGGGCCCTTGCTGCCCTGGAGCTCGAACTCCAGTCTTTGGCCGAGAACCGCAAGGCCCGGAACGCGGACGACCTCCACGACCTCCTCCGCCGCCTGGGCGACCTGACCGCCGAGGAGCTGGCTGCGCGGAGCGTCTCGGACCCGTCGGCGTGGATCGAGACGCTGGTAGGTGAACGCCGGGCGATCCGGGTTCGGCTCGCCGGCGAAGAGCGCCTGGCCGCGGTCCAAGACGCCGGCCGTCTCCGGGACGCGCTGGGTGTGAGCATCCCGCGGGGCGTCCCGGCGGTGTTCGCCGAGCCCGGCGAGGCGCCGCTCGATGGGCTGGTGTGGCGCTTCGCCCGGACCCACGGCCCGTTCCACGCGAGCGACGTCGCCCGGCGGTTCGGCGTCTCCCCGGAGCGCGTGGCGTCGGCGCTCGCGTCGCTCGAGACCGACGGACGCGTCGTCACCGGCGAGTTCCGCCCCGCGGGTATGGAGCGCGAGTGGGTGGAGGTCGACGTGCTCCGCGCGCTCAGGCGTCGCTCGCTCGCCGCGCTCCGCAAGGAGGTCGAGCCGGTCGACGCAGCCGCGCTCGCCAGATTCCTGCCCGAGTGGCAGGGCCTCACGCGTCCGCGCCGAGGGCCCGATGCCCTCGTCGACGCCCTCGTGCAGCTCCAGGGTGCCGCCATCCCGGCCTCGATCCTGGAGGTCGACGTGCTCCCCGCCCGCGTCGCCGCCTACCGGCCCGCCGATCTCGACGCCCTATGCGCCTCGGGAGAGCTCGTCTGGGCGGGCGCCGGAGCGCTCGGTCCCGACGACGGGCGCGTGTGCCTGTGCTTCCGCGACCGACTTCCCCTGCTGGTTCCGCCGCCACCTGAGGAGAAGCCCGCCGAACCGCTCCACGACGCCCTCCGCCGGCGTCTGGACTCCCGCGGAGCGTCCTTCTGGCCGGACCTCGTCGCCGCGGCGGATACGGCCGACGAGCGGGTGGTCCTTGGGGCTCTCTGGGACCTCGTGTGGTCGGGAGAGGTCACGAACGACACTCTCGCGCCGCTTCGCGCCTTCCTCGCACGGCGGCCCCGAGCGCCGAGGGGCAAGCCGCGGCCGGGCGCGCTTCGACGGGTCGGCCCCACGGCCGGTCGTGGACGGTGGTCGCTCGTGGCGCCGCTCCTCGGACCTGTGCCGACCGCCACCGAAGCGGCCCACGCCCGTGCGCTCCAGCTCCTGGATCGCCACGGCGTCCTCACCAGGGAAGCCGTCCTCGCCGAGGGCTCGCCCGGCGGGTTCGCGTCGGTCTACGGGGTCCTGAAAGCGCTCGAGGAATCCGGCAAGGTGCGCCGGGGCTACTTCGTCGCCGGCCTCGGAGCCGCACAGTTCGCGCTCCCCGGCGCGGTCGATCGCCTCCGCGACCTCCGCGCCGTCGCAGCCGAGGCGTCCGTGGGGGGCGAAGTGCGCGTCGACGCCGAAGCGCGCGCGATCGCACTGTCAGCCGCGGATCCGGCGCAGCCCTACGGAGCCGCTCTGCCCTGGCCCGACTCCCCCGGCAGGCCGGCAAGGACCGCCGGGGCCTACGTGATCCTGCTGAACGGGGAGCTGGCCGCCTTCCTCGAGCGCGGCGGCCGGACGCTGACGACGTTTCCCGCTGCGGACCAGGGGAATGCGTGGATCCTCGCCCTCGCGAGCCTGCCCAAGGACGGGCGCCTCCGAAGGATCGAGCTCCGGAGGATCGACGGAGTCCCCGCCCAAGAGTCCCCGCTCGGCGAGCGGCTCCGGGGCGTGGGGTTCGCGGAGGGCTACCGAGGTCTCGTGCTCCGCCCCTGAGACGACCTTCGCCCCGCCCCGCTGGTAGCGTTGCGCGGATGCCGATCGTCGCGCGCCTGAACGTCACGCCGGTGAAGTCGACGGCCCTTCTGCATCCAGAGCAGATCCGCCTCGAACCCCACGGGGCTGTGGGGAACCGTGATTTCTTCGTCGTCGACAAGGACGGGAAGCGGTTCTCCGGCGCGAAGAAGGCTCAGCTCCTTCGGATCGGTTCGGACTACGACTTCGAGCGCGACCGGCTAGTGCTTCGGCTTCCCGGCGGGGTCGTGGCTGCCGGATCGGCGGCCGCCAACGGAGAGGCGCTGTCCGTGCGCTTCTACGGGCGCGACGTGCAGGGCCACGTCGTGGAGGGCGGGTTCGAAGAGGCGCTCACGCGCTACACGGGCGAGCCGGTGCGGCTCGTCCGGGTAGATCATCCGGGCACCGGGGTCGACGTG
The DNA here is from genome assembly GCA_040754475.1 of Actinomycetota bacterium. Lineage (GTDB taxonomy): Bacteria > Actinomycetota > UBA4738 > UBA4738 > HRBIN12 > JAJPHY01. Next base: position 3,881 of record JBFMCN010000092.1, on the reverse strand, counting down.
CGCCCGGTCACGATCGTTTCGCTCGCATCGGTCGACGAGCTCAGCCGATGGGGCGGAGTCGAGAGCCGCGTCGACCCGGGCAGGTTCCGGATGCTGCTCGAGATCGACGGCTGCGCCCCTCACGAAGAAGACACCTGGAGCGGACGGCGCGTGCGGATCGGCGGGGCAACGGTCGAGGTCGGAAGACAGGTCCCCCGTTGCGCCACCACCACCCTGAGTCCGACCACGGGTCTGCGCGACTTCCCCACGCTGTCGGTCATCAGGAAGTACCGGGGAGTGACCGCGGACAACAACCTGCCGTTCGGCGTCTACGCGGATGTCGTGGAGCCGGGCATGGTTCGGGTCGGCGACATCGTGGAACCGACCACCTGAGACGCGAAGCGCCGGCGTCGCCCCACTCAACCTCGACCCCATGCCGTCCGACTGCTTGAACAGAGGGGATAGATGAAGAACGGCGCGGACGTCGATGAGCTCGGCACGCTCGAGTCGCTCTGGCGTCTCGTAGAACAGAGCGGCGCGGTCGGCTCTCAGACCGACCTCGCCTCGTTCCTGGATGCGACGGCCGAGGCCATCTCGCGGTGCCTGGGATTCTCCGTTGTCGTGATCAACCTCTACCGACCTGCCTGGGACGACTTCATCGCATCCACCTGCCGCTCCGATCACCCGGGAGCGAGGCTCCTTCTCGGGACGACAAACCGCCTGGAGGACTTCTCGCCGCTTCTCGACGAGCGCTTCGATCATTCAGGGGCCTACCTCGCGAGGATGGACGTCGAGCAGACCCGCCTGGGGGCGGTGTACGTGCCCGATCTCGCGCCCGTAGATGACCCGGACACCTGGGGACCCAGGGACTGGCTGCTCGTCCCGATGCGACGCTCGAGTGGGGAGATCGTCGGCATGCTTTCGGTCGACCAGCCGACGTCCGGCCGCCGGCCCTCGGAGCGGGCTCTGCGAATGCTCGTCGCGTTCACGTCCTGTGCGACGGCCGCCGTCGAGAACGCACGGCAGGCCGCGGCAAGCGCGGAGCACCGCCGAGCTCTAGAGCATCTCCTGCGCGTGTCGACCCGGCTGGGCCACGCGTACGACCTCCAGGAGCTCCTGCAGGCGGTCTGCGACGGGGCCAGCACCGCGCTCGGCTTCGAGAAGGTCGCCGTCGAGCTCATGGACCGGACCAGTGGCGTGCTCCGCACGAAGGCCGCCACAGGATGGCGTGCGGGAGGGGGTGACTCCGGCGCCCCCTACTCCCTCTCCGACGTGTCTGCGTTGTTCGATCCCGCCTTCGAGATCGCGGGCTGCTACCTGATCCCGGGTGACATCGCCGCCGCCAGGGTCCCCGCTCGGGTGGTGCCTCCCGAATCGGTCAGGAACGGTACCGGCCCTCGGGCGTGGTCCGGGCACTGGCTGCTCGTCCCCCTCCACGATCCCGCCGGAAAGATCGAGGGCCTGATCTGGGCCGACGATCCGATGGACTTCATGCTTCCGACGGAGGAGAAGCTCGTGGCCCTGAGTTTGTTCGCGAACCAAGCCGCGCGGGCGATCGACGCCCACGAACGCGCAAGCCAGCTGCGCGGAGCCCACGCGATGCGGCGGCGCCTACTCAAGAGGATCGTCGACATCGTCGAGGAGGAGCGCACCCGTATCGCCGGCGACCTCCACGACGGGCCGATCCAGCGACTGACGGCGCTCACCCTCCGCCTCGAGATCGCGAGGATGGCCGCGTCCCGCGGCGACCCCCAAGCATCGCAGGAGGCGATAGAGGAGGTGCAGTCGCAGATCGGGGAGGAGATCAGCCTGCTGAGGAGATTGATGAGCGAGCTTCGGCCGCCGGTCCTCGACCAGCGTGGGCTTCTGGACGCGCTCCGCGACCATGCGGCGCGTCTGGAGGAAGGAACGGGCCTGCTCGTCTCGGTCGAGGGCGGGACCGAGACGCTCGACGGCGTCCCTCCCGAGGTCGAGACCGTCCTCTACCGGATCGTTCAGGAGGCCTTGACCAACGTCGTGAAGCACGCCGGGGCGGCCCATGCCCAGATACGATTCCTCGACTCGGACGAGTTCGTGCGTCTCGAAGTCTCCGACGACGGTGTGGGCTTCGACATCTCGCAACCGGCCGCCGGCGGTCACCTCGGTCTCGTGGGCATGCGAGAGCGTGCAGAGATGGCCGGAGGGAGCCTGCAGGTCGAAAGCCGGCCCGGTGAGGGAACAACCGTCCGCGCGTGGGTACCACGCTCGTCGGCCGCGGTCGGAGTGGGGCGGACACGGCTCGAACCTGCGACCGACTGGTCATGAGTCCGGCCGGAGACGTCCCGAGGGATCCCGCCTCGTCGTCGCGTCGGTCCGAATGAGACTCTGAGTCCGCACGGCGACGCAAGCGCGAGTAGCGGAGCACCGGGCGACGCGAGTGTGCGGATGGAAGGGGGCGAGGAGTGAACGTCCATCACCCAGGGGAACGGGCGCCGTGGCTGATCGACGTGACGAGGGAGCTGGATCGTCAGAGGGAAGCCTACGGCGATCGATCCGCCCTCCCCGACGGCACCGGCCAAGACACCTTCCGCGAGATGGCGGAGCAAGCAGGGCAGGTCCGTCGGTCCAAGGCCGAGCAAGGCTCGCTGGCCTGGCGCCACATCCTGAGCGAGGGGGTCTTCACGGCGTTCGCGGAATCCGACCCAGCCAAGCTCCGCGGCTACCTTGTGGAGGTGGCCGCTGCGGCCGTCGCGTGGATGGAGGCCTTGGACTGCAGATGACCCCCTCTGAACCGGCAGACAGACGTCGTCTGAGGCATGAGGCGTTGAGGCGCCGCGAGCGACGGCGCGCCGAGCGAAACGCGTTTCTGGAGGCCCAGCTCGAACCTGGCGAACTGGTCGTGGCCCGCAGCAGAGACTACCCGCTCGTCACGGACCGCCGGATCCTGCAGGCGCACCAGCTCTCCCATCCGCCACACCGCGGCGAGTGGGTCTGCAGCTCACTCGCTTTCGATCAGATCACGGAGTGGACGCTCGGTCGCCGGCACGACAATCGCCCGGTCCTCAGGCTCGAGCACGCTCCGCACGCGCGCATGGAGCACGTCCCCCAGCACCACTTCCTGTGGTTCCGGTGGGGAGATGCGGAACGACCGGTCGCCCGCACGCGCACCACGTTGGAGTTCGGCAGGGCCACGAATCCCGTCCTGGTTGCGATCTGCCAGTCGCTCGAGCGGGCCGGGGTGCATCGCGGAGAGCCGTTCGCGATCCGGCCGGCAGGCACTCGGGAGGAACGCAAGCGTGAGGCCCCTCTGGTGCGGCGCTCGCCCTGGCATCGCCCGCGGTCCTAGCGGCAGACGCGTGGATCGTCGGGCTTGGGTTGCTGTCGGGTCACGGCGGGCCACCGCCGGGCCCTACAGGTTGGCCAGACACCCCATGCACACGGCGGCGCTGTGTGTCTCTCTCGGACTCGCGTGCCTCGTTCAGTCGAGGGCCCTGGCCTGCGTCTTCGGAGTCTACCTCGCGCTGATCCTGCTGCTCATCCCCGCGCGAGAGGAAGGGTCGCGGCAGGCATACGGTCACGGGTACGTCGCCTACGAGCGAAAGACCAAGAGGCTCATCCCGTTCACCTACTGAGACGGAGGCAGAAGAGCTGCAGCAAGCGGGCCGACCCAGCCGCACCGGCGGTCCCGAAGCCAGTGTCGCCAAGGAGCCGGAGCCGGGTCGGAGAGTGCGACAGAGGAGCCGGAGCCGGTGTGGGACAGAGGTGCCGAAGCTTCACAGAACCAAACAGCTAGATGGGTGGGGCGGGCAGGACTCGAACCTGCGACCGGCGGATTATGAGTCCGCTGCTCTGACCCACTGAGCTACCGCCCCTAAAGCGCAATCTACCTCGCGCGGCCCCTCCCTGGGGCCTCACCGAACGTT
>JBFMCN010000091.1:0-21009 GCA_040754475.1 Actinomycetota bacterium | reverse complement strand
GGGCGGCCCCCACCCCGCGCGCCGGACTTTCCAGGCGCTTCGCATCGCGGTCAACCGGGAGCTGGAGGAGCTCGCCGCCTCCCTGCCTCGAGCGGTCGGGTACCTCGCTCCCGGTGGCCGCGTCGTCGTCATCGCCTACCACTCGCTCGAGGATCGGATCGTGAAGCGGTTCTTCCTCGAGGAGGACCGGCTCCGCGTGCTGACCAAGAAGCCGCTGCGTCCGAGTCCCGACGAGGTCGCCCGGAACTCGCGCGCAAGGAGTGCGCGACTGCGGGCGGCCGAGCTCGTCCAGGAGGCTGGGTGAGCTCGCCCGCCAGGCAGGTTCGGGCGGGTCAGCCGGCGCCGCGCAGGGGGGGCTCCGCTCCCGCTCGCCCCGCTCGCCCCCCTCGGCGGACGGTTCTCGCTCCGCTGCCTGCCTCGGGCGCCGGGGTCCGCACGCCTGCACGTCTGCCGACGACGCGTGCGGTCCCGCGACGACGGGGCGCCGTCGGGTTCCTAGTCCTGTCAACCGTCGTGGTGGGATCGATGATCCTCGGCCTCGTCACGCTGAACGCGCTGCTCGCGCAGAGCTCGTTTCGCATCGAGGACCTGGAGCAGAGGATCTCGGTTCTGTCGCAGGAGAATCTGGAGCTCACGCACAAGCAGGCAACGCTTTCCGCCCCCGGCCGGATCGCCGCTTGGGCCCGCCGACACGACATGCGTCTCCCCGACGAGATTCAGTTCCTCCACGTGTCGAGGGCCGTACCCGCGGCGCCGGCCGGGGCTGCGGATGAGCTCGCCCGTGTCGAACGCGAGCTCGAGCGTCTCCTCAGGACGGGCGGATGAGACGCCCGTCCATCCGCCGCCTCGTGGCGCTTCTGGTCGGGATGATGCTCGCGATCGTGGCGATCGTGGTGCGGCTTTCGATCCTGCAGGTTAGTCGTGCCGACTCCTACCAGACCGAGGCGCTCGACTGGCGACTCCACACGGTGACGCTGCCGGCCGCGCGCGGCCAGATCCTCGACCGATCCGGCGAGTCGCTCGCCATCTCCCTTCCGGCACGGGACGTCTACGCGGACCCGCGCTACGTGACCGATCCGCGTGGCGAGGCGAAGAAGCTGTCCGGGATTCTCGACGAGGGTGTGAAGCACCTGCGCGAAGAGCTCACCACCGAGGGCACGTTCGTCTATCTGGCGCGCAGTGTGCCGCTACGCCTGGCAGAGCGCATCCAGAGGCTGCACCTGCCGGGCATTGGGTTCCTCGAGTCGACTCGACGTGTCTACCCGGCCGGACCGCTCGCCTCCCAGGTCCTCGGGTTCGTCGGCGTGGACGGGATCGGTCTGTCCGGACTCGAGGTTCAGTACGAGGAGGCACTCGCGGGGCAGCCGGGGGAGCGCACGCAGGAGACCGACCCCGCCGGACGCCCCATCGTCGGTGGTGTGGACGTGGAAAGGGAACCCGTGCCCGGGGTCGATCTCGTAACGACCATCCAACGCGACATCCAGTTCCAGACGCAGGCCGCCCTCGAGGAGGCGGTGAAGAGGAACGGAGCGAGCGGCGGGACGGCGATCGTCATGGACGCCCGCACGGGAGACATCTACGCGATGGCGAGCTACCCGTGGTTCGATCCGAACGACTTCTCCTCCTTCAATCCGAGACGCTGGCGGAACACCGCGGTGACGGACGCATTCGAGCCCGGTTCTGTCTGCAAGGTGGTCACGGCGGCCGCGGCTGTCGAAGAGCACGTGGTCTCCGTCGAGGAGCGCTTCGAGGTTCCCGACCACTTGCAGGTTGGGACGTTCACGATCCACGACTCCCATTCGCACCCCATCGAGGACATGACCCTTGGGGACATAGTCGCCCAGTCCAGCAACATCGGCGCGGTGTTCGTCGCAGAGCAGCTTGAAGAGGCCCGGCTGGCCACGTACCTGTCGAAGTTCGGTCTCGGCCATCCCACCGGAGTCGGATTCCCCGGCGAGTCCTCGGGCGTCCTCCTCCCGCTGTACCGGTGGACGGACACGAGCCTGGCGACGATGGCGTACGGACAGGGGGTCTCGGCCACCGCCCTCCAGATGGCGTCGGTGTACGCGACGATCGCGAACGGCGGAGAGTGGGTTCGGCCCCGCCTCGTGCGCGGCACCGTCGGTGCCGATGGGACGTTCGATCCTGCGTCGGCGTCTCCCACGAGGCGCGTGGTCTCCGAGCGGACGGCGAAGATCATCGCGCGGATGCTCGCGTATGCCGTCGAGGCGGGGACCGGGACCGCCGCACAGATCCCCGGGTATCAGGTCGCTGGCAAGACGGGCACGGCCCGCATCCCCAAGCCCGGCGGTGGCTACTACACGGATAGGCACATCTCCTCCTTCATAGGCTTCCTCCCCGCGTCGGACCCCGAGATCGTGATCCTTGCCACCCTCGATCGGCCGGTGACGATCTACGGGAGCATCGCGGCGGCACCGCTCTTCCGGGCAGTCGCCCGTTACGCGATCGAGCGGCTGGGGATAGCTCCGGCCGCTCGTCTCTCGTCTCCGCCCCACGTCGTTCCGGTGGGATGACAGTGGGCGAAACGGCCGGGGGGCACGCGCTGGGGCGAACGGTAAGCTCAGGTGCCTTGATCGCCCCCGGCCCCCTCGCACGACCTCTGGCCCTGATCGTGACCGATCTGCCCGGTCACGAGATCGGCGGCGGCGATCCCTCGATCCCGATCTCGGAGGTCGCCTACCGCTCGGGCGACGCCGTTCCCGGATCCCTCTTCTTCTGTGTTCGGGGGGCCAGAAGCGACGGCCACGAGTTCGCTGCGGACGCCGTCCTACGCGGTGCCGTGGCACTCGTGGTGGAGCGGTGGCTGCCCGTGGACGCAGTACAGGTGCTGGTCCCATCCGTCCGCCAGGCGATGGGGCCGGTGTCGGCCGAGGTGTTCGGCCGGCCGGCCGACCGGATGGCGATGGTGGGGGTCACCGGAACGAACGGAAAGACGACGACCACCTACCTGCTCGAATCCATCTTCCGGTCCGCCGGATCGACGCCCGGGGTCGTAGGAACGACCGGGGTTCGTATCGACGGGGAGCCTGTTCCCCTCCCCAAGACCACGCCGGAGGCGCCCGATCTGCACCGCCTCCTCGCTCGGATGGCCGAACGGGGAGTCGGGGCCGTGGCGATGGAGGTGTCGTCGCACGGCCTCGACCAGCACCGCGTCGACGGCATCGTCTACGACTGTGCGGTGTTCACCAACCTGAGCCAGGACCACCTCGACTACCACCCCTCGATGGAGGAGTACTTCCGGGCGAAGGCGAGGCTCTTCACACCGAGCATGGCGCGTCGCGCCGTCGTCAACGTCGACACCGCCGAGGGTCGCCGCCTGTTGCGGTCGGACCTGCCGACGCTCACCTACGGTCTCGAGGCCGGCGCGGACCTGCGCGCGACGGACATCAGCACCAGCCTGTCCGGGCTTTCGTTCCGTGTGGCCGATGTGATGATCCGCTCGTCGCTATGCGGGCGGTTCAACGTCGAGAACTGCCTGGCGGCATTCGCCGCGGCCCGCGCCATGGGGGTTCCGGACGACGTCATAGCGCGAGGCATCGCGTCCCTTCGCGAGGTGCCGGGCCGGATGGAGACGGTCGAGGAGGGGCAGGAGTTCCTCGTGATCGTCGACTACGCCCACACGCCCGACAGCGTGGAGAACGTCCTGCGGGCAGCCCGTCCACTCGCCGCGGGCCGCGTGATCCTGGTTCTCGGCTGTGGTGGCGACCGCGACCGCCGCAAGCGTCCACTGATGGGGAAGGTCGCAACCACCCTTGCGGACCTGTCGGTGATAACGAGCGACAATCCGCGCAGCGAGGATCCGATGGCGATCATCGGTGAGGTCGAGGCCGGCGCGCGCGAAGGCGAGCGGATCTACGTCGTCGAGGAGGACAGGCGCCTTGCGATCCGGCTCGCGCTGGCGGAGGCCCGAGCGGGCGACGTGGTCGTCATCGCGGGCAAGGGCCACGAGACGGGGCAGGAGTTCGCGGATCACACCATCCCCTTCGACGACCGAGTCGTCGCCGCCGAGGAGCTTCGCCGCGCACTGGAGGCGTCGTGAAGCCCAGACCGTTGTCCGAGATCGCCGCCGCCGTGGGTGGAGTGCTACACGGCCACGACGCCGTCGCTTCGGCGGTTGTGATCGACAGCCGCGCGGCGTCGTCGGGGTCTTTGTTCATCGCCCTGCCCGGCGAGCACGTTGACGGCCACGACTTCGTTGCAGAAGCACTCGCAAACGGGGCGGTCGGCGCGGTCGTGAGTCGCCGGAACGAAAGGCATAACGTCATCGAGGTCGAGGACACGGGTCAGGCCCTGCTCGAGCTGGCGGCGGACGAACGGCGGCTCATGGGGCACGCGAGGGTTGTCGGGGTCACCGGGGCGAACGGCAAGACCTCGACGAAGGACTTCACGGCGGCCGTGCTCGCCAGTCGCTTCCGGACCCACGCGAGCCCGCAGTCCTTCAACACGGAGATCGGGCTCCCGCTCACGCTGCTCGGAACTCCCGAAGGCACCGAGGTGGTGGTCGCGGAGATGGGAGCGCGTCGCGCCGGAGACGTTTCGCTTCTGTGCGAGGTCGCCCGCCCCGAGATGGTCGTCGTGACCAACGTCGGGGTCGCGCACATGGAGATGTTCGGTTCCTGGGAGACGATCGTCGAGGCGTCGGCGGAGCCGGTCGAAGCCCTCGGGGACGACGGGGTCGCGATCCTGTGCGCCGACGATCGGATCGTGCGCGGCTATGCGGAGCGCACCCGTGCCCGAGTGATCACCTTCGGGCTCAGCCCCGACGCCGATGTACGGGCCGAGGACATGTCCCTGGACGAAGGAGGGTGCGCGAGCTTCGTCCTCGTGGCCGGGCGAGAGCGGGAGCGGGTGGAGCTCGCGATCCCGGGCGAGCACATGGTGCAGAACGCTCTTGGCGCAGCGGCCTGCGGGATGGCGTTCGGCGTCACTGCTGCCGAGTGCTCGGCGGCGCTCAAGGCCGCACGGATCACGCATTGGCGGATGGAGACCTTTGTGAGCTCCAACGGCGTGCGCGTCGTCAACGACGCATACAACGCGAACCCGGAGTCGACGGCGGCCGGCCTGCGCGCGGCGCGCTGGATGGCCCGAGACGGGAGGATGGCCGCGGTCCTCGGTCACATGGCGGAGCTCGGGCCGATCGCCCTCGCGGAGCACGAGCGCTTGGGCGAGCTGATCGTCCGCATGGGCGTGGATCGCCTCGTGACGGTTGGAGCGCAGGCCGCGACGATCGCACACGCTGCCCTCTGCGAGGGCGCGCTGCCCGATGACGTGGCGAGCTACGAGACGGTCGAAGAGGCAGTCGAAGACATCCGGGCGTGGGCGCGCCCGGGAGACGTCGTCCTCGTCAAGGCGTCGCGGGTCGTCGGTCTGGAGCGAGTGGCGGAGGCTCTCAGGTGAGAGCGATCCTGCTCGCGGCCACCGTTGGGATGGGCGTGACTCTGCTCGGCACCCCATTCGCCATTCGCTTGTTCCGGCGCCTGGGATGGGGGCAGCACATCCGCGAGGACGGCCCCCGGACTCACATGGACAAGGTGGGCACACCGACGATGGGAGGGACGGTCATCATCGCCGGGATGGTCGCGTCCTACGTCGCGGCCCGCGTCGTGTTCCCGGCGGTCACCGCGGTCGGGCTCTCCGTCCTCCTGGTGACGATCGGGCTGGGGCTGCTCGGATTCGTCGACGATCTCATCAAGGTCCGGCGTCGGCGGTCGCTCGGGCTTTCGAAGACCGCGAAGGTCCTGGGCCAGGCTGCGGTGGCGATCGCTTTCGGGCTCGTCGCAGTGAAGGTTGGGCACATCACGACGAACCTCTCGTTCACTCGCGACACAGGCGTGAGTCTCGGGATCGCCTTCTACCTGTGGGTGTTCTGGATACTCGCCTCCTCGTCGAACGCCGTGAACCTGACCGACGGGCTCGACGGCCTCGCGTCGGGGTCCTCGATCCTCGTGCTCTCCGGGTACGTGTTCATCGCGTTCTGGCAGTGGCGACACACATGTGTGGCATTGCCGGCCGACGCCTGCTACCCGATCGGGCTGAACGCGGCGCTCGATACCTCGATCGTGGCCGGGGGAGCGGTCGGCGCCGTGGCCGGCTTCCTCTGGTGGAACGCAGCACCCGCTCGGATCTTCATGGGCGACACTGGGGCGCTGGCGCTCGGCGGGCTGATCGGGGCGCTGGCCATCGTGACGTCCACGCAGCTGCTTCTGCTCATCCTTGGTGGGCTGTTCGTGATCGAGACCACCTCGGTCATCATCCAGATCATCTCCTTCCGCGGGTTCCGGCGACGGGTGTTCCGCATGTCACCGATACACCATCACTTCGAGCTCGCAGGGTGGCCTGAGTTCACGGTGATCGTTCGTTTCTGGATCATCGCCGGGATGTGCGTCGCGATCGGTCTCGGGCTCTACTACGCGGACTTCATTGCCAGAGGTGGGACGGGTTGAGCGCCTTCCGGGGCGAGCGCATCGCCGTCGTCGGCCTCGGCGTCGCCGGTCGGGCCGCCGCAAGGGTGCTCGCCGAAGAGGGCGCGAGCGTTCGCGTCACCGAGGAGCGGCCCGATGTCGAGGGCGCCGACGAGATCCTTGAGCTCGGGGTAGAGATACTGACCGGCGGCCACCGCCCCGAGCACCTCGACGGCGTCACTGCGGTCGTGGCGAGCCCTGGCGTGCCCGAGGGCGCGCCCGTGCTCCGGTGGGCCAGCGATAGGGGGTTGCCGATCTGGAGCGAGCTCGACGTCGGAGCGCGGCTGTGCAAGGTGCCGTACGTCGCGATCACGGGAACGAACGGGAAGTCGACGACCACCGAGCTCGTGGCGACGATGATGCGCGCCGCGGGTCTGGACGCGGTGGCATGCGGCAACATCGGCTACCCGTTCTCGATGGCGGCGCGCGAGTCGCGCGAGGCGCTCGCCGTCGAGGCTTCTTCGTTCCAGCTACGGTTCCACCACTGGGTGCATCCGCAAGTGTCGGTGCTCCTCAACGTCGCGCCCGACCATCTGGACTGGCACGGGTCGCTCCGGGGCTACGTCGCGGCAAAGGCGCGTGTCTACGAGCTTCAGCGGGACGGCGACACGCACGTCGGCAATGCCGAGGACGACCGAGCCCTCGGCATCTCCCGCGCCGCCCCGTGCAAGGCAGTCTGGTTCCGGCTCGCCGAACCTGGCCCGGGCGAGGTCGGATACGTCGACGGCGAGGTCGTCGCTCGCGTCGGAGACGAGGTCTCCCTTGGGCGTCCGGTCCAGGACAGCGCCGGATTCAGAGCCGATGCCGCGGCCGCCGCCGCGGCCGCCCTCGCGTTCGGTCTTTCGGACGACGCCGTCGCCGAGGGGATCCGATCGATGCGGCCGCTCCCGCATCGAGGCGAGGTCGTCGCGTGCGCCGGCGCCGTGGAGTTCGTGGACGACTCGAAGGCCACGAACGTCCATGCGGCACTCCATGCGCTTGCAGGACGCCGAGACGTCGTGCTGATCGCCGGAGGTCTGTCCAAGGGGGTCGGCCTCGCCCCGCTGGCGACGGGGGCGTCGAGCCTGGCGGGCGTCGTTGCGATCGGCGAAGCGGCCCCCGAGATCGTCCAGGTCTTCGAAGGCCTCCTGCCGGTCCGCAGGGCCGAGTCGATCGAGGAGGCCGTCCGCACGGCCCACGGCCTGGCACCGGCCGAAGGCACCGTTCTGCTGGCGCCGGCGTGCGCGAGCTGGGACATGTTCCACGACTACGCGGAGCGGGGCGAGCGCTTCGCGACGGCGGCGAGAGAGGTTGCGGAGGGGGCTGGCCGTGGCGCGGCCTGAAGCGCTCGTTCCCGCCCGGAGCCACCTCCGCCTCGCCCGGGCCGGCGAGCGTGACGCGACCCGTGCGAGGGCAGGGTCCGCGAGCCGACGGACGGTGGCACTGCTGATCGGATCGACCGTCTTCCTGACGGCCGTCGGGCTCATCATGGTGCTCTCGGCGAGCTCCGTGTCTGCCTACGCCCAGTACGGCTCGAGTTTCGTCTTCTTCCAGCGTCAGGCGGCCTATGCGGTGGTCGGGACGCTTGCGCTGCTACTCACGTCACGGATGCGGTACGACGTGTGGCAGCGGCTCGCCGTGCCGTTGCTCGGTCTGGCGATCGTGCTCTTGGCCCTCGTGCTGCATCCCGGGTCCGGCGTCGCGGCGTACGGTGCCTCCCGCTGGATCGCGCTCGGGCCCGTCACGATCCAGCCGTCCGAGCTGGCGAAGCTCGCTCTGATCGTGTTTGCGGCGACGATACTGGCCAGGAAGTGGAACCGCCGGGACGAGCTTGCGCATCTGGTCCTGCCGCTGGTTCCCGTCACCGTGATCGTCTGCGCCATGGTCGTGTACCAACCGGACCTCGGCACGACGCTCATCCTGTCCGGCTCGGTCTTCCTGCTGCTGTTCGCAGCAGGAGTGCGTCTGCGGTACCTACTCACGACCGCGGTCGCCGGCGGGGCCGTAGGCATGGCGCTGATCCTCAGCGAGGGATACCGGAAGGCGAGGTTTCTGTCCTTCCTCCACCCGGGTGCGGATCCAAAGGACACGGGATGGCAGCTGGTGCAGTCCCTGATCGCGCTCGGGTCGGGAGGGTGGTTCGGGGTCGGTCTCGGCGCGAGCCGACAGAAGTGGATGTACGTGCCGAACGCGCACACGGACTTCATCTTCTCGATCCTTGGTGAGGAGCTCGGGCTCATCGGCGAGCTCGTCGTGCTGGTCGCCTTCGGCATCCTCGTCTACGCGGGGATCAGGATCGCGGCAAGGGCGCCGGATGTGTTCGGGTGCCTGCTCGCCGCCGGGATCGTGTCGTGGTTCGGCCTGCAGGTCGTCGTGAACCTCGGGGCGGTCACCGGCCTGCTCCCCATCACTGGCGTACCGCTGCCGCTTCTCTCCTATGGAGGTTCGTCTCTCGTCGTCTCGCTCGCGGCCATCGGGGTCCTCGTCAACATCGCCCGGGCCCCGGGCGCGGCGGCTGGGCGCACGCGGGCTCTCCGAAACAGGAGGTGGGCCGCGTGAACGTGCTGATCGCGGGAGGCGGCACCGCTGGCCACGTCTTCCCCGCGCTTGCTCTGGCGAGGCGTCTGGCCGATGCCCACGGGGCGGTCGTGCGGTTCGCGGGCACGAGCTCCGGACAGGAGGCGCGGCTCGTGCCGGCCGCGGGCTTCGCGTTCGAGGCGGTGGAGGCCAGGCCTCTAGTCCGTAGGGTCTCCCTCCGTGCGGTGATGTTGCCGTTCGCTGCTCTCAGGTCCGTGGCCGCGTGCCGGCCGATCGTGGAGAGCGCCGACGTCGTGGTCGGCATGGGCGGGTACGTGAGCGTTCCGGTCGCCGTCGCAGCCTTGCGAGCGCGAAAGCCGCTCGTGCTGCATGAGCAGAACGCGGTGCTGGGGCTCGCGAACCGAACCCTGGCGCGCCCCGCCAGAACCGTCGCGCTGTCCTTCGCGGAGACGGAGCGATTGCTGCCGCGGCGCGTACGTGCCCTCGTGACGGGAAACCCGGTGCGCGATGAGATAGTTGCGGTGCAGTCGAACCGGGATGCGCTGGCAAAGGAGGCGCGCGCGGAGCTTGACCTTGAGGAGGGTCGCGCCACCGTTGTCGTCTTCGGCGGAAGCCAGGGGGCGCTGCACGTCAACCGGGCCATGATCGATGCGCTCGGGAGGCTCCGGGGGCGTGGGGACCTACAGGTGCTGCTCCTGACCGGCCCCGCGCACGTCGAGATGGTTCGATCCCATGTCTCCGAGGAGGGCGCGCTCGTCGTGCGGGTCCTGCCGTTCATGGATCGCATGGAGCTCGCTTACGCCGTCGCCGACCTCGTGGTGGCCCGGGCTGGTGCGACAACGGTCGCCGAGGTGACCGTTTGCGGGCTGCCCTCCATGCTGATTCCGTATCCGTACGCGACCGCGCGGCACCAGGAGGCGAATGCGCGAGCGCTTCGGCGCGCCGGCGGGGCCATGATCGTCATGGACGACGCGATCGGCGGTGAGCTGCTCGCCGTTAGGATCGCCGACCTCGTGGACGACCGGGAGCGCTTGTGGCGCATGGCAGAGCGCTCTGCGGCCTGCGGAAGGCCCGACGCGGCCGGCACCCTGGCAGAGGCAGTGATCGAGGCGGGGGGGAAATGACCGAGCCCTACGTGCCGCCGCCGGGAAGCATTCCGACCCTTGCGGTTCCGGATCTCACCGCCACCCAAACCGTGCACATGATCGGCATCGGCGGGGCGGGTATGCGGAACCTCGCGAAGCTTCTCATGGCGCGGGGGATAAACGTGAGCGGATCCGACCTGAAGGACTCCAGAGGCCTGCGCGAGCTGGGGGAGTCCGGCGCCCGGGTCTTCGTCGGGCACCGGTGCGAACAGCTCGGTGATCCGGACGCGGTCATCATCTCGAGTGCGATCCGCGAGCAGAACCCGGAGCTCGCCGAGGCGCGCCGACGAGCAGTTCCAGTGTGGATACGGGCGCAGGCACTGGCGGCGGCCGCGCGGGACAAGCGAGCCATCGCCGTCTCGGGGACGCACGGCAAGACGACGACGACGTCGATGGTCGGGCTGGCCCTCGAGCGCGCCGGGCTCGATCCGACCTACGTGGTCGGAGGTGAGCCGAACGAGAGCGGCAGCGGTGCTCGGTTGGGGGCCGGGGACGTGTTCGTTGCGGAGGCGGACGAGAGCGACGGATCGTTCCTCCTGTTCCGCCCGGAGGTCGGCATCGTGACGAACGTAGAAGTCGACCATGTCGACTTCTACACGCGCGGTCTTCCCGAGATCGAGTCCGCGTTCGGCGCGTTCGCCGATCGGAGCGCACACGTCGTCGTTTGCGCGGACGACGCCGGCGCCATGCGCGCCACGGCCGGTGCCCGGGCTCGCATCACGTACGGCACTTCGGCCGAAGCGGACATTCGCGTCGAGGCGACGTCACTTGGACCGGCTGGGGCGCGTGGCGTCATTCACGTGGACGGAGGGGCCGTCGACGTCGAGCTGGGCGTGGATGGCGAGCACAATCTGCGGAACGCGGCCGCGACCGTTGCGGCTGCGGCGCTCGTCGGCGTTCAGCCTGAACGCGCAGTCGAAGGCCTTGCCGGCTTCCGTGGGGTGCATCGCCGCTTCGAGCATCGCGGGCGCGTCCGCGGAGCGGACTTCTTCGACGACTACGGCCACGTTCCGACGGAGCTCTCCGTCACGCTCGACGTCGCGCGTCGAAGGCGACCCGGACGCCTTGTAGCCGTCTTCCAGCCGCACCGCTACATCCGGACGAAGACGCTCTGGCGTGAGCTGGGGTCGAGCCTCCGGGAGGCGGACGTGATCATCGTCACCGATGTCTACGGCGCCAACCAGGAGCCGATCCCGGGCGTGACCGGGAAGCTGGTGGTGAACGGGATCAACCTTGCTTCGCCTGGCAAGCGTGTCGTCTACATTCCACACCGCGGCGATGTGGTCACGTTCCTCCAACGCGAGGTGCGGGAGGGCGATCTCGTGATCACCATGGGCTGCGGCGACGTGTGGATGCTGGGGGACGCAGCATTGGAGCGGATCAGGGAGACGGGGTGAACGACGAGATCCGACGGGCCGAGATCGTCCTTCGAGCGGCCTGCGGCGACCGCATCCGCACCGCATTCCCCATGGCGCCGCTCACCACCTTCCACATCGGCGGCCCCGCGGCCTTGTACCTCGAGCCTGAGTCCGAGGCCGACCTCGCCGCGGCGGCTGAGGCGATCCACCAGACCGGCGTGCCCTTCTTCGTGATCGGCAAGGGGTCGAACGTCCTGGTCTCGGATCGGGGATTCCCAGGAATCGTGATCCGGCTGGGGCGCGCCTACCGATGGGTCGCTCGCGACGGGGAGAGACTCACGGCGGGCGCGGCGATGCCGCTGCCGGGCCTTTCGGGTGCGGCGTTGTCCCATGGCCTGGCTGGCCTCGAGTTCGGGATCGCGATCCCGGCCTCGTTAGGTGGAGCCGTACGGATGAACGCGGGGGCTCACGGGCGCGAGCTCGCCGACGTCATCGAGTCGGTGGACGTGTTCGAGCTCGGAGGAGGTGCAGCGCGGCGAATCCAGGCCGATGGAGTGGGGTTCCGGTACCGGGGCACAGACCTCCCGAGAGACGGCCTTGTGACCGGCGCCAGGATGCTCCTCGCGTCCTCGGATCGGGCGGAGATCCGAGCGAGGATGGACGAGGCACGGGAGTCACGGCGTCGCACGCAGCCGCTTGCGGAGCCAAACTGCGGGAGTGTGTTCAAGAACCCGCCGGGAGATCACGCGGCCCGGCTCATCGACGAAGCCGGGGGTAGGGGGCTGACCGTCGGAAGGGCCAGCGTCTCGCTCAAGCACGCGAACTTCATCGTGGCGTCGGAGGGCGCTCGCGCCACTGATGTGTTGGAGCTCGTCAGGAAGGTTCAGGCACTCGTCTGGGCCCGATTCGGGGTCGAGCTCGAGCCGGAGGTGCACCTGGTTGGCGACTTCGATCTCGCGCCTCTCTGACCCCCGCTCTTCCTGGGTGCCGCTCTCCCGCGGCCGGCGGTGGACTGCGATCGCAGCGGCTGCGGTCGCGGCGGGGCTCGCCCTGTACGTCTCCCACAGCTCGCTCTTCCATCTTCGGAGGCTCGAGGTTCAGGGCACCTCACACCTGACACGGAGGGAAGTCGTCGAGCTGTCCGGCCTCGTTGCGCAGACGAATGTCCTCTGGCTGGATACCCGATCCGTAGAGCGCCGGCTCGAGTCCGATCCGTGGGTCGCACATGCCTCCGTTTCCCGGGTATTCCCACGGACCGTGCGGATCGAGGTCATCGAGCGGGCTCCGGTCGCCGTCGTCGGCGGCTACGGAGGGCTCCGACTGATCGCCTCCGACGGGACATCTCTAGGCGTCGTGTCGACGAGTCCGCACCTGCCGCTCATCGTGGTCCCCCCTCCGTGGGTCGCGGATCGGGGTATGCCCGGCCTTGGAGCTGTCACTGAGGCCGTCGCGGGTCTGGATCCCAAGCTCCGTTCACGTGTGAAGACGGTGGTCGTGGGCATGGACGGGCACCTCGTGCTCCATATGACGAACGGGGTGGGGGTGGAATACGGGGACGTCGGCCAGATCGCGGTCAAGTCGCGGCTGATCCGTAGCATCCTCCGTTGGGCGAGCGTCCACGGTCGGCTCTTGCAGACGATCAACGTATCTGCGCCGCAGGCGCCGACGGCATCCTTTGCCTCCTGAGGCCTGGGTTGCGGGTCCTGTGTAGGCGCAGTCGGGGCCGGGGCTTCTGACAGCACATGTAGCAACGTACTGACGCGATCTCTTGACGGACCTGCAGTTTGATAGTACCGTGACCGATTGAAGGTCAAGTAGATATAACAATCACGTTGCAGTTGAGGTTGATCTTTTGACCGCAAGAAGCTGACTACAACGGCGTTTCCCCAGGTAGACCCGGGGCGGAACCCGGGGGAGCGGAGGTCGGAGATGGAGACTCCACAGAACTACCTCGCCGTGATCAAGGTCGTAGGCATAGGCGGCGGGGGCGTGAACGCGGTGAACCGGATGATCGAGGCCGGGCTGCGGGGGGTCGAGTTCATAGCGGTGAACACCGATGCCCAGACGCTGTTGATGTCCGACGCGGAGGTGAAGCTCGACATCGGACGGGAGACCACTCGAGGGCTCGGAGCGGGATCGGACCCCGAGGTGGGTCGCCAGGCGAGCGAGGAGCACCGCGACGAGATCGAGGAGATCCTGAAGGGCGCGGACATGGTCTTCATCACGGCCGGTGAGGGTGGCGGAACGGGAACCGGCGGCGCCCCGATCGTGGCCGACATCGCTCGGGAACTCGGAGCCCTCACGATCGGGGTCGTCACTCGACCGTTCGGCTTCGAGGGGCGCGTGCGCGCCACCCAGGCCGATCTCGGGATCACCGAGCTCAAGAAGGCCGTCGACACGCTCATAGTCGTTCCGAATGACCGGCTGCTTCAGGTCTCAGACGCGCAGACGCCGATGATCGATGCGTTCCGCATGGCCGATCAGGTCCTGTATCAGGGCATCGAGGGCATCACTTCGCTCATCACGACCCCGGGGCTCATCAACCTCGACTTCGCGGACGTGAAGGCCGTCATGACGGGGGCGGGGTCTGCACTCATGGGCATCGGCCACGGGACCGGTGATGATCGAGCGGAGGAGGCGGCCAAGGCGGCGATCTCCTCGTCGTTGCTCGAGTCGTCGATCGAGGGTGCGCGGGGCATCTTGCTGTCGATCTCGGGTCCGACCGGCCTCGCCCTCCACGAGGTGAACCGGGCAGCCGACACCATCACTCGCGTGGCGCATCCCGACGCGAACATCATCTTTGGTGCCGTCGTTGACGACGCCCTGGGCGAAGAGGTGCGTGTGACCGTCATCGCAGCCGGCTTCGAGAAGCTGGTCGAGCGGCCGTCGCGCGTCGACAGCCGGCTGTCGGATCTGCTTGAGGAGCCCGTACCACTTCCAAGCGTCCTCGAAGGGGAGCCAAGCCGCGTGCCGTCGATCCTCCTCGAGGAGGAGGACGAGATCTTCAAGCCGGCCCAGGAGACGGTTGCCTTCGACGCCGAGGAAGACCTGGACATCCCCGATTTCCTGAAGAGCTAGTCCGCCGATCTTCGGCCGGACCGTCGTGGGGGCGAGGAGAACGAGTTCGAGAGGCGCCCTTCCCCCGCCTCTGGGATGGACTCCCCGCCCCCAACCCTTTCCTGCGAAGATCGGCGGACGGTGAGCGGGTTCGAACGACGCAGCCTGGGGAGTGGAATGTGGGCCCACGTCGCCACCGACCTCGAGGATGTGGGCTTCCTTGCGGCGTTCTTCGAAAGGACCGGCGGCTCGAGCGCCAAGCCCTTTGACTCGCTGAACGTCTCCTTCGGCGCCGGCGACGATCCCGCCGCGGTCCTGGCGAACCGTCGCGCAGCCGCCGCCGCGTTGGGGCTGGAGGAGTTCCCGGTTCCGGGCCTCATACACGGGACGACCTTGGCTGTCGTGGGACGCGGCCGCATGCGCGATGGGTTTTTCGGTCCGGCAGAGGTGTTCGGCACGGCCGACGGGCTTCACACCAAGACCCCCGGTGTGCCGCTCGGCGCCTTCTCGGCGGACTGCGTGATTGCCGTGATGGCGAGCCCCGGGGAGCGTCGTGTGGCGATGGTCCACGCCGGGTGGCGAGGCATGGTCGCGGGAATCCTCCACAAGGGCGCGGCCCTGTTCGAGAACCGGGCCGAGGTTCGTGTTGCGATCGGCCCGGCGATCGGACCCTGTCACTACGAGGTGGGGGAGGAGGTCGCGAGCGCCGTGGCGACGGCGTTCCCTGCTGGCGCAGTGGTCGACCGGCGAAGCGGGCGGTGGTTCCTCGACCTTGTGGGGACGACACGATCGATCCTTCGCGAGGAGGGGATCCGTCGGGTCTGGGACACGGGCCTGTGTACGGCCTGCGAGAGCCGACTCCTCTTCTCCTTCCGAGCGGAGGGCACGACCGGCCGTCATCTTGCCGTCGGGATGCGACTTCTGTAGCCAGACTGAGTTCTGTAACGTTCTGCTCACCGGTGGTGCCCTCTCCGCGTGAGGACGTTGTGGCCAACCTCGCCCGCGTCCGGCGAGGGATCGCCGCCGCGTGCGTGCGCTCGGGTCGCGATCCAACGGGCGTCCGACTGGTGGCGGCGACGAAGACGGTCCCACCCGAAGTCGTGCGCTTCGCATCCGAGGCGGGTGTTCTCGAGTTCGGTGAGAACTACGTACAGGAGCTCCGGGCCAAGCGCCCTGCGGCGCCGGACGCGGTGTGGCACTTCATCGGAACCCTTCAGAGTCACACCGCGCATCACGTGGCCGAGCTTGCCGACGTCGTGCAGGGGCTCATCCCCGGGAAGGCCGCTTTGCGTCTGGCTCGTCGCGCGGCCGAGCGCGGGCGCCAGATCCCCGTCCTGATCGAGGTCGACTCCACCGGCGAGAGGACGGGCGTGTCGCCCGAGGAGTGTGAGGCGTTCGCCGGCGAAGTGGCGGAGATGGAGGGAGTCGAGCTCGCCGGGCTGATGACGCTCCCGCCGATGCCCGAATCGCCGGAGGACTCGCGGCCGTACTTCCGCAGGCTCCGCGAGCTCCTGACTCGGATCGGGCGAATCCATCCTGCGGCGGTGGAACTTTCGATGGGAATGTCGATCGATTACGAGGTTGCGGTGGAGGAAGGCGCTACGATGGTGCGGATCGGAACGGCCTTGTTCGGAGAACGGCCGCCGGCCTGAAAGCAGGAGGAAACCCATGCCAGGCGTGTGGAAGAAGACGCTCACCTACCTCGGTCTCGTCGAAGACGAGGAGCTCGAGGAGCTCGACGAGGTGGCGGCGCAGCCGGAGGACACGCCGGTGCGGAGCCTCCGCCGCGCACAGGCCGTCCGCGAGGTCTCGGTGGAACCCGAGGACGAGGGCATCGTCCGCACGATCCCCTCACCGCGTGCATCGACGGCGTCCTCGATCCACAAGTCGGAACCCCGTAGGTTCAACGAGGCGAGGGAGGTTGCCGACCGCTTCAAGGCCGGCATCCCGGTGATCATGAACCTGCAGAGCACCGACGACACGATCGCGCGGCGTCTCGTGGACTTCGCGTCGGGGCTGGTCTACGGACTGGACGGGAAGATCGAGATGGTCGCCAACCGCGTGTACCTGCTCACGCCCGCCAACATGGAGGTGTCCGCGGAGGACCGAGAGCGTATTGCGGGCGGCGACTTCTACAACCAGTTCTGAGCGGACCTGGATACGCGCCGCACGCCATGATCGCCGCCGCGAACGCGTTCCTCGACGTGCTGTGCATCATCATCACCGTCTACACGATCGTCCTCTTCATTCGCGTGATCGTGTCGTGGGTGGAGCTCCTGGGGTTCCGTCGTCCGTATTCGGGACCGATTCGCGTGATCCTCGACCTCTTGGACGA
Source organism: Actinomycetota bacterium (assembly GCA_040754475.1). Taxonomy (GTDB): domain Bacteria; phylum Actinomycetota; class UBA4738; order UBA4738; family HRBIN12; genus JAJPHY01. The sequence continues at coordinate 4,115 of JBFMCN010000091.1, read as the reverse complement.
TGTGACCGAGCCGGTGCTCAAGCCGCTTCGCGCACTGATCCCGCCGATCCGGGCCGGGGCTGTGGGGATCGACCTCTCTATCATCATTGCGTTCGTTGTCCTTGCCGTCCTGCGCTTCGCGCTGCAGTGCTAGTTTTGGGGGAAGTATGAGGAAGAAGAAGCAGGAGAACCAGGCCGTCGGGTTCGCGGAGGCGCCGGCGCGAGCAGGCCGCCTGACGCCCGTCGACATCCAGCAGAAGGAGTTCCGTCTGGCGTTCCGTGGCTACAACGAACGGGACGTGGACGAGTTCCTCGACATGGTGACTGAGCAACTCGCCGCCTACATCGACGAGAACGACCGCTTGCGCCGGGAGTCCGCCTCCTCAGCAGGGGTGCCGGCGGTTCGGCCGGCCGACGAAGGGTCATCCGAGGCCGGCACGATATTGGAGCGTTCCCGCGAGGAGGCTGCCAGCATCATCCGCGTGGCCGAGGCCAAGGCAGCCGCCATGACAACAGCGAGTGAGGTTCGCTCGGGAGACGATCGCGCCGTGATCGCTCCCTACCTCCAGCGCGAGCGCGAGTTCCTGCAGAACCTCGGGCAGCTGGTCCAGGACCACGTGCAGATCGTGCGCACGATGGTGCAGCAGTCGAAGGGAGCCCCGGCGGCGGTCCCGTCGGCCGTGCCGGAGACGGCGGCTGTCAGCCAGTCGGACGTGTCGACGGAGGCGCCGGCGGAGGCACCGGTGGAGGCAGCTGAGCCGTCGGTGGAAGACGTGGAGGGCGTAGTCAGCCCGGCGGAGACCCCCGCCGTCGCGGCCCCGGCTGAGACTGCCTTGCCCGTGACCCCAGCGGAGATCTCCGGCCCGGAGGTGGCGCCTGAAGCCCACGAGGAGGAGCCGGAGCCCCCTGAGCGGCCTTCGCTTCGGGAGCTGTTCTGGGGCGAGGACTGAGCGGTTCCGCGCGGTGGGGGCTCAGGCCCGCCGTAGCGTGATCACGACAAGAGAGTCCTCGATCGTGGCCTGCTGACTGAACGCGTCTGGGATCGCGACGTCGCTCAGAGACGTGGCGAGCGTCTCGGCTGAGACGTACTCGCGGTGCGCATGCAAGGCGGATGCGGGAGCGCCCGACGTCTCGAAACCCAAGTGGATCCGGTCTGAGACCTCGAGGCCGGCCGCCCTGCGAGCGTCCTGGACGACTCGGACGATCTCCCGGGCAAGCCCTTCAAGCCGGAGCTCGTCGGTGAGCTTGAGCTCAAGTGCGACGGTCAGGCCACCTTCCGCCGCGACGCCCCACCCTTCGGGGGTCTCCTGGATCAGATCGACGTCCCCGGAGCCGAGCTCGATCGCGTCCGCTGCCCCGGAATCGCCGATCACAACGCGTTCGTCACGGGCGAGCGCCGCTGCGAGGGAGCCGTCGTCCCGAGCCAGCGCGTCGGCGACGTCGCGGACGCGCGAGCCTAGCTTCGGCCCGAGGACCTTGAAGTTCGGCTTGGCGCGCCATCGGCCGAGCTGCTCGGCGGACTCGGCGAAGGAGACCTCCTTCACGTTCAGCTCTTCCGCGATGAGGGGCAACAGCGGACGCAGCGCGTCGTGGTCGCCTCCGAAGTGGACGTCGGCCTCGAGGAGCGGTTGGCGAACCTTGACCTTCGCCTCGGCGCGTATGCGCCGGCCGAGCTCGACTATGTCCCGAGCGGCCTGCATCGCGACGTCCAGGGCCGCATCGACGGCATCCACGTCCGGTTCGGGGTAGTCGGCAAGGTGGACCGACTCCGGTGCCCCATCCAGTCCCCCGGCCAGGTTCTGCCACAGCTCCTCGGCAACGAAGGGCGTGAACGGCGCGAGGAGGCGTGCGAGCGTCACAAGGCATTCGTGCAACGTGAGGAACGCGGCCCGAGCGCCCCTGCCGCCAGTGCCGCCCGGGTCCCAGAAGCGCCGCCGGGCCCGCCGCACGTACCAGTTGGATAGATCGTCGACGAATCGCTGGATGCGCCGTCCGGCTGCGGTCGCGTCGTACGCTTCGAGCCCCTCGCGCGCCTCGCGCACGGTCTGTGAGAGCTGCGAGAGTATCCACCGATCGAGCGGCGGACGCCCGGGTACGGGGAGTTCCTCACCGTCGGGGTCGAAACTGCTCGCGTTCGCGTAGGTGACGAAGAACGCGTACACGTTCCAGAGCGTGAGCAGGAACTGCCGGACGACGTCGCCGAGGATCTCGGTGCTGACGCGGCGCGTGGCCCACGGCGATCCGCCGGTGATCAGGTACCAGCGGAGGGCGTCGGCCCCCTGGCGGTTCAGGACGTCCCATGGGTCGATGACGTTGCCGAGGCTCTTGGACATCTTCCGGCCCTCGGCGTCGACGATGAGGCCCAGACACACCACGTTCTTGTAGGCCGTCTCGTCGAAGCACAGCGTCGCCTCGGCCATCAGTGTGTAGAACCAACCGCGCGTCTGGTCGATCGCCTCCGAGATGAAATCGGCGGGGAAACGTGCCTGGAACGGCTCCAGTCCACGGCCGAGCTCGGGGTGGTAGCCCCACTGCGCGAACGGCATGGCGCCGGAGTCGTACCAGGCATCGATGACCTCGGGAACCCGGCGTGCCTCCTGTGCGCACGTTGGGCACTCGAATGTCACTTCGTCGATCCACGGCCGGTGCGGATCGATCCCGGTCACGTCACGGCCGGCCAGCCCGGAAAGCTCGCTCAGGGACCCGACGGCCGTGTCGTGAGCATCTGGGCAGCGCCACACCGGGAGCGGCGTTCCCCAGTAGCGTTCCCGCGACAGCGCCCAGTCCACGTTGTTCGCGAGCCAGTCGCCGTATCGGCCGTGCTTGATGTGCTCCGGGTACCAGTTGACGGTCTCGTTCACCTGGAGCAGGCGCTGCTTTGCGGCCGTCGTGCGGATGTACCAGGAGGTCCGAGCGTAGTAGAGGAGCGGCGTGCTGCACCGCCAGCAGAGCGGATACGTGTGCTCGATGGTCTCGGCACGGAGCAGCAACCCCCGGCCGCGGAGCTCCTCGGTGATGAACGGGTCCGCCTCCTTGAAGAACTTGCCCCGCACGAACTCCGGGGCCTCGTCGGTGAAGAGGCCCTCGCCGTCGATCGGCTTGAACATCGGCCATCCCTCGCGAAGGCCGATCTCCAGGTCCTCGGCGCCGAATGCGGGGGCCATGTGAACCACGCCCGTTCCTTCGTCCAGCGAGACGAAGTCGGCTGCGGCCACCCGATGCGCGCCGGCGACGTTCGGGTAGAGGGGCTCGTAGCGGGCGCCGACGAGATCGAGCCCGTGTATCCGTCTTAGCTCGCGCGCCTCGGGGAGGACGCGGTCCTTGGCAGATGCGGCGAGGATCAGGCGCTTGCCGTCCTGTCGAACCTCGACGTACTGGGCCTGCGACGCGATCCCCATGCCGGTGTTCGAGATCAGCGTCCATGGTGTCGTCGTCCAGCCAAGGAGCGACGCCCCCACCAGCGACGGGTCGGGCGCCTCCACGATCCTAAACTCGATGAAGACGCTGGGGTCCTCGACCTGCGTGTAGCCGAGCGCGGTCTCGTGGTCCGAGAGCGCGGTGCCGCAACGCGGACAGTAGGTGGTGACCTTGTCGGCCTCGAAGAGCAGCCCTCGTCGGTGGAGCTGCTTCAGCGACCACCACACGCTCTCGACGTACTCGGTGTTCATCGTCCAGTAGGCGTCGGAGATGTCGATCCAGAATCCGATGCGCTCGGTCAGGCGTTCCCAGTCGTCCACGTATCGAGTCACCGACTCCCGGCACAGACGGTTGAAGTCCGCGACCCCGAACGCCTCGATGTCCCGCTTGGTCCTCGTGCCTATCTCCTTCTCGACCTCGAGCTCGACCGGCAGTCCGTGGCAGTCCCACCCGGCCTTCCGGGGCACGGAGTGACCGGTCATGGTCTTGAAGCGCGGGTAGACGTCCTTGAACGTTCGGGACTCCGTGTGGTGGATCCCGGGCTTCCCGTTGGCTGTCGGGGGACCTTCGTAGAACACCCACTCAGGCGCGTTCTCGCGGGCCTTCAGGCTCTTGGCGAAGATGTCCGCTCGTCGCCAGAGCTCGAGGATGCGCTGCTCGAGCTCAGGGAAGCTCACCTTCGGGTCGACCGGTTCGAACCGCTGCATCCTCGCCTCCTC
>JBFMCN010000090.1:0-15582 GCA_040754475.1 Actinomycetota bacterium | reverse complement strand
ACCACCGCGCGGAAGCCCGCGGCCAAGAAACGGACGACGGCCAAGAAGCGGACCACTGTGAAGAAGCCCGCGGCCAAGAAGCGCGTAGCGTCGAAGTAGTCGCGAACAAGCGGTGGCTGCTTGGGAAGGGGGACCGCCCGGTCCCCCTTCCGCGGCTCTTGGTTCTCGCGTGCTAGGCTGCGCGCCGCGCGAGCGCACTCCATGGTCACGACGACACCCGATCGAGCCGCCCAGTCCGACGACGTGCGCACGCCCAGCGTGCTGGTCGTGCTTGTGGTCCGGGACGGCGTGCCGTGGCTGCGGGACTGCCTGCAGTCGCTGGCTGCTCAGACCCACCCTCGGCTAGGCGTTCTGGGCGTCGACGCGGGCTCGACTGACGGCTCGCGCGAGATCCTTGAGCAGGCCCTTGGCGATGGCCGCGTCGTGCGCCTGACGGGCGATCCGGGATTCGCCCGGGCCGTTCAGAGTTCGCTGGAGCTTCCCGTAGCCCAAGCCGCCGACTACGTGATGGTCCTGCACGATGACACGGCTCTCGCGCCCGACGCCGTCGCCAGGATGGTGGAGGCCGCGGAGGGTATCGGTGGGGTCGAGAGGGTCGGTGTTGTCGGCCCCAAGGTAGTGGATTGGGACAACCCGCGGATCCTGCGCGAGGTCGGCCGCTCGACCGACCGATTCGGTCATCCGTATACCCCGCTGCAAGACGGCGAGATGGATCAGGGGCAGTACGACCGGGTACTCGAGGTCCTGTACGTGTCCTCGTGCGCCATGCTCGTGTCCCGAGAGGCGTGGCAGCGAACCGGTGCGCTCGACGAACGCCTCGCCGGCCGGCACGACGATCTCGATTTCTGCTGGAGGGCCCGTCTGGCGGGGTTCCGGGTCCTGATGACTCCCCTCGCCCAGGCGAGGCATCGCGGGGCGAGCGCGCGGGGCGAGCGCGCGGAGCTTCACCGCCGGCGAAGTCCCCAGTACTACGCCGAGCGAGCGGCTCTTGCCTCGATGCTGAAGAACTACGGCGTCCTCTCGCTCACCTGGCTCATACCGCTGCACTTCGTCTCGGGTGTCGTCCGGCTCGCCTACCTCACGGTGTCCAGGCGGTTCGAGGACGCGTACGAGCTGCTCTCGGCATGGACCTGGAACCTCGTGCACCTGCCCTCCACGTTCCGGCGCAGGATCAGGGCACAATCCGTGCGCGCCGTTCGGGACCGCTCTGTCCGACGGTTCATGGAGTCCGCCTTCTTCCGGGTGCCGCGCTGGTTCCAGCGAGCTGAGCGCATCCTCGAGGAGCAGATCGAGGAGGAGGCCGAGGAGCCGCGACTTCGGAGGCAAGCGTCCTCACTTGCCTCGCAGCACCCTGCGCTCGTTGCGTGGACCCTCGCGGTGCTTGTCGCGGCGCTCGCGTATCGGCGAATCATCGGACCGGAGGCGTTGTCTGGTGGCGCGTTGGCTGGCTTCCCAGCCACACCGGGCGACTTCTTCCACGAATTCGTGTCCGGGGTCCGCACGACCGGACTTGGAGGTTCGCAAGCCGCCAGCCCGGCACTGGCCGCCCTCGGGGCTCTCTCCGGAGTCCTGTTCTCGAGCACTGCGGTGGCGCAGAAGGCACTCCTTGTCCTCGCCCTGCCGGCCGCCTCGTTCTTCCTCTATCGAGGCCTCATGCGACAAACGCGGCAGCCTGTGGCGGCGGTCGTCGCTGCTGCCAGCTATGCGCTGTCGGCGGTTGCGCTATGGGCGTTCTCTGAGGGACGCCTCGAGCTCCTGGTTCCCCTGGCTGTGCTCCCGGTGGCGTGGGATCGACTCGATGCGGCCTTCGGCGGACGAGCTGCGCAGGGTCCTCTCCGGCTGACTGTCGGCCTCGGGGCTGCGATCGCGATCGGCGTCGCCTTCCTTCCCGGGATCGTGTGTGGCGTGGCCGTGCTGCTCCTTGCGCATCTCCTCGCCGGTCGCTGGAGGGGACGCGGGTTGGTGATCGGGCTCTCCTCGGCCGCGGTTGCCGCGGCGCTGGTCTTCCCAATGGTGCCCTCGATCGCGTCGGCTCCCGGGGCAAGCCTTTCGTCGCACGTTGGGGTCACCGACTTCGGTCTCCTTGGTCGCCTCGCCCCTGCACGTGGATCGGGTACGTGGCTGGTGGCCTGGTTCCTGCCGGTCGCCGCCGCTGTCGCTTTCAGTCTGGTGGGTTCCGAGTACCGCGCCAGAGCGTGGGGCGCGGTACTCGCCGCGGTGGGTGGGATCTTCCTCGCCTGGGCGTCGGCCGCGGGATACATGCCGGCCCCGCTCTCGAACGCGCCGATCTACGTGTCGGTCGCTGCTTTGAGCGAGGCCGCGGTGGTCGCGTACGGGCTGGCCACGATCGGCTCCGGGATAGAGCGGCAAGCCTTCGGATATCGACAGGTGGGGGCGGCCGCCCTCGCCGTCATCCTTGCGGCCGGGTTGACCGGGCAGGTGTTCGGGACCTTCTACGGGAATTGGGGGATCGGACCGAACAACCTGCCGTCCGCCTGGCCGGTGATTTCTGGAGTCTCGGGGGAGTTCCGGGTGCTGTGGCTGGGCCAGCCGAATGGGGGCCGGTTCCCCGCCCCGGGAGGCGATCCGCAAGGCGTGCTCGATGCGGGTCCGACGTCGGTGCGCTACGCGATCACCGACCGGGACGGCGTGAGCGCGCTCGACTTCGGGCGTGTCGCCGAGGGACCCGGGCACGCCTACGCTCGTCGCGTTCTTGCGGAGGTGCTTGCCGGCGACACGAGCCATGGGGGCGCGCTCCTCGCGCCCCTGGCCGTGCGATTCGTCGTCGCCGCGTCGGGGGATCTGCCCTCGGCGGCTGTCGGGCGCCTCGAGGCCCAGCTCGACCTGGACCTTATCCCCGCCGGCGGGCTCGTCATCTATGAGAACGCCCGGGCCCTTCCTCAGGCTTTCACCACAACGTCGATGCCGTTTGCGCGGGCGGCTGCGGGTGCCGACCTCGGCCAGATCGCGTCGGTTCCGTCGCCGCAGACCGAGCCGCTCGAGGTTGAGGGGAGCGCCTACCGCGGAGTCACCGAGGGTGGGTTCGGCTTCGTCGGCTGGCAGAACGAAGGCGGCTGGAGAGCCGCGTCGAACGGAACGCCATCGGATGCCGAGAAGGGTTTCGGCTGGGCGATCGGCTTCGAAGCGTCGGAGGGGATGCAGACACTGACCTACGACCGCCAATGGCTCCGTACGGTCGAGGTATGGGTGCTTGCCGCGCTATGGCTCTCCGTCTTGTGGATCACTCGAAGGACAGGGTCGGCATGAGGGCGCGGGGGCAGCTGCTGTCGGCCCTCCTCATCGTCGTTGTTGTGGCGGCCGCGGCCACGTACCTCCAGCTCGAGGTCGGCACGCGAGCGCTCCCAGCCGGGCCGGCGGGCGTTGCCCCGTCGGGCGCCTGGTTCTGTCCGCACGGTGGCGGGACCGAATGGACCGCGATGCTCCAAATCGCCAACCCCGGACGCGAGGCGGTACGGATTCGCGTGACGGGCCTGTCTAGCGCAAAGCCGTCGGGCTCAACAGCCTTCACCGTCGAACCCGGAACCGAGCTTCTAGTACCTGCGGAGGCGGAGAGCAGGGGGGCATCGTCTGCCATCGAGTACTTCGGTGGATGGGTCGCAGCCGGTTGGATCGTTCACGGCGGTGGTGGACAGAAGGGCGTCGCCGCAGAGCCGTGTCTGCCCGAGGCGGGGCGACATTGGTACCTGGCGGACGGCACGACTCGCGAACACCAGGAGGCCTACGTCGTAGTAATGAACCCCTTCGCCACCGAGGCGAACTTCACGCTTACGTTGTTCACGGATCATGGCACTCCAATCACGACCGAGGACTGGACCAACGTCGTTCTCAAGCCGGGGCGGAGCGAGGCATTCCGCCTGAACTCGAAGGCCCTCGGGTACGGCACCGTGTCGACGTTCATCGAGGCGAAGGTCGGTCGGGTAGCGGCCGCCAGCCTTGGCGTTTCTGATCTCGGCGGGATTCGGAGCAGCGTTGGGTCTCTTGATGACCCGGGGACACGAATCGTCCTCCCAGGCGGATTCGACCAGGGGCGGACCGACCTGGTGGTGATGAACCCGGTCGAGAACGCCGCGGCCCTCGACGGAACACTGCTCGGAAGCGATGCTTTCCAGACGCTCACGGCACTGCAGCAGGCGAGGCCCGAGGGGTTCTCGGCGCAGACGTATCCGATCTCGACGGAAGGACCGTCGACGCTGGATGCCCGTTCGTCCACCGGCGTCGTCATCGCTCGAAGGACGTATGGCAACCTAGCCGACCAGGCGTCCACGAGTGGGGCCGCTACCGCCGCGGCAGCGTGGATCATCCTACCTGTAGTCGCCGGTCCTCCGACCCATCCAGGGCTGGTACTCGCCAATCCGGGCGACGAGCCCGCCGAGATCACCCTCACCTACCTGCCTTCGAACGAGACACGGCCCTCGCCGGCGCCGATCACGGTGCAAGTGCTACCCGGCCGCACCATAGCCGCGCCGGAGTCCTTCGTTGAGGCAAAGCCGTTCTCGGCGATCCTCGCGATCGCGACGAGCGGAACCTTCGTGCCGGCTGCGGCTTCATACTCGCTGGGGCAGGAGGGCGTTGCGACCTATGCAGTCTCCCTTGGGGTCCCGATCCCCGATGCGTGGGTTCCTTCCTGATCCGTTCGGGAAGGTTGGACGTATGATGTCCGTTTGATCAACGGCGCTTCGCGCCGACGAGAGGTGGGGGCAGAGCAGCCGGTGGGACGAGGGAGGCACGCCGGGGCGGCACGGGGCCGTGGCTGGACCGTTGCGGCGGTCGCGGTAGCCGTACTCGTGGTCCTTGGAGGCGGGACGGCGTACGCGGCGTACCGCTACGAGCGGACGAGTGCTACGCGCATCCTTCCCGGCGTGTCGATCGACGGCGTCGATGTGGGCGGCATGACCCGTGACGAAGCGGTCCGGGCGGTGTCCGGTAGGGCTGGGACGGTGCTGACCACCGACCTCGTCGTGAGGGCCGCGGGGCACGTGTGGCTTGTGACGCCATCAGCGCTCGGCGCGCAGGCCGATGTCGAAGGCGCCGTGGATCGCGCCTTCGCGGTGGCCGACTCCATGTCGCTTCTCTCACGCGTCTACCACCGGGTCGCCCACAAGCCTGTGTCGACATCGGTCGAGCTCGGCCTCGCCTACGACGAAGCGGCTGTTAGGTCGTTCGTTCGGCTCGCCAACGACGAGGCGGCCAGACGCGCGGTCAACGCGGGGCTCGTGCTTGTGGACAACGAGCTGGTCGTCCGGCGCTCGAAGCCGGGACTGGAGCTGAAGCAAGGTGCGGCGGTCTCACGGGTGAAGGCGGCGCTCGAGCGGCGAGAGTACTTGGTCACCCTCCCGATCAAGAGGCTCGAGCCCACGGTTACCGCCGCCACCCTCGGGAAGACGATCGTTGTGGATCTGTCCGAGAACATGCTCTACCTGTACGAGTCGCTGAGGGTCCTCCGTCAATACCCCGTTGCCACAGCGGCCCCCGGCTACGTCACCCCGGTCGGGACTTGGAAGGTGGTTCGGAAGGTGGAGAACCCCGGATGGTACAACCCGGCCCCGACCGGCTGGGGGGCCGGCGCGCCCCTCTACATCCCGCCCGGTCCGGGCAACCCGCTAGGCACGCGGGCGCTGTATCTGAACGCCCCTGGCATCCGGATCCACGGGACCTACGCCTCATACTCGATCGGGATGCACATCTCCCACGGCTGTATCCGTATGTTCATCTCGGACTCGGAGGAGCTGTACCCCCTCGTCCCGATCGGGACAAAGGTCATCATCAAGCCCTGAGATGGTCTGTGATTCCGCCGGCTCCCCCCGGGTCCTTGTGGACAACACCCGTGTGATCTAGCATCCGCGCGTGCGAACGTGCGCAAAGATGCGGTGCAGGGTCGAAGCGGTGGCAACCGTCGGCCTGTCCTACGAAGCCAGGGTCGTTGTGGTGGGCGACCTGGCACCCGAGCCCAACCCGAACCTGATCGATCTCTGCTCGGACCACGTCGAGTGCCTGACGCCCCCGATCGGCTGGTGCGTGCGGGACGAGCGGGGGTCCCTACCCGCCGCCGTGCCCTAGGTCTTCGGACGGCCGTTCGGCTTCCCCCGGCCCCCAACCATCTTCCCCCTGATCGGGGATGGCCGGGGGTGCGTCCGACGGACGGCCCACGGGGTCCAGATTGACCTAGGGAAATGAGGCCCGCTAGCTATGGTCGAACGGCCGAGGCCAAGCGACGATACGGGCATGGACGGAAAGACCTCAGGCACCTGCCCCGTCTGCAACCAGGGAGACCTCATCTCCATCACGATGAACGTGAGCGGCAGCGACCTGTCCTTCACCACGTGCCACCTTTGCGAGGCGAAGTGGTGGTACCGGGACGGTGAGCCCGTGCCACTGCGGTCCGTGATCGGCAACGTTCTCGCCAAGAAGGCGTAGCCGGGGCACACTTCAGTAGGATGCGGTGGCCGTGTCACCGCACCGGAACCTCGCGCAGATCTTCAAGGCCTACGACGTTCGAGGCGTCGTACCCGAGAATCTCGACGAAGATGTCGCTCGCCGGATCGGGTCGGCGTTTGCGGAGTGGGCCGGCGCGCCGCGCCTGGCTGTCGGCCACGACTGTCGACTCTCCTCACCGTCGCTTGCGGCTGCCGTCCGCGATGGCGCCGCCGCCCGAGGCGTGGACGTGGTCGATCTCGGGCTGGCCTCGACCGATCTTGTCTACTTCGCATCGGGCCGACTCGACGTTCCGGGCGCAATGCTGACGGCCAGCCACAACCCACCCGAGTGGAACGGTCTGAAGTTCTGCCTGGCGGGCGCGAAACCAGTGGGGGAGGACACCGGGCTGGGGGAGATCCGTGCGCTCGCCGAACGGGACGAGTACCCATCGGTCGCGTCGGCGGGTCGCGTCGAACCCCGGGACTTGCTGGATGCCTACGCGGCTCACGTTCTCTCGTTCGTCGACCCATCCAGCGTTAGCCCACTGACGGTGGTCGCCGACACTGCGAACGGTATGGGGGGACTCGTCGTACCTGCGGTGATGGAGCGATTGCCGGTAACGCTCGTTCACCTGTACGCCGAGCTCGACGGAACGTTTCCCAACCATCCGGCCGATCCGATCCGACCGGAGAACCAGCGGGACCTGAAGCGGACGGTGCTGGAGCGCCGGGCCGACATCGGTCTTGCCTTCGACGGAGACGCGGATCGGGTGTTCCTCGTCGATGAGCTTGCGGAAGGGGTCAGCGGATCCGACGTGACGGCTCTCGTTGCCCAGGGGATGCTTCGGCGAAACCCCGGCGAGCCGATCGTCTACAACCTGATCTGTTCGTGGGCCGTTCCGGAGGTCGTCCGCGAAAGCGGCGGCACACCCATCCGCACGCGCGTCGGGCACTCGTTCATCAAGCAGGTGATGGCCGAGACCGGGGCGGTCTTCGGCGGCGAGCACTCGGGTCACTACTACTTCCGGGACAACTACCGGGCGGACTCGGGGCTGATCGCGGCAACGGTCGTGCTCGAGCAGTTGTCGGTCGCCGGCGTGCCACTGTCGGAGCTTCTGCGCCCTCTCCGGCGCTATCGAGCCTCCGGGGAGATCAACTCCCACTCTGCCGACCAGCTCGGGGCGATAGAGCGCATAGCGACGGCTTTCGCCGACGGTCGGCAGGACCGGACCGACGGCCTGACGGTAGAGTTCGACGACTGGTGGTTCAACGTGCGACCGTCGAACACCGAACCACTGCTTCGCCTGAACGTCGAGGCCAGGACCGAGGAGCTGCTGGAGGAGAAGACGGCCGCGGTTCTCGGCCTAATCGGTGACGAAGGAGGCGCATCTTGACTCTCGATCCGGAGCTGCTCGAGATTCTGGTCTGCCCGAACGACCGGGGCGATCTCGAGGAGCGAGAGAAGGGGCAAGTGCTCGTCTGCCTCACGTGTGGATATCGATACCCGATCCGCGACGGCATCCCCGTGATGCTGATCGACGAGGCGGAAAAGCCGGCGGCAAAGAAGAAGCGCAAGTGATCGACCTGGACGACGAGCGGGAGCTCACAGCCCGCGATCCGAGTGCCATGCTCGCGACCATTGGGGGTCTTCCGACTCAATGTCGCGAGGGCTACAGCCTGGGACGAGGGATCGCGGACCCGTCGCGGCCCGAGGACGTGGAAGCGTTGGTCGTCTGCGGCATGGGAGGATCGGCGATCGCCGGGGACTCCGTGCGCGCGCTGTTCGCCGGCCGACCGGGCGTGCCCATTCAGATGATCCGCGGCTCCGAGCTCCCCGGATTCTGCGGACCCAAGACGCTCGTCGTCGCTTCCTCCTACTCGGGTGAGACGGCCGAGACCATCCGCTGCTTGGACGAAGCGATTCGGCGCGGGTGCGGCATCGTTGTCGTGACCTCGGGGGGAACACTCGGAGCTCGCGCCGCCGAGCTTGGTCTTCCTCGCGTGACCGTGCCGATCGGGTACATGCCCCGCGCGGCGTTTGGGTACCTGTTGCTGGGCCTGCTCGGCGCTCTCGAGGTCCTGGGTCTCATTCCGCCGGTTGCCGAGGAGCTTGGTGAGGCCGTGACAGAGCTGGACGCACTGGTTCCGACGCTCGTGCCCTCGGTGCCGACCTCGGTGAACCCGGCGAAGCGAGTGGCGGCGGCGATCGGATCGCGCGTTCCCGTCGTCTGGGGGGCAGAGGGATTCGCGGCCGTGGCCGCGGCGAGATGGAAGACCCAGTTCAACGAGAACGCAAAGGTGCCCGCCTTCAGCTCGGCGCTGCCCGAGCTCGACCACAACGAGGTGGTCGGGTGGTCGAAGGGCAGAGGAACGCGCTTCTTCCTGGTGGCCCTCCGTCACGATGCCGAACCACCGGACGTAGCAGCGAGGTTCGCGCCTTCCATCGAGATCGCGAGCGCCTCCGGGATGGTGACGCACGAGGTCTGGGCGACTGGGGAATCGGCGCTCACGAAGCTTCTCTCTCTGGTTGTCATCGGGGACTTCGCGTCCGCGTACCTCGGGCTTGCTCGAGGCAAGGACCCTACGCCGATCGAGGCGATCGTCCGCCTGAAGCAGTCCTTGACGGAGGTGTGAGCGATGGTCGCGCTGCCCGGGCCCGCAGACGCGTTCGCCGAACAGGAGGCCGAGGCCGTCCGGGCACGCACGGGATTCGTCCCGGAGGTGGTGATCATCCTCGGCTCCGGTCTCGGGGCGGCAATGAACGCGCTCGAGGAGGACGCTTCCTTCTCCTTCAGCGAGCTGCCCGGCTTCCCCGTACCGACGGTGCCTGGCCACGTGGGCCGGCTGGCGCTCGGGAAGCTCGCGGGGGTGCCAGTGGCCGTCTTCCGCGGGCGCGTCCACTACTACGAGGGAAACGCGATGTCTACGTGCGCGCTGCCGATCCGCCTGGCGCGCCTGCTCGGTGCCGGCACTGCCATCCTCACCGCAGCGACCGGCGGGATCGGAGAGGGGCTATCCACCGGTCATCTCGTCGTCGGCACCGACCACATCAATCTCATCGGTGAGAACCCCCTGCGCGGATGGCGCTACCCGAACGGTGCGCCGCCTTTCGTGGACATGGTGAACGCCTACGATCCGGAGCTGGCCGAGCTGGCCGTGGCCGCGGCGGAGGCCAGAGGGGTCCCGGTCTCGCGTGGCGTGTATGCGGCGATGTCTGGACCGACCTACGAGACGCCGGCGGAGATCGAGGTTCTTCGTCGCTGCGGTGCCGCCGTGGTCGGGATGTCGATCGTCCCGGAGGCCGTTCCGGCACGGGCCCTCGGGATGCGGGTGCTGGGCCTGTTCTTCGTCACGAACCAGGTTGGGGTGGAAGTCAGCCACGAGGAAGTCGTGCGAGCCTCCGGCGCCATGGCGGAGGTGGTCGGACGGGTCATTGCCGACGTCCTTGCGAAGGGAGCGCGATGGACTGCGACGTGAAGGATCTCCTTCTGGCCGAGACGGGCCGGCAGCGGATCGAGTGGGCGGCCGGAGAGATGGGTGTGCTCGGGCTGATCCGTGAGCGCTTCGAGAGAGAGCGGCCACTCGAGGGGTTCCGCATCGGGGCGTGCCTGCACGTGACGACCGAGACGGCCAACCTGGTCGAGACTCTGAGGGCCGGAGGTGCGGACGTCGCACTGTGCGCCTCGAATCCACTCTCGACCCAGGACGACGTGGCGGCGGCCCTCTGTGAGCAGAGCGGTATCGCCGTGTACGCCATCAAGGGCGAGGACGGCGACACGTACTATCGCCACATCAACGCGGTCCTCGACCACAAGCCTCACGTCACGATGGACGACGGCGCGGATCTCGTGACGCTGCTTCACAAGGAGCGGCAGGAGCAGTTGGCCGATGTGGTCGGGGGCACGGAGGAGACGACGACGGGTGTGATCCGGCTGCGCGCGATGGCCGCCGACGGCGCGCTTCGGTACCCGATCGTGTCGGTGAACGATGCGAATACCAAGCACCTTTTCGACAACCGGTTCGGCACGGGGCAGTCGACCATCGATGCGATCATGCGGGCGACGAACCTTCTCCTCGCCGGACGAACCGTGGTCGTGTGCGGCTACGGGATGTGCGGCCGAGGTGTTGCCACAAGAGCCCGGGGCATGGGGGCGAAGGTCGTGGTCACCGAGGTCGATCCGCTTCCGGCCCTGGAGGCCGCGATGGATGGCTACAGCGTCATGCCCCTTCGGGAAGCCGCCCGGATCGGCGACGTGTTCGTCACGGTGACGGGCGACCGTGGCGTGATCCGCCGCGAGCACCTGGAGCTCATGAAGGACGGAGCCGTGCTGGCGAACTCCGGGCACTTCGACGTCGAGATCGACAAGGGGGCGCTCGACGAGCTCGCCGAGGGCAGGAAGCGCCGGGTCCGGGAGTATGTCGACGAGTACCGGCTCGCTGACGGCAGGAGGCTGCACCTACTCGGCGAGGGGCGCCTCGTGAACCTCGCTGCGGCTGAGGGCCATCCGGCGGCGGTCATGGACATGTCATTTGCGAACCAGGCCCTCTCGGTGGAGTGGATCGTCCGCGCCGGCAGCTCGCTCTCGCCCGGCGTGTACCCGGTGCCCGCAGAGATCGACACGGAGATCGCGTGCCTGAAGCTCCGCGCTATGGGCGTCGAGATCGACACCTTGACACCGGAGCAGGAGGAGTACCTGCGGTCGTGGGAGCAGGGGACCTAGGAGACTTCCAAATGGCCGGCAAGACCCTGTTCTCGCTCGGGCTGGTAAGAGGCGGCGAGGGCAGCTTGTCGACGTGGGACGGGGACAGGCTGTTCATCACCCGGACTGGGTGCGGCCTCGCGCACCTCACCGACTCGGACGTCCTCCGAGGGACGCTGGACGCGCCGCCCCCGGAGGCCTCCTCGGACATCGAACGACACCTCGAGATCTACCGCGCCAGCGGTCCGGGAGCTGTTGCGCACGGCCACGCACCTGGCTCGGGGCCGGAGGGCCGGACGGAGGGGGAGGAGCACGGGAGCTTCGCCTTCGGGGCGTCGCTTCACGACGCGGTCTCGCAGATCGTCCAGTCAGCCAGGCATTCGGGTGGTGATGGCCCATGAACTGCGTGTCCGTGCGCGCCCGCTTCGAGCGGTTCCCGGCCACCGTCAAGGGCGCGTTCATCATCCGCGGCGAAGACCGAGATCCCCACCAGGTGATCCTTCGGGAGGCCAGGGTCGTTGCAGTCGGTGGCGGCTTCCGTTCCATCCCGATGGCATCCGTGACTCTCGACGTGGCTCCGAAGCAGGACGTGTTCGTCCCATTCGAACTGCAGGTCTCGGACTTCGCGCCAGGGTGGTACGGACTCGAATGCGATCTGGAGGTCGATGGCGTCTCGGACACGCATGAGGGAGGCAAGCGTTTCTCGGTCGCCTGGCCTCGCGCGACCGTTCGACGGGGGCTGGTCCGAGTCAGGCGTGAGGTGCAGCTCGGCGAGGAGGCCCGGGTTCGGATTGACCAGGTGGACTGCGCCGGCGACTCGATCAAGATCGGGCTTGTGGTGACCCCGCCTGAGCCATTGTCGGTGAGCCTGTCCGCGGACGGTACTCGCATCGAGGTGCTGGATGTCGAGTTCGACGAGGCGTCGGGACGGATCAGGGTAGTTGCGTACCCGCTCTTCCGGGCCCATGAGGTGCTGCGCATGGAGCTTCGGGGTCGCAGCCGCCGCGCGGAGGGCAAGCTCGACATTCACCTCCCCTGACGCGAGCGGCCTTGTCGGTGGCGCTCGCTAGGGTCATCCGGTGCTCGGCCCCGTGCTGGACGTGATCTTCCCGAGGAGCTGCGCTGGGTGCGGCAGAGGTCCCTGGCCGTTCTGCGATGGCTGCAGACTGACCCTCGTGCCGCTCTCCGCCCCATGGTGCGAGCGCTGCGGGCTGCCCTCCGAGCGTCGCCTTGCGACGTGCCGAGAGTGCCCGCCCGGTGAGCTCTCGCAGGCGCGGGCACCATTCCTGTTCACCGGGCCGATGCGATCCGCGATCCACCGGCTCAAGTTCGCGGGATGGAAGGCCGTCGCTGCGGCGCTCGGCGAAGCGATGGCTTCCGTCGTGGAGGAGCGTCCCGACGCCGTCACCTGGGTACCGCTCTCGAGACGAAGGCTGTCGGACCGAGGTTTCGATCAAGCCCGAGCGCTGGCCCTCGTGGTGGCCAGACGCCTGGACAGGCCCGCCGTCCGGCTCCTGTCGCGTGCCGGCGACACGTCCCCGCAGGCGCGTCGGTCGGGCGCCGAGCGACGGGCGAGGATGGGCGGAGCGTTCCGACAAGAGGGGACAGCGCCGCCGCTGGTTCTCCTCGTGGACGACGTGCTGACCACAGGGAGCACCGCCGCCGCCTGTGCGCGTGTGCTGCTCGAAGCTGGCGCAGGCAAGGTCGCGCTGGTCACGGCAGCCAGGGCGGCCTCGGCACCACCACCGCCCGCTATACTCGGCTCGGGCTCACGTCCGGGTCTGTGGTTGCCCGGGGGAGGTTCCCTCGATAGTCGATGCCAGCCGCAGGCGAAACGACCCACGTAAGGCGACCCTTGGTCGTCGAGCATGGTGCGGCTTAGATGTAAGCCCTGCCTCGGCGGGGGAGACCTCGCCGGGAGAAGGAGCTAAGTCACCCTATGGGTGGCGAACCCCTCGGCAGGCGAGTGTGGGGTCAAAGACCAGGTCAGCCGGGCGTGGGCCCCACTCCCGCGTCGAGGGACCCACGACGCAACGATTCTCACCAGACGACGCAACGATTCTCACCAGAGGGGAAGGAAGCCGGATGGATCTGGTTCTGAAGGCACGTGGTACCCGGGTCACCGAGCGAGTGCGAAATGCAGCCGAGCGGAAGCTCGCGCGCCTCGAGCGGATGGAGCCGAGGGTCACCCGGGTGCAGGTCGAGGTGATATCGGAGAAGAACCCGCGGCTCGGGGGGATCAAGCGCGTCGAGGCTGCTTTCGAGACCCCTCGGAAGGTGTTCCGAGCCCACGCCCAGGGCAGGGACGTCGACTCGGCGCTCGACGCGGTCGCGGAGAAGCTCGAGCGCCAGCTCAGAGACCACAACACGAAACGTCGAACGAAGCTGGTTGCGGGGGCGGGTCGACTACAATCCGGACAGGCGACGAAGGAGGCCGCACGGCCGGCCGAGTGAATGGGGCCGGCTTCGGCGGACCGGGGGGCAAGTGAGCAAGAAGGGCAAGGACAAAGCAGACGAGGCCGAGAAGCCCGACAGGCTTCGTGTGATGGTGGCCGACGACCACGCGCTGTTCCGGCGCGGCCTGCAGATGGTTCTGGAGCAGGAGCAGGATCTCGAGCTCGTCGGAGAAGCCTCCGACGGGGCCGAGGCCGTCGGGAAGGCGCAGGAGCTCATGCCGGACGTAATCCTCATGGACGTCCGCATGCCGAAGCGCTCGGGCATCGAGGCCACGGGCCAGATCAAGGAGCTCCTGCCGCATGTGAAGATCCTCATGCTCACCATCTCCGATGAGGAGGCTGACCTCTATGAGGCGATCAAGGCGGGAGCCTCCGGCTACCTGCTGAAGGAGATCCCGATCGAGGAGGTTGCCGACGCGATCCGGTCGGTGTGGGCCGGGCAGTCACGGATCTCCCCCTCCATGGCCTCGAAGCTCCTGAACGAGTTCGCGGCGATGAGCAAAGTCTCGGGCGAGCGGCCCCAGGTGCCCGTGCCTCGCCTCACCGATCGGGAGATGGAGGTGCTCAGGCTGGTCGCCAAGGGCATGAACAACCGCGACATCGCGAAGCAGCTCTTCATCTCCGAGAACACCGTCAAGAACCACATCCGCAACATCCTCGAGAAGCTCCACCTCCACTCGCGGATGGAGGCGGTCGTGTACGCGGTCCGCGAGAAGCTCCTCGAGATCACTTGACGATTCGAACGACTCGAGGAGCCGAGGGCCCTCGAGTGCACTGGGCAGCGTCTGCGAACCCCTTCGGTAGAATCGAGCCTCGACCCCCCTCCCCGGAAAGAGGACCTCTTGGTCATCGAGAAGCTCGGTGAGTTCGGAGAAGGGCGCAAGCGCAAGCGCCTCGAGCAGCTCGCCGGCCTCGTCAACGACCTCGAGCCGGAGATCGAGAGGCTCTCCGACAGCGAGCTGCGCGGCAAGAGCCTGGAGTTCCGCACGCGGCTGGGCGAGGGAGAGGCCCTTGACGACCTGCTGCCCGAGGCTTTCGCCTGCGTCCGAGAGGCGGCTCGGCGTTCGATAGGTCAACGCCACTTCGATGTGCAGGTCATGGGGGCGATCGTCCTCCACGACGGGAAGATCGCCGAGATGAAGACCGGCGAAGGCAAGACCCTCGTGTCGACCATGCCCTCCTACCTCAACTCGCTGGAGGGCAAGGGCGTGCATCTCGTTACGGTCAACGACTACCTGGCCAAGCGCGACTCCGAGTGGATGGGGCCCATCTTCCGGATGCTCGGGGCAACCGTGGGCCTCATCCAAGCGCAGATGAGCCCGGCCGAACGACGGCCCGCGTACGCGGCCGACATCACGTACGGCACGAACAACGAGTTCGGGTTCGACTACCTGCGCGACAACATGGCGATGCGGCTGGACGAGATGGTGCAGCGCGGACACCACTTCGCCATCGTCGACGAGGTGGACTCGATTCTGATCGACGAAGCCAGAACCCCGCTGATCATCAGCGGCATGGTGGCGGATTCGGCGAAGTGGTACCAGACGTTCGCGCGCCTGGCGCCCCGCCTTCGCAAGGAAGCCGACTACGAGGTCGACGAGGCGAAGAAGACGATCGCCGTCACCGAGTCCGGTGTCTCGAAGGTGGAAGAGGCTCTCGGGATCGACAACCTCTATGAGCACGTCCACACGCCGCTCGTGCACCACCTCCAGAACGCCTTGCGGGCAAAGGAGCTGTACCACCGCGACGTTGAGTACATCGTCACGAACGGCGAGGTGAAGATCGTCGACGAGTTCACCGGCCGCGTCCTCGAGGGCCGACGCTACTCCGAGGGCCTACATCAGGCCATCGAGGCGAAGGAGGGCGTCCGGATCAAGGAGGAGAACCAGACCCTTGCGACGATCACGATCCAGAACTACTTCAAGATGTACGAGAAGCTCGCCGGCATGACGGGTACGGCGAAGACACAGCTCGCCGAGTTCCAGCAGGTCT
>JBFMCN010000089.1:0-14402 GCA_040754475.1 Actinomycetota bacterium | reverse complement strand
TGCCGGCTCCCCCCCCCGAGCGTACTGGATGCCGACCTCCCCCAACGCGCACCGCGCACTCCTCGCACCACTGGCCCCAGTGAAGCAGGCGAAGCTGGGACGGGGCTGAGAGCTTCCTGGGAACTCCCTCAGCCGGAGCCCCTGCCCCGGCGCCTACCAGACGTCTCCGGACCGCCACTCGCAGCTGATCGGAGCCGAGAGGTCCAGACGGGGAGATGAGGGCGTGAGGCGAACGAGGACCCTTCCGTCCTCCAGAGTGGTTCGGATAGGGCCAAGGTCGGTCCGAGCGAACATCGGCCCCCTCCACTTCACCCACTCCAGGCGTTCGTAGAAGGCGGGGAAGCCGGTCTCGAGAGCGCCGAGTTGGAAGGTCCGGTCCACATGCTCATCGACCTCGAGCATGACGGCGGTGCCGTAGCCGCGTCGCTGATGAGCAGGCCAAGTCGCCACGGCTCCAGCGTAGCCGGTCCGCAGCCGGTGCTCGCCTGTGTGCAGCTCCCGTTCCACGACCGCCGCATGGGAAAGGATCCTCCCGCCCTCCTCGAGCAGGAAGTGGATGCCTCCGAAGGCGTGTTCGAGATCCTCCTGGGTGAACCGGCTCGACTTGTCCCGCCACGCCGCGTCGAACAGCTCACCGAGGACGGCCACCTCCTCGGGGCGAAGCTGCTCACTCGCAACTCGTCTTACGATCGGCACGCCGGCACGGCACCGGGGGGTTGCACAGCCGACCGAGATCCACGAAACGCGCTCGCGCCCCGGCGTGGGGCGGGCAGGGCACGCGGAACCTGGAATCGCCGGCACATTGGAAGGAGATCGCGCGTGAGCGGGTTCGAGCTGAGCGCTCCGCTGGAGACCGAGAGACTGCTGCTGCGCGCGTACACGGCCGGGGACTTCGACGCGCTGTTCGCGATGCGTTCTCGACCGGACGTGGCCCGCCACCTCTACTGGGACGCGCAGACCGAGGCCGAGGTTCGCACTACCCTCGAGCAGAAGACCGCGAGCGCGGCGATCCGTTCGGAAGGGGACGTGCTCGCGCTCGCTGTCGTGCTCGAGGTCACGGATCGGGTGATCGGCGACGTCCTCCTCAAGTGGGTCAGCCGGGAGCACCGACAGGGCGAGATCGGCTTCATCTTCCGCCCAGACCATCACGGTCGCGGGTACGCGACCGAAGCGGCTCGCCCGCCTCTCCGAGTGGCGTTCGAGGATTTGCAGCTGCACCGCGTGGTGGGCCGGCTCGAGGCTTGGAACGCAGCATCGGCCCGCGTTCTCGAGAAGCTGGGGATGCGCCTGGAGGCGCGCTTGGTCGAGAACGAGCACGTGAAGGGCGAATGGCAGAGCGAGCTCGTCTGTGCGATCCTCGACCGCGAATGGCTCGCGAGCGGATGAGACAAACCGCGTGCGAGGCGAACAAGGGGAGGCGTCGCGTGCTTGCCTGCGCGAAGAAGGCGCTCGTCGTCCTGATCATGCTCGTTGCCCTCCTCCTGTCCCCATTCTTGTTGCCGGTGAGGGCGGTCGTGAGGTGGATCCAGCGCGGAGCCAGGACCGAGCAGGTAACACGTCGGCGCGAGACCCGAACCATCGAAGGCGCAACCCTCAGGCTGGAGGACGACTCCGGCGAATGACCTCGCGCGGCCACGAGCTAGGACGAGCCGGACTCGACGAAGCCCGGTCGCTGGAACGCGGCATCCGGGTACTCGTAGAAGCCTCGTCCGCTCTTGATGCCAAGGTGACCGCGGTTCGTGTAGGTCTTCACGAATTCGGCGTTCTTCCGGAGTCGAGCGTCATCCAGGTGCCGGGCCCAGTAGTCGGCTATGTCCCACACCGTGTCCAGGCCCACCACGTCCATGATCCCGAACGGGCCGACCGGCATCTTCATGATGCCCATCCACGCGCGGTCGATGTCCTCGACACTCGCGACCCCGTCCGCTGCAAGGGAGAGGGCTTCCCCGTTCAGGGCCGCCAGCATTGAGTTGAACACGTAGCTGAAATGCTCCTGCTTCAGGTGGATCGGGATCTGCCCGATCCACCTGGCGAACGCCAGCAACAGGTCTACCGTCTCGGCCGACGTGCCCGGATGCGGCATGACGTCCACGACGTTCGACGTCCATACCGGCTGATGGAAGTGGAACGCGGCGAAGCGGTCGGGCCGGCCGGTCTCCCCAGCGAACATCGACGGGATCAGGGTGGAGGTGTTCGTCGTGAACACGGTGCGCTCCGGGCACAGGGCGTTGAACTGCGCGAACACCCGCCCCTTCAGCACCGGATCCTCCGGAACCGACTCGCTCAGCAGATCGACCTCCGATGCCGCTTCCTCCGGATCGGACGTCGTTTCGATCGCGGACAGGGCCGCCTGCTTCCGAGCCTCGTCCAGAAACCCGTCGGCGTAGGATCCGATGTTCCGCACGGCGGACTCGAGCGCCTGCGGGTCGATGTCGTACAGGACGACTGTGCATCCGTGCATCGCGCACTGGAGCCCGATCTGCTGGCCCACCGTGCCGGAGCCGACGATCAGCACACGTCGGACCTCGTCGACGTTCATCGCACGACCTCCGTTCTCTCAGCTGTGGAACCGAGCACCCATCTCGAGGGCGAAGAAGTCCCTCCGAAGCGGTTCCGGAACCGGGACTGGCTCGCCCGTCCTTGGATCGATGACCACCATGGTGCATCTTCCGTGCGCGACGACGCCGTGGCTCCCGAGCAGGCTCCGGACCCGGCACGCCATCGCGAACCACGTCTCGCCCAGCTCGGTGACCGAAGTCGCCACCAGCACCGTGTCGGGATGCTCAACCGGTCGGCGGTGCTTCATCTCCACGGTCTTCACGGTCGGTTCGAGGGAGCCGTCCGCAAGGCTCGGACACTGTTCCAGGTAGGCGGCCCGGGCGCGCGCGAACCAGCCGAGCATCACACCGTCGCCGACGTGGGCGTTCTCATTCAAGTCCGTCTCCTCGGCCGGGATCTCGAGCGCCACCGCCCACTTCGTCAGGATCTCGGAGCCCACCGCCAGATCCTACCGGCGCCAAACGCACATCCGGCTCCCAGGTTCTTCCCAACGCCCGCTCAGCCTGGCGTATCAGGCTGAGCCCCGTACGCTGGATGAGGGTGGACGGCACGTCCGCGTGACCTGCCCGCCCGACGAAGGAAGGTGGTGACCGGTCATGTGGTACCGAGACCCCGACTGGCATGCGACATGGTGGGGATGGTGCGGGTGGATCGTTCCCCTGCTGCTGCTCCTGCTGCTGGCAGCCATCATCGTCTGGGCAGTCGTGCGGACGACCAGGCAGCAGACGACCGCGCCCCTGCTTGCCCCCCCGGGCCCTCCCGCAAGCCCCGCTTCGCGCTCGGACGCGGCGATCGAGCAGGCTCGAATGAGGTACGCGCGTGGTGACATCGACAGGGATCAGTTCCTGCGTGTCGTCCGAGACCTTTCGGGCGAAAGGGGGCTGGACCCCCGGGAAGGCGGCTCTGAACCGCCTCAGACGACGACCTAGACAACCGGCGCTTCCGGCCCGAAGGCGCCTAGAGCTGCTTTCCGGTCAGGACCCAGTCCCCGCTCATCTCGTCGAAGGTCGCCCACGACGAAGCTCCACCCGTCGGCAGCAGCGCGGCCCACGGTTCGCCCGGATCGGCTCGAACCGTGGCCGAACCGGCCCTTGTAACCGTCCGGCGTGGTCCTGAGAGCTGCGTCACGACCTCGTTGACGAGCGGACCCTCGCCAGGAGGTAGAAGGAGGAAGATGGGTAGCCCCGCGTCGGTGCTGCTCGTTTCGACTGGCTGCGCATCCGCCTTCGGAGTGAAGGTCACCTCCATGATGGTCCGTCCCTGGTATGCCACGCTGCCCTTCCAGACGCCGTCGGTCTCCACCAGGCCGATGCTGTCGGCGACGTACTTCGGGAAGCCGAGGGTTCGCCCGCCGGCGCTCGCCGTCTCGTCGTCGACGGGCATCGTGAAGACGTACCAGCCCACCCGGCCCTTGTGGCGGCACTGCATCGCCACGTATCCCTCGCCGTACGGAGTGAGGGGCAGCCCCACTTCGCAGTAGTTGACGACGGCCACCGCGAGCATCGGTGAGCTGGGCATCTCGAAGGCCACGGGGAGAAGCGCTCGGTAGATCGGGAGGTTGGTCGGTCCGAAGACCGCGTTTATGCCGCGCTGGCCCTGGAAGCTCCACGGCCGTCTCGAAATGGCCGGGCCCGTGGTGGACACTCCCATGTCGCACCCCTCTCGCTCTTCTGTTCGGCTCCTCGCCTCGCAACACGAGGATGCTGCCGCGCCGAACCTAAGGTCGCGCGGTCCGTCCGTCAACGAGGCAAGTCACAAGGCCAGGAATCGCCCGCTCGCCGCTCACGTCTCCGCTGAGGTACGGTGGCCCCCCAGAAGCGAGCCTCCCGGCCCCTTCGTGGGCGTCCACGGCTCTGTAGCGTGGAAGCGTTCGCCGTCCGAAGGTGATCCCTCACGGGCGGCGTTCCCTGTTCCGACCGCGGCCGAAAGGCGTTCGAGCGGGCGTCGGCAAGGAGGATCGACATGAGGCTCAACCCCGAGTCCCTCGCGCAGGCGAGCAGCCGTCACCCGTGGAGGACCATAGGCGCCTGGCTACTGCTCATCGCCGCGATGGGCGTCGTGAGCGCGCTGCTCCTGGGCGGCGTGCTCTCGAACGAGGTCGCGTTCACAAACGAGCCCGAGTCCGAGAAGGCGCAGAAGGTCATCGACGCGAAGTTCGCCACGTCCACGCTGGACACCGAGTACATGGTGGTCAGCTCGAACACACAGCGCACATGGGACCCCGCCTACCCCCACTTCGTCCAGCGGCTGAAAGCCGACGTCGAGCGACTTGGTCGAGGCGTCGTGGCCGGACCGGTCCTAACGTTCGTAGACGTCGAGGCGCAGGCCGCCCAGCTGTTCACCCCCGACCGCCGCGGCACGCTCGTGATGGTCCAGCTCACGGGTGATCCCGCCCCCGTGATTGCCAAGCTCGAGGAATCGCTTCCGTCGGCCGCTCCCCAAGGGTTCCAGGCGCGGATGCTCTCGCTGGAGGAACTGACCGAGCTGATGAAGGGAACACAGCAGGAGGTGGAGCTGACGGATCTGCCCGAGGCGGTGATCCTCGTCTCCTCGCCGACTGCAACGATCATCGAACCCGCGTTCGCCGAGGCTGCGCAGACAGTCAAGAGGACGATCGTAGGAACGGCAGGGCGCGCTCTCGCCTCGCCACCGTTCAGCGGATTCGACGCGAGGCAGCAGGCTGCGAGCCTCGTGTCATCCGACGGTAGGACCACGCTGGTCCCGGTTCCAATCACGGAGGCCACGAGCAGCGCGATCGTCGAGGACCTCAGGGAGGTGGCCTCGGCGAACTCGAACAACGCGTTCACGGTCCAGGTCGCGGGTCAAGCCGCGCTGTTCGAGGACATGGTGAATCTCGCCGAGGAGGACGTGCGCAGCGCGGAAAGCATGGGTCTCCTGTTCGCCCTTGTCGTGCTGGTCGTGGTGTTCGGCTCGATCGTGGCAGCGCTGCTCCCGATCCTGATGGGGCTTTTCGCCATCGCCGTCGCCCTTGGCCTCGTGGCGGTCATCGGGCAGGTGGTCGACTTCACGTTCTTCGTGACGAACATGATCACGATGGTCGGCCTCGCAGTCGGCATCGACTACTCGCTGTTCATCGTCTCCAGGTACCGCGAGGAGCGGAAGAAGGGGTTCGAGAAGCTCGACGCGATCCGTCGCTCGGGCGCGACGGCCAACCGCGCCGTGTTCTTCAGCGGCATGACCGTCGTCCTGGCCCTGTGCGGCATGCTCTTCATCCCCGTTTCGATCTTCCGCAGCCTGGCCGGAGGCGCGATCCTCGTCACGCTCGCCGCGATCGCCGCGTCGATGACGCTGCTGCCGGCGATCCTCGCCCTGCTCGGTGACCGCATCAACTGGCCCAGGTTGTCCCAACGGGCGCGGATCGACGCTGAGCACGATCCGCGGGGGGGTTTCTGGGACCGGCTCACGCGCGGTGTCATGGCCCGTCCGGTGGCATTCCTCGTCGCAAGCGTGCTCGTGCTCGGAGGCCTCGCGAGCTTCTACTTGCAGATCCACCGCGGCACGTCACAGAACGTGAGCACGCTCCCGCCGGAGTTCCCCTCCCGGCAGGCGTTCCTCACGCTCCAGCGCGAGTTCAACGCAGGAGGCGTGACCGATCCCGCGCAGATCGTCGTGACCGGCGACGTGTCCGCGCCCGAGACCCGGGCCGCGGTGGCACGCCTCCGTGCACTGGTGGCCAAGGACCCGGCCTTCTCAGAAGCGACAACCGTCTCGACCTCCGTCGATGGGAGCGCCCTGATGGTGTCCGCGTACTTCCGCGGTGACCCCATGAAGGACCAAGCGTTCCAGGGGGTCCGGGACCTTCGAAGCACGATCGTGCCGAAAGCGTTCGACGGGGCGAGCGCGACGACCGTCCTGGTGGGAGGCAACACGGCTTTCTTCACCGACTTCCTGGACATCGCGGACCGCTACCAGTGGATCGTGGTGGCCTTCGTGCTGAGCCTGTCGTTCGTCCTGCTCACGGTGGTGTTCCGCTCGATAGTGCTGCCGATCAAGGCCATCCTCATGAACCTGCTCTCGGTTGGAGCTGCCTACGGCGCGGTGACGCTGGTCTTCCAGAAGGGCGTGGGGATCGGCCTCTTCAACGACCTGGGCTTCCCGTTCAAGCAGGTGGAAGCGATCGAAGGGTGGCTGCCGCTATTCCTGTTCTCGGTGCTGTTCGGGCTCTCGATGGACTACCACGTGTTCCTGCTCGCCAGGATCCGTGAGGAGTACGACAAGACCGGCGACAACACCGAAGCGGTCGGCTACGGGCTTCGAACGACGGCCGGGATCATCACCGGCGCCGCGCTGATCATGGTGGCGGTCTTCTCCGCGTTCGCCCGCGGGCGACTGGGGCAATTCCAGCAGATGGGCTTCGGACTGGCCGTTGCGGTCCTTTTGGACGCGACGATCGTTCGGACTCTGCTCGTCCCAGCCGGCATGCGCCTGCTCGGCGATTGGAACTGGTACCTGCCGAGGTGGCTCCAGTGGTTGCCCGAGCTGCGTGTCGAGGGCGGCGAGCCGGATGTCGGGGTCCCGAGCGTGGCACGTTCCTCCCCAGTGCCGGAGAGAATGGATCCGTAGCCCCCGCTAGAGCACCTCGCTCGAAAGACGGCGGAGCGTCTCGAGGATGTGATCGACGTCGCTCTCGGTCGCCATGTAGTTCAAGATGCCGGCCCGCAGGTACGTTCGACCGCGCAGCTTCGTCGTCGACACCCACCCCTCTCCCGAGACCTCGAGCGCGCGCTGCAGCCGATCCTGGTAGGCATCGAGCTCGGGTTCGCCGAGCCCGACCGGCACGTGCCGGAAGCACACAACCGACAGCTCCGGCTCCTCCGGCTGCACGTCGAAGTCGGCCGCCTCGCGACACCTACCGGCCATGTACGCGGCGAGGTCTACATTGTGCTCGATGAGCCGGCCGAAGCCCTCGGTGCCGAGATGCTTCCAGGAGAGCCAGAGCTTGAGCGCCCGGAAACGCCGCGTTCCCTCGATCGAGTACTCGTACCAGTTGAGTGGTGCGTCTTCCGGATTCGGGTACCGGTAGTACTCGGGCGCGCGGTGGAAGGTGCTCAGCAGGTCCTCGCGCCGCTTCACGACCAGCCCACCGATGTCGTATGCCTGGAAGAACCACTTGTGCGGATCGACCGTCACCGAATCGGCTCGCTCGAGCCCGGCGATGCGGCTCCCAACCCGTCTGGACAGCCGCGCCGCGCCTCCGTACGCGGCATCGACGTGCAACCACAGGCCCTGCCGATCGGCAACGTCTGCGAGCTCGTGGACAAGGTCGATGCTACCCGTGTTCGTCGAGCCCGAGACGGGGCAGACGGCAAGGGGAAGCAAGCCCTTCGCCCGGTCTTCCAACACGGCCTCCTCGACCGGTTCCCCATGGAGACGGAAGCGCTCGTCCGAAGGAACTAGCCGCAGGGTCTTGGGCGGAAACCCCAGCACGTCGAGCGCTCTGGCGATCGAGAAGTGCGCCTGATCGCTCGCATATACACGCACGCCCTCGAGGGCGGCCCCGCGGGGCGGGTCCTGCAGGTTCCGCAGCTTGCCGAGATGAGCGTCGCGCGCCACGGTGAGCGCCATGATGTTCGCCATGACGCCGCCCGAGGTCAGGACGCCCCAGCTACCGTCTCCGAAGCCCACGAGCTCGCGGAGCCACGAGGTGACCTCTTCCTCCACGAACGCGCCCGCAGGCCCCGCCGCCCATACGTCGACGCCCTGGTTGACCCATTGCGCCAGTACCTCTCCGGCGATCGACATCGGGAGCGCGGCCGGTGTGAAGTAGGCGTAGGCAGCCGGGTGCTGCCCGCTGAAGACGTACGGGGCGACGCGCTCGCGGAACTCCTCGACCACCTCGCTCGACTTGGCGGGACCTGTCGGCGCCGGTGCAGGCTCGTTGGTGCCGCCGAAGAACGCCCGGCGCATCTCCGCATAGGTGCCCGAGGCGATCGGTCGGCGCATGGCCCGTCCGCACAGCCAATCGAGTGACGCATCCCACGCGAGCCGTCCGAGCTCCTCCAGCGCCGCGCGTGCCTCAGCCGGATCGCGGAAGCCGATCAGCTCGGGCTCGGGGTGAAACGAGAACGGGTCCGGCACGGCGGAAATCTAGCAGACGCCCTCGCCGGAGCCCCTCGATCGGTCATGGTCGTGGCCAGCGTTCCCGGCCTTGGCTGCGCGCCGCGTGCCGGGCGACGCGAGCGCGGTTCCCGCAGGCCAAGGAGCACCAGACTCGGTCCGGCCTCGCCGCCTTGAAGAAGCGCCCGCACCGAGGCGCAGCGCAGACGCGGAGGACGTCGGCCGCGTCCGAGCCGAGGAGACGGATGGCAGAGCGAGCGATCTGTGCAAGCACTCGCGCTGCTGGATTCACCGCGGGCAGTACGTCCACGACCCTCGGCTGTGCCGGATCAGCCAGATCCAGCTCGATATGGGCGGGAAGGGAGGCGCTCGCTCGGTTCACGAACGCCACGGCCTCCGCCTGGAGTGTCCGCCTCGACACGACGGCCTCGAGGAGCCCGCGCACGGCGTCGCGCAGCATCCGGAACTCCGACACTCGGAGTGCGACCTCAGGAGGTGCCTGCCCCAGGACACGGCTCTCCGACTCCAGCCATTCGGCCATGTCCGCAGGGGTCCGCAGCAGGTCCGACCCCTCGCTCAGAGTGTTCGCCAGAGAGATCGCGGCTTCCACAGCCATACGATAACGGAATATCAAGCTAGATCCATTAGGCAGACGGAGTCTTCCTAATGGATTAACGCCTTCTTCACATTTGCCGGTCCGCGCTCTTGAATCATGGTGGGTGTCTGCGCCAAGCGGTAGGTTCTGTCGACGTGGACGACCTGCGTGTGGCCCGCGCCCGCCGCTGGTGGCATACGAAGCGCAAGATCAGCAGCGCCGAGCGGGCTGCTGCTTTCGTCGAGGACGTCGGGTTCGCGCTCCTGTTCCCGAACAAGGGGGTCTCGCTGCCGACCCTCCTCGAAGTCGCAACCGACCAGCCGATCGAGGATCTCGGCTGGGACTGGGGTCCCGACGCGGAGCGCCTCTGGGCGTGGAAGGACGAGATGCCACGCCGGGGTCTGGCCTGGTACGCAAGATTCCTTCGCGGTCGACCGTCCTTCCTCTCGCCCGGGTTGCTGGCCGACCTTCACCCGCGATCGGGACGCTCCGACGACTTCGAGGACGCGAAGCTTTCCGGCAACGCGCTCCGGATCGCGCGGATGCTGTTCCGCAGCGGCCCGCAGTCCACCGCCGCTCTGCGCGAGGCGCTCGGCATCGAGGGCAGGAAGGCGGGCGAGGCATTCAACCGGTGCCTCACCGAGCTTGGGCGCCAACTGGTCATCACCCACTACGGGGTGGAGGACCAGGGGGTGGGCTGGCCCACACCCGTGCTAGAGCTCACCGCCCGCGCGTTCGCGATCCCGAAGCGGCGCGACCCGCACGCCTCACGGCTGCGTGCCACCCGCCGATTCCTCGACACGATGCTGGTCGTTCGGCCCTTCGAGCTCGGGAACGCGTTCGGCTGGGGTGCAGATGCGGCGCGGGCGGCGCTCGAGGAACTCGCCGAGGCGCACCAGGCCCATCGAGACGGCCCGAGCTACATCTTGCCCTCGTTCTCCGGTGGTCGCTAGGCGGAAGCCTCCGTGCGGGCGTCACGACCGCCCCTCTCCCTCGCCGCCCAGCCAATCGCCGATCGCGAGCTCCATCTCCGCCTTGGTCGCCCCTTCCGCGAACGAGGCTCGCACGCCGGTTCGGGCGAGCTCTGCCAGCTTCTCGTCGGTGAGGCCGAAGACCTCACGCGCCAACTCGTACTCCCCCGCCAGTTGAGAGGAGAACATCGACGGGTCGTCGGAGCCCAAGGCGATCGTAAGACCGGCCCCAAGGAGCTTCGGCAGCGGGTGCTCGGCGATCGAGCGGATGACCTTCGTCATGACGTTGGAGGTCGGGCACACCTCCAGAGGGATCGCTCGTTCGCGAAGCTCGTCGACGAGAGCCTGGTCCTCCAGGCACCGGATGCCGTGGCCGATACGGTCGGCCCCGAGGGCATCCAGGGCGCCGCGGATCGAGGCCGGACCGCCTGTCTCGCCGGCGTGAGGCAGCGAGCGCAGGCCGCTCTCCAGGGCGCGCCGGAAGATCCCCGCGTAGTCCTCCGGAGGGAATCGCTCGTCTCCCCCGAGACCTATTCCGATCACGCCGTCGTCGCGGTGGCGGACTGCGGCCTCCATCGCCAGGCGCGAAAGCTCCATCGGCAGTCCTCGGACGACATCGACGTACGGGCGACAGCGCACCCCGAAGTCCCTCTCGCCGTCCGCGAACCCCTCGAGCACCGCGAGTACCGGCCAGTCCCAGTCGCCGAGACGGCTTCCATGCTCCGGGAGCGAGAACGAGACCTCCGCGTAGCGCACCCCCTCGGCCGCCTCGTCCTCGCAGAGCTCGTAGGCGATCCGGCGGAAGTCCTCGTGGCGCCGCAGGCACCGAAGCCCTGCCATCCACTCGTCGACGAAGTGCCTGAAGTCCCGGAACTCGTAGCGTCCATCGCGCAGACCTTCGGGAAGCTCCACCCGGTGACGCGCAGCGAGATCGGCTACGGTGCTCGCGCGCATCGCACCTTCCAGGTGGATGTGGAGATCCACCTTCGGCAACGCTGCGAGGTCTCTCTCCATGCCCCCGGCAGGCTACCGGACCCCAGCCCAGGTCGGCGTCTTCCAGCGGGAGCTGAGGAGACCCACTTGACCTACCGGATCAGACGGGACAGCCGCCGGTCGGCGAGCACCTTCCCACCGGTCTGGCAGGTCGGACAGTAGGTGACCTCGTGGGACTCGTACGAGACGCGCCTCAGGTCACCTTCGCAAGAGGGACACGGCGTCCCGTGGCGGCCGTGGACCGTGAAATGGTCACCGATCCTCGTCGGCAGACCCCCTGTTCGACGCCGCTCGAGCTCGAGGGCCTCGGCCAGGACGTGGCCGACCGCGCCGACGAGAGCGCGGCGCTGCCTGTCATCCAGCCGGCTGAGCGAAACGTGCGGCGAGAGCTTCGCCAGGTGCAGGATGTCGTCGGCGTACCCGCGTCCGATCCCGGCGACGGTCCGCTGATCTCGCAGGATCGTGTGAACCCTCCTGGCGTCGTTGCTCTCCAGGAAGAACCGCTCGAACGCGGCCGAACCCGGCTCCGGCCCGAGCACCGCCAGGGGCCCGTCCGCGCCCTCGGCGAGCACCCACCAGCCGGCCTTGCGCTCGCGGCCGAACTCCTTGACCAGGATCGACGGTGGCCGGTCGAAGCGGAACCGCACGACCGCGCCCCGCGGCTTCGTCGCTTTCGGCGGGTCCTCGACGTCCACCCGCCCACCCTGCGACAGGTGAACGAGGATCCTCGGACCGCCCAGCTCCAGCGCCAAGTACTTCCCCCGCCGGCCGACAGCTCGCACCTTCCGTCCGGCAAGCTCGGATGCCCGAGGCGTCACCGTCTTGAGCGAGGAGAACTGGAGAGGATCGGCGCCCGCGAACGTGGAGCCGCGCAAAGCGGCGTCCATTCTCTCGGCGAGCGCTTGGACCTCGGGGAGCTCGGGCACGGGCTCAACTGTAGCCGCGTTGCGGCTGCAGGCCGGGTCGGTCGACATGGCGGTCGGCTGGGAGACCTCCGAGCCGGTTCAGCCGGCGAGGTCGGCGACCGCCCTTGCCACGATGTCGATGCATTCGTCGATGCGATCGCGGTGCGTCCGATGCGCGAGGATGCATGCGCGGATGGTGAACCGGCCGTCGACCACCGTGCTCGAGAGAAACACCCGCTTCGAGGCGTTGATGGCTTCGAGCAGCTGCCTGTTCGCGGCGTCGTCGCCTCGCCGCAGCCGGAAGGGCACGACAGTGAGATCGGGCTTCCACGGCATCTCGAGCTCGGGGATGGCGCACAGACCCTCGTACAGCACCTCCGTGAGGTCGAGCTTCTCGTCCAGCGCCTCACGGAAGGCCGACACCCCGTGGAGCTTGAGCGGGAACCAGACGCGCAGGCCGCGGAAATCGCGCGAGAGCTCGGCCGAATACTCAGCGAAGTTGGGGAGGTGGCTGTCCTCCCCGACATCCTGAAGGTACGCAGCCGCGCCGGCGTGGTGAGCCATGCGGAGCTTGCCACCCTCGCGGACGACGAGGCCCCCGGTCCCGTAAGGAAGGAACATCCCTTTGTGGGGATCGAGCGTGATCGAATCCGCCCGCTCGATCCCGCGGAACCGGTCGCGCCCTCGCTCCGTGAGCTGGAAGAACCCCCCATATGCAGCGTCGACGTGGAGCCAAAGCCCCTCGGCTGCGCACAGTTCGGCGCACGTGCCGATCGGGTCGACCGCCCCGGTGTTGGTGGTTCCCGCCGAAGCGACGAGCGCGAACGGGTTCATGCCCGCACGACGGTCCTCGGCAATCATCTGACTTGCCGCGCCCGTGTCGAGCCGAAGCTCCGGCGTCACGGGCACGCTCCGCACGTTGCGCGTCGGGAATCCGGCGAGCATCGCCGCCTTCGTCACCGAGGCGTGGACCTGATCGCTGACGTACAGCGTGCCGGACAGGAAGTCCTCCGGCAGCTTCGCCTTGCGCGCGGTGACGATCGCGGAGAAGTTCGCCATCGAGCCCCCCGAGGTGAGCACACCCCGAGACTCCGGCGGGTAGTCGAACAGATCGCAGAGCCAGCGCACGACGTTGTCCTCGATCTGGGCCACGACTGGAGCCACCTGCCACAGGCTGGCGTAGCGGTCGATCGTCGTGGACAGCAGGTCCGCGAGCGACGAGGCGAACAGCCCCCCGCCGGGGATGTACGCGAGGAAGCCGGGGCCAGCGTTGTCGGTGGCCTTGCGCGCCATCGTCTCGACCAGCTCCAGCAGCGGCGGGAACTCACCGCCGATCTCCGGGGGCATCTCCCGAAACATGTGGGCCACCGCTTCGGCATCCTCGAAGTCGGACGCGGGTGCCGCCTGACGCCTGGCGAGGAAGTCGATCGCGTACGCAAGCGCGGCCTCGCCCATCTCTCGCATCTGCCCGGGAGAGGGATCCAGCGGGAACATGATTGCTCATCCTAGACGGCCCCGACTGGGGTGCCGGCCGACTATGCTCGATCCGCCGGATCGAGAGACAGGCCGGAGAGAGGAGAGCCTGATGCGAAGTCCACTCGTCCGATCGATCGCCGTCGCCCTTGCGGTGCTCGTCCTCGCCGCGTGCAGCAGCGAGGAGAGCCGCCTGACCAAGGATGAGCTGATCACACAGGCCGACGCGATCTGCAAGACCGCGATGGAAGAGATCGGGACGCTCGGCCAAGACCTCGGCATGCCCACCGAGGAGAACATGCCGCAGTGGGCCGACGAGCTGGGGGAGCTCCTCTCCGTCTTTGAGGACATGACCTCACAACTGAAGGACCTGAACCCACCCGAGGCCGACCAGGGCATGTGGGACCAGATCACGGCGGGGCTCGACCAGGAGGTTGGGGCTCTCGACACCGCGCAGCAGGCGGCCGAGGATGGAGACGTGACGGGCATGAGCTCCGCTCTGATGGAGATCAACACCGTCGACGAGAAGATAACCCAGCTCGCGACCGACTACGGATTCAAGCAGTGCGGAGCCGAGTCGAGCGAAGAAGGCACCACGTAGACCGCGCGTCAGGCGCTGTTCGATAGGACATAGGAGGTCAGGGGCGTCAGCCGCCCAGGCGGTGGCGCATCCAGACGTTCGGCTCGACATAGCGTCCCTCGTCGTGTTCGTGGTCGATGACAATGGGGACGAGGGCCCCAGGGACCACGTATGGCGCGCTGTCCGGGAACGCCATGCCGGTCCACGTCTCCCAGTCGGCGACGGTCCCTGTGACCGTCATCGAACGC
>JBFMCN010000088.1:0-12786 GCA_040754475.1 Actinomycetota bacterium | reverse complement strand
CGAGGACCGCCGGGGCCAGGCTCCCGGGCGGGAGCCTTCTCGTCACCACGGTGGCCCCGAACACCATCCCCAGCAGCCAGCAGGTCGCAAGGACCCCGAACCCGAAGTCGCCAGCCCCAAGGGAATCCTTCGCGAAGAACACCTCGGCGACGGTCACCATGGCGGCGAACAGGACCAGGACTCCCACCGTCGCGGTGACTAGCAGCAACAGCCGATCCTTCAGGACCAACGCGAAGCCCTCTCTCGCTTGTCCCTTCCTCCCGGCTTCGGCCGACCCTGCCCGCTCGCGGGACGGGGCGCCCACCTTCAGCGACAGAGCGGCGGCGCTGATGGCCAGGAAGCTGACCGCGTCCAGCAGAAGGGCGGGCCCGACACCGAAACCCGCCGCGATGCTTCCGGCGACGAGGGGACCGAGCACGCTGCCGCCGTAGCGCGCCGTCTCAAGGTAGGCGTTCGCCTCCGTGACGTGGTCCAGGCCGACGATCTCCGGCACCAACGCGAACATCGCCGGGTTGGCGAACGCCAGGCCGATCCCCAAGGCGAAGGACAGGACCAGGATCGCGGGGACGCTGTGCACGAACGCCAGGCTCCCCGCCACGGCCGCCTGAACGAACGTGGCCACGGCAAGCAACTTCGCCCGGCTCATCCGGTCGGCGACCAGACCAGCCATCGGGGCGAAGATCACGAGCGGGGTCAGCCCCAGGAAGAGGAGAGCGGAGACGGCCAGTCCGGAATCCGTAAGGTCGGCCACTCGGATCATCAGGGCGACCAGCGCCACCTCGTCGCCGAACGCCGACAGCCCCGTCGCCAGCACGACGACCCAGAAGGAGCGCGACCTGGACAAGCTCACCCAGCAACTCCCGACTTGGCTATCCGCCAACTAGTTATATACAACAGCAACGCGCTCGTCGCATCCCGGATGCTCTCGAGGCCTGCGTTCCCAGGCGAGCGGCCCCCGCCTCCGGCCCCGTGCGGCAAGCCACGCCTCATGAGCAGGTAGAAGGCGGGTATCCTGAATGAGTGACGCCTACCGCACGCAACGTAGCTCGCTGGGTCTGGTTCCCGTTGCGGGTCACCGTCGGTTTCCTCATGCGCAACGGGAAGCGGATCCTCGTGACGATCGCCGGCCTCGTGCTGCTGCTCGCCGGACTCGTCATGATGGTCACCCCCGGGCCGGGGATCCTCCTGATCCTCGCCGGGCTGGCGGTGCTCGCCTCCGAGTACGTTTGGGCGCAACGGATGCTGAACTACGCCAGGCGAAAGGCCGAGCAGGCGAAGGACAAGGTGCTCGGGCGCGGGCCGCACGGCTCCAACGAACCCGGGGCCGACGGCTAGGCTCTACGCGTGGGGCGCATCCTGATCGGCACCTCGAGCTGGACCGACCCGACCCTGGTCAAGGACGGCCACTTCTACCCTGCATCCGCGAAGAGCGCCGAGGCCCGGCTCAAGTTCTACGCGACCCAGTTCCCGATCGTGGAGGTCGACTCGACCTACTACTTCCCGCCGTCGGAGCGCAACACGGTCCTTTGGATGGAACGCACGCCGCCGGACTTCACGTTCAACATCAAGGCGTACTCGCTGCTCACGAACCACCCGACGAAGCGCGAATCGATCCACTCCGACCTCAGAGAGGAGCTGCCGGCCGAGCTCGAGGCCAAGCGCAACCTGTACCGGGAGCAGCTTCCCGAGGAAGTGGTCGAGGAGGTCTGGAAGCGGTTCCACGACGCGCTGATGCCGCTCCACTCCGCCGGCAAGCTCGGCGCCGTGCTGTTCCAGTTCCCCCAGTGGTTCGTGATCGGCCGCAAGAGCAAGGACTACGTCCTGGAGTGCGCAGAGCGCCTGAGGGATCTTCGGATCGCCGTCGAGTTCCGCCACAAGTCCTGGCTCTCGGACCGGAACCACGAGGAGACGCTGTCATTCCTGGAGGAGCACGATCTGCCCTTCGTGTGCGTCGACATGCCGCAGGGATTCGACTCGAGCCTGCCGCCGATCGCGGCGGCGACGGCCAAGGACTTGTCGATGGTGCGCTTTCACGGACGGAACGCGAAAGCGTGGGAATCGAAGTCCGAGACCGCGTCCGAACGCTTCCGCTACGAGTACGTACAGGCCGAGCTCGGGGAGTGGGTTCCCCGGATCAAGGAGATCGCCGGGCAGACACGGGAGACGCACGT
Source organism: Actinomycetota bacterium (assembly GCA_040754475.1). Classification (GTDB taxonomy): domain Bacteria; phylum Actinomycetota; class UBA4738; order UBA4738; family HRBIN12; genus JAJPHY01. The sequence goes on along the minus strand of JBFMCN010000088.1, from coordinate 10,615 downwards.
GCTGATGAACAACTGCTACCAGGACTTCGCGGTGAACAACGCGCGTCAGCTCGGCTCGCTGCTGGAGGAGTAGAGAGTGTTCGGACGTTCGTGGCGGATCGCGACGATCAGGGGCATCCCGGTCAACGTCGACTCCTCGTGGATCTGGATCGCGGTGCTCTTGACCTACAGCCTGTGGGCCCAGTTCGACGCGATCGACGGCGGCGGTGGGCCGGGCTCGGCACTTGTGTTCGCGGTCTTCGGGGCCGTCTTGTTCTTCGGCTCCGTGTTCCTGCACGAGTTCGCGCACGCGGTAGCTGCTCGCGCGAACGGCCTCAAGGTGTTCGGGATCACGCTCGTCGTCTTCGGCGGGTTCACCAGCACTCAGTCCGACGAGAAGGGGCCGGGGCCCTCGTTCGTGATATCGGCGGTCGGGCCGGGTACCAGCCTCGCTCTTGGCGCGGTCTTCTGGGCGCTCTCGCGCTCCACGGCCGGAGTGGACGACGTGCTGTCCGCCACGTTCGGCTACGTAGGCTGGGTCAACCTGATCATGGCCGGGTTCAACGTCCTTCCCGGCCTGCCCCTCGACGGTGGCCGCATGCTCGAGGCGACCGTATGGCGGGTCACCGGGGATCGGCAACGGGCAACGAGGATCGCGGCGAGGGCGGGAATGGTGGTCGGCGGCCTCCTCGTGGCGATCTCGCTCTTCGAGCTGACCCGACGGGAGTCGTTCGGAGCGCTCTGGCTCGCGATCATCGGCATGTTCGTCTTCCAGGGCGCGCGAGCTTCCGAACAGCAGATCGGCATCCGCGATCGGCTGGCCAGAGGCACCGTCGCCGACGCCATGGGCCCGCCGCCGTCCGCCGTGCCCGCCGACATGACTCTGTCCGAGGCCCTCGACCGCTATCTCCGAGGACGCGAGAGCGAGGGGTTCCCGGTAGTCGAGGACGGCAGGGTGATCGGCATGCTCTCGTTCGCCTCGGCGCGAGAGGTGGGCAAGGACGACCCGCTTCGTCCGGTCCGAGATGCGGTCGTCCCACTCTCGCAGGTGCTCACAGCCGAGGTGGACGAGCCGCTCGAGCGCCTCGCGGGGCGCCTCGGGCCTGCAGGCACGGCCCTCGTGCTCAGGGACGGTGAGCTCGTCGGAGCGATAAGTAGCAGCGGTGTGGTCCGCTGGGCCACGTCCCGCGGCTGACCGGACCGTTGAAAGGGCCTGTCGGCGGGTCGGAGTAGCATCGCCCTCGGTGGCCCCCGAGACCTTCGAACCAGATCCCGAGCAGTCCCTCGTCCTCGCGCACGAGAGCGGCACCCTGCTCGTCACCGGGGCGCCCGGAACCGGCAAGACCTGGGTCCTGCGCGAGCGGTTCGCGCGCCTGATCGAAGCCGGCAAGGCCCCCGAGCGCGTGGCGCTGATCGTCGGATCCAAGCGGGCGCGCTCCGAGGCCCGCGCGGCACTGCGCGGGCGCCTTCGGCTGTCGCTACCGGCCCTCCACGTCACCACCCTCCAGGGACTCGCGTACCACATCGTCAGCCGCCGCTACCGGAACCTCGGCTACCGGGAGCCTCCCCGGGTCCTGGACGCCGCCGACCAGTTCGCGCTGGTTCAGGATCTGCTTCGCGGCGAGCGGGAAACGCTTGCGCAGGAATGGCCGACGTTCGGCGCCTTGCTCGAGCTGCGTGGGTTCGCCGACGAGATGCGGCAGTTCGTGTTGCGCTGCCAGGAGGCGCTGGCCAAGCCCGACGAGATCCTCGAGCGGGCAGACCGCGCCGGCCTTCCGGGGTGGCGCGACCCCGCCGGCTTCTACCGGCGTTACCTGGAGGTCCTCGACGCAGAGGGCTCCGTCGACTTCGCAGGGCTGGTCGAGCAGGCGGCGGTGGCCGGCTCCTCCGGCGAACCGCTCTTCGACCACGTGCTCGTCGACGACTTCCACGACACCACGCTCGGCGCCGAGGCACTGCTGGCCGCGCTCTCGGCACCGGACCTCGTGGTCGGCGGCGACCCCGAGTCCCACGTCTTCTCGTTCCAGGGCACCAGCGACACTCCCATACGCCGCTTCGCCGAGCGGTTCCGCGCCGCGAATGTCAGGCTCGGCACCTGTCACCGCGGACCTCGGGTACAGATGGAGGCCTGGCGAGCGCCGCATACGTGCGAGGAGAGCACGGCCGTCGCGAGGGAGCTTCGAAGGATCCATGCCGAGGAAGGCGTTCCCTGGAGCTCTCTGGCGGTGCTCGTCCGACGACAGGGGCCTCGCGTGGGCGGGCTCCTTCGGGCACTGGACGACGCCGGCGTGCCGAGGAGCATCGGCGAGAGCGGACTGTCCGTCTCCGCCTCTCCGGCAACGCTCCCGTTCGTCCTCGCACTCCGGTGGATCGTGGCCGACGCCGACCGAAGAGACGAGCTTGCGGAGCCGATCCTCACGTCCGAGCTCGGTGGTCTTTCCCCCGCCTCGGCCCGATCGCTGCTCCGCGCCGCTCGCGCTGCGGGACGCCGGCCGGCGGAGTCGCTCGAGCTCGAAGAGGGTCTGTCGGAGGCCGAACGGCAGTCGATCTCCGAGCTGCGAGCGGTCCTTCGGGCTGCCCAGGAGAAGCGCTCGTCTGCGCTCGACGCCTTCGCGGTCCTGTGGCGCGATCTGCCGTACTCGCGGCGGCTGGTCGAGGCCGCCGGCCGCTCTCGCGAGGCCGATGCGGACCTGGATGCGATCGTCGCGTTCTTCGGCCTGATCACCCGCGCCGGCGCCTCCTCGACGCCCTCGGTGGAGGCCTTCCTCGACCTAGCCGAGTTGAGCGAGGGCGCCCCGACCCTCGCCGCCGAGCGCGACCGAAACCCAGACGTCGTCGAGGTGCTCACAGCTCACGGGGCGGTCGGTCTCGAGTTCGACACCGTGATCCTGGTCGGTGCGGTCGAGGGCGACTTCCCGAGCCTCACGCGGCCGGAGCCGATGTTCGACCTCGCCACGCTCGATGGGGTCAGGTCGCGCTCCGAAGCCAACCGGGCTCGTCTGGCCGACGAACGCCGGCTGTTTCGCATGGCCCTCGGCCGGGCTCGCAGGCGCGTCGTGCTCACCGCGAGCGATCCACACGGCCTGGAGTCCGAGGAGAAGGTCGGTTCGCGGTTCGTCGAGGAGCTCGGACTGAGGTGGGCCGACATCGGTGTGGGACCGTCCGGCGATCCGGTCTCGGCCGCGGAGGCGTCCGGAGCCTGGCGGCGCTCGTTGGCCGATCAGGACGCGCCTGCGGCGCACCGCCTCGCGTCGCTCGCCGGGCTCCTCGCGCTCGGCGAGGACCCCGGACGCTGGTGGTTACAGCGGGACTGGACCGAGCCCGCGCGGGAGGAGGAGCGCCCGCTGCACCTGTCGTACTCGCGCCTCGATCACCTCGAGAATTGCGAGCTCCAGTTCGTGCTGTCCGACGAGCTCGGCCTGGACGTGACCGGTGGGTACCAGGCCTGGGTCGGGCGACTCGTCCACCGGCTCATCGAGGAGTGCGAGAACGGAGAGATCGAGCGAACGCCCGAGGCCTTCGTGGCGGCCCTGAACGAGCGTTGGCAGCAGGGCCGGTTCCCCTCCTACGCGGTCTCCGAGGCCGAGCGTCGACATGCGATCCGCGTGCTCATCCCCAACTGGTTCGCGCGATACGGGGACCTGCCGGCCGAGGCCACCGAGCGCCGGTTCCAGTTCGAGTATGAGGGCGCCCTGATGAGCGGCGTGATCGACCGGATCGGACCGGTTCCGGAAGGCGGCCGGCGGATCACCGACTACAAGACGGGCAGCGCCGACAGCGCCGACCGACCCGCCGAGAGCCTCCAGCTCGGCATCTACTACCTCGCCGTGAACGAGTGCGAGGACCTCGCGCCCTACAGGCCGGTCGATGCGGTGGAGCTTTCGTACCTCCCCGGCAAGAAGGGGAAGTGGGAGCTGGTCCCCCTCTCCTGGGACGTCTCCGCCGTGGAGGAGGACTACAAGGCCCGGATGCGGCAGCGTCTGTCCGACCTGATCGCCACCGTGAGACGTCTGGACGAGCAGGGCAGCTACGTGCCGAACACCACCGCGAACTGCTTCTTCTGCCGGTTCCAGATGCTCTGCTCCAGGTACCCGGAAGGCGGTGAGGTCCTCCCGTGAGCGGGCCCTATCCCAAGCCGATCGTCGACTTCCTTCACGCCGAGCCGACGCCGGAGCAGTGGCGCGCCATCTCGATGCCGCTGGTTCCGTACGTCCTCATCGCCGGTGCCGGGTCCGGCAAGACGTCCGTCATGGCGGCGCGGGTGATCTACCTCGCGATGTGCGCGAAGGAGGCACCCGACGACGAGAGTGCCGGCGTGATGCCCGGAAACGTCCTGTGCCTCACGTTCACCAACAAGGCGACCGAGAACCTCCTGCTACGGATCCGGCGGGCGCTCCGCACTCTGGAGCTGGAGGAAGGCGAGGAGCCTGAGATCCTCAACTACCACGGGTTCGCCTCGCGCATCCTCGAGCGGCACGGGATGCTCATCGGCATCGAGCCCGGGCAGCGGGTGGTCACACCGGCCCAGCGGACGGAGCTCGCGGCTCGGGTCCTGGACCGGGTGGCGTTCGACAACCTCACTACCCGCTGGCAGCCTACGATCGTCGGCAACATCCTGGCCCTCGACGAGCAGCTCCAGAACCACGTCGTCGACCCCCAGGACGTGGTGGCGTTCAACGAAGCGAACCTCGAGCGGCTGAGAACCGCCCGCTCGGCCGATCCCCACCAGGCGGCACTCGAGCGGATCGAGCTCGCCCGCGCGGTGGAGGAATTCCGCAAGCTCAAGCGCGACCTGGGCGTGATCGACTTCGGAGACCAGATCGCCCTGGCACTCGAGATAGTGCGCGAGCACCCCGAGGTCGCCGAGGAGTACAGGGCAAGATTCCAGACCGTCCTTCTGGACGAGTACCAGGACACGAACTACGCGCAGGCGCTGCTCCTGGAGGGGGTCTTCGGCCGCGGCCATCCGGTGACGGCGGTCGGCGATCCCGACCAGAACATCTACGCGTGGCGCGGTGCGAGCCTCCACAACCTCCTCCAGTTCCCAACGCAGTTCCCGAACGCGGACGGTACGCCCTCGGCGAGGCTCCCCCTCTACACGAACTTCCGGTCCGGAGCGCGGATCCTGGCCGCGGCCGACGAGATCATCAGCCCCCTTCCTGCCAACCAGCGACCGGACCCCCAGAAGGAGCTCCGGCCCCATCCCGCGAACGGCGAGGGGTACGTCCGTGTGGCGCAGTACGAGCACGAGATCGCCGAGATGGGGGCCGTCGCCGACACGATCCTCGGGCTGCACGAGGAGGGGATCGCCTGGAGGGATTGCGCGGTGCTCTGTCGAACGCACCGCCTCTTCGAGCCGCTCCAGCTCGCCTTCGCCGACCGGGAGATCCCGGCCGAGCTCGTCGGGCTGGCGGGTCTCATCCGCCTCCCTGAGGTCGTCGAGGTGCTCGCCTACGCTCGGGCCGCGGCCGACCCCACGGCGAGCGTCGCGCTGGCGCGCATCCTCACGGGGCCCAGGTACCGCGTCGGCTACCGGGACCTCGCACGCGTAGCGGCCTGGACGCGGCTCAGCGGGTACGAGCTGTTCGACCGCCTGCGCGAACGCCTGCCCGAGGACCAGGACATCCTTGAGGACCAGCCGTTCCTCATCGCCGAGGCGCTCGAGCACCTGGATTCGGTGGAGGGGCTCTCGGACGAGGGTCGCCGACGCCTCGAGGAGTTCGCCTCGGAGCTCGCTCGGCTGCGAGAGGCCGCCCGCCGACCGGTCGGTGACTTCCTCGCCGAGATCATCCGGCGAGCCGGACTCCTCTCGGAGCTCGAAGCACACCCAAACCGGGCGATGGCTACCGCGCGGCGCCGAAACCTCGCGGCCTTCCTGGACCAGGTTCACGCCTTCCAGCCGGTCGAAGGGGAGCTGACACTCCGGGCGTTCCTCGACCACGTGGACTCGATCGAGGACGACCGGGAGTGGGCGCCGGTCCAGCCGAGCGAGGACGACACCGTGAAGGTCATGACGGTGCATGCGGCCAAGGGGCTCGAGTTCGACACCGTCTTCGTGCCCGGCCTTGCGAAGCACCTGTTCCCGGACGAGCGGATCCAGCAGAACCCGATGCGCAGAGGAAGCTCGCTCGACGTCGAGCTCCGGTGCGACCGCGATCTCCTCCCCCGGTTCGAAGGGGTGATGACGAGGTTCGTGGATGCGCTCCGGAACCAGGAGCTCTTCGAAGAGCGCCGGACCGCCTACGTCGCGATGACCCGCGCCAAGCGCCGGCTGTTCGCATCGTCGGCCGTCTGGTACGGCGAGACGCTCAGGGCGAAGAAGATCGGTGCGTTCTTGATCGAGCTGATGAGCTTTGCCCGCCGGACCGGCTCCGCGGACACGATCGTGGAGGGCGAAGGGAATGCCGAGAGCGAGGAGAACCCGCTCGCCGGGTACCGGCAGCAGTTCGTCCGCGAGTGGCCGGGGCCGGCGCGTCCGGGGGATGCCGACGCGCTGTTCCCGCAAGGATGGCGACGCGCTGCGCGCGACGTGGCGGAGGCGAGCGGAGTGCCGCCGGCTCTCCTGTCGACCCTGGACGCGAGTGAGCGGTCGGAGTACGAACGCCTTGCGAGCGACCGCCGAACGCTCGCCATGAGCTTGAAGGAGCGAGAGACGACCAAGGACGAGACACGGAGGAGCCCCGACGCCGTCTCGGTCGGCGGGGTGATCGACTACGCGCGGTGCCCCAAGCGCTTCTACTGGTCGGCGGTGCGGCCGCTCCCGCGTTTCTCGGGACCCTCTGCGCGGATCGGCTCGCAGATCCATGCCTGGATCGAGCGAGAGTCCTCCGGGCAGGCCTCGCTGCTCGAGCTGGACGAAGAGCCGGACCTCACGTCCGAGGAGCTCGCCGGCCGACCGGGCAAGATCCGCCAGCTCCGGGAGGCGTTCCTGACCAGCCGCTTCGCCGACGCCGTTCCCTTGTACGCGGAGCGGCCCTTCATCCTCTCCCTCGGCGGCTTCGTCGTGAACGGGCGGATCGACGCCGTCTACGGAGCACCGGACGGCCCCTGGGAGGTCGTGGACTACAAGACCGGAGTGAAGCCTCCCCCAGGCGACCCCCTCTCGACGCTTCAGCTCGAGCTCTACGCGCTCGCCTGTGTCGACGTATGGGGCAAGCGACCTGAGGAGCTGACGCTCACGTACCTGTACCTCGCGAGCGGCGAGGAGGTGACCCGACGCGCGGGCGACTCGGCAGCGATCCGGGCCCGAGTCCTCGAGTGGCTCTGCGGGATCAGGGACTCACGGTTCGACCCGCAGCCGGGAGAGCACTGCCGCTGGTGCGACTTCCTGTCGTTCTGCGACGCCGGACGGAGTCTGATGGAGGGTCGCGCCTAGCCCTGCGTGATGGCGGTCGGCCTCCCGGTCACCCGTTGACCGGAAGCTCGAGACGTCGGAGCATCGCCGCCCCGTGTTCGAGCAGCTTCACGGCGACACGAGGTTCTTCCTCCAGCACCCGTCGGAAAGCGCTGCGCTTGAGCTCCAGCATCGTCATCGGTGTCTCGCACACGACCGTTGCCGTGCGTGCGCCGCCGTCGAGAAGGGAGATCTCCCCGAAGAAGTCCCCCGGCAGGAGGCGGTTCACGATGTTCCCCGTCTGGTCCAGCACTTTCGCCTCTCCCTCCACGATGACGTAGAAGCTGTCGCCCCGCTCCCCTTCCCTCACCACCGAGGTGCCCTCCGCGAAACGCACCTCACGGGTGGAGTCGGCAAGGCGCTTCAGGTATCTGGGGGAAAGCTGCGAGAACAGGGGAACCTGGGCAAGGGCCTCCCGCCCACGCTTTGCCATCGTTCGCCCTCCTTGCGACGGAACCGCCGGGACTGCGGCGAGCCTACCCCCCGGAGCGCCACCGTGTCGAAAGCCGTGTCACCGGTGTGTGCCGAGATGCCGTGTCACCGGCGCGAGGTAGCGTCCGGCCGTGGAGACTCGGGCGGTCGAGCTCGCGGACTCCCCCTCTCGACGTTTCGCCCACGGACGCTTGATCGTCCGTCAGGGCGAGGCGGTCTCGTGCCTGTACCTGGTGACGTCCGGAGTCGTCCGCCTGGCCGCGGTGCTTCCGTCCGGACGCGAGGTGGTCGTGGGGCTGCTCGGAGTGGGAGAGCTGTTCGGCGAGGTCGCTCTGCTCGGCGACGGGGCCTCGCCCGTCGAAGCGCGCGCCGTCGGCGGGGCCGAGGTCGCGGTTCTGCCGATCTCATCGATCCTGGCGGTGGTCGAGCGCAACCCCGCCTCGGCCACCGAGCTGCTGCGTTTGGTCGCCTCCAGACTCCATCGGACGGCCACCGCCCTGGAGGAAGCGCTCGCCCACGATGTTCCCACGCGCGTCTCGAGGCGGCTCTGCGAGCTGGCCCGGCGCCACGGCGTCCGCCACGGCCGGGGCGTGCGCCTTCCCTTGCCGCTCACTCAGGAGGACCTGGGGCGGATGGTCGGCGCTTCTCGCGAGTCGGTGAGCAAGAGCCTGTCGGCGCTTTCAGCTCGCGGCCTCATCCGAACGGAGCAACGCCGGTATGTGATCCCGGATCTCCACGCACTGGAGCGTGCCTCGACCACCGAGGTGGGCGCTTGACAGCCCGCGGGCCTCCCTGCTCAGCTTCTCCCCATGGACGAATACGAACCGTCGACGTATGGGGACCGGATCGCCGACGTCTACGACGCCTGGTACGACGTTCCGGGGAACTCGGATGCCGCGGTTGAGTTCCTGGCGTCGCTCGCGGGACCGGGCCCGGCACTCGAACTTGCGATCGGCACGGGGCGTACCGCGCTTCCACTCGCGGAGAAGCGAGTGGAAGTGCACGGCATCGACGCCTCCGAGGCGATGGTGGGCAAGCTGCGTGAGAAACCGGGTGGTGGCGGCATCCCTGTGACGATCGGTGACTTTGCAGACGTCGCGGTCGAGGGCCGATACCCGCTCGTCTTCTTGGTCTTCAACACTCTGTTCGCGCTTCCCACCCAGGAGGACCAGATCCGGTGCATGCGCAACGTCGCCGCCCATCTGACGGACGACGGAGCCTTCGTGGTGGAGGCGTTCGTTCCGGACCTCGCACGTTTCGACCGCGGCCAGCGCGTTCAGGCCGCACGCGTCGACCTCGACGGCGTGCTGCTCGAGGTGTCGAAGCACGACCCGGTGACGCAGCGCGTGTACTCCCACCATGTGGTCATCGCGGAGGGTGGGACCCATACCTATCCGGTGCAGATCCGCTACTCCTGGCCGTCGGAGCTCGACCTGATGGCACAGCTCGCCGGACTGCGGCTGCGCGAACGTTGGGGCGGCTGGAGTCGCGAGCCCTACGAGGGCACCGGCAAGCACGTCTCCGTCTACGAGCACGCTCGGCGCTAGTCGGACTCCTGCAGCGCGGCCAGGGTGCACGCTCCACAAAGGGGCGTTCGCCCTCTCACCGGGCGGCCGCAGCGTGCGCAGGCGCGCGGCGGCGAGAGCGACCAGCGGGCGACCCCGCCCTCAGTGCGCTTCTCCGCGCGCCCTTCGGATTCGAGCTTGAGGAGATGCGCGAGCACCAAACGCGCGGCGAGCGCACGCACCTCGGGGGGCTCATCGCCGTGATCGTCGCCGTCGAGGAGCGCGGCTGTCTCCTCAGCCGTTCGCGGGCCGCCCTCGAGAGCCGCGATCACCTGCTCCTCGCGCATCGCCTCGTGCTCGAGGCACTCGTCCACCTTCGCCGTCGCGTCCAGCCGCACCGGCCCGTGGCCGGGGTGGATGGTGCGCGGCGACAGTTCCCGCATCCGCCGGAGCGACCTTAGGTGTGCAACCAGGTCGCCTTCCGGAGGATCGAGGACGGTGGCCCCACGCCCGAGGACGGCATCGCCGGTGAACAGCGCCCCGAGGTCCTCGAGGTAGAAGGCGACGTGGTCCGGGGAATGGCCCGGTGTAGCCAGAACGCGGATCGCCGCGCCTCCTGCCTCGAGCTGTTGACCGTCCCGGAGCCGTTCTCCTTCCGCGACAGGACGGACTGCGAAGACGGTCGCACCGGTCATCGCCGACAGAGGACCTGCCCCCTGCGCGTGCTCGGGATGGTCGTGAGTCAGCAGGATCGCGCTCGCCCTTCCGGCTTCGCGCGCAACGTCGCGCAGGTGGCGCTCGTCGTCCGGCCCAGGGTCGATCACGACCGAGGGGCGCTCGCCGACGATCCACGTGTTGGTCCCCTCCAGCTCGTGGACGCCGGCACTCGGAGCGAGGATCCGAAGAACCCGCATCGCAGGCATTGTGACAGGTGCCCCGGAGAGGTCCCGCCGCGCCTCGAGCCGGTCCGGATGAGCGGCTGCCCGATCGATAGGCTCTGCGCGTGAGCGAGAACGTCGCCGCACAGATCCGAGACGCGATCCGCGACCACGGGCCCATCACGTTCGCCGAGTTCATGGAGCGCGCCCTGTACGGACCGGGAGGGTTCTACGAGCGGCCCCCCGTCGGACGTGAGGGGCATTTCGTCACCAGCCCACACGTGCACCCGATCTTCGCGGAGCTGCTCATGTGCGCGTTCTCGGAGCTCTGGGCGGACCTCGGACGGCCCGATCCGTTCCCGGTCGTGGAGGTCGGGGCCGGAGATGGCACGTTCGCGCTGGACCTCGTCCGGCTCGCCGCCGAGCGC
>JBFMCN010000087.1:0-12814 GCA_040754475.1 Actinomycetota bacterium | reverse complement strand
CTACTCGTCTTCTTCCCCGAACATCGAAAGACCGGCCTCCGTGATCGCTGCAACAGCAGCGCATTCGGCCCTACGGATCGGGTCGTCCTGCGCCTGCCAGCGGTCAAAGGCTTCGGCTAGTTCCGAATCCGCTAGCACTTCGCCAAGGGACCACGCCTCAAGGTCGCCGAATACGGGCTCGCTAACGTCCGTCTGCTCCGCAACTACCATGGCGAAGGCGCGCTCGGCACACTCGGCGAGGATGTAGCGGCGACCCGGCTCCGGGTACTCGGTCGTGCCAATGACGAACCACCGGTCCAAGTAATCGGGGCCGTGGCTCATGGCGTCATCTCCTTTCGGCGGGGAGGGTCAGCACCTCGCCCGTCTTCTGCGCTGGTGCTCGGTTTGCCCGGATCGCTTCGTCAAGCCTCTTGGCAAGCCGCTCTTGCGAGCCCTCCCACAACTCGCCGTAAACGTCGAGCGTGATGCTCGGCCGAGCATGGCCGAGCATCTTTTGAACGTCATAGACGTTCGCTCCCTGAGCGATGGCGAAGGATGCTGCTGAGTGTCGAAGGTCGTTCGGTCGAAGTCCGCTCAGGTTCGCCTCTCGCGCTGCGGGACCGAGGATTCGGGTTCGGAAGTTGCTCGGGTGAACGGTCGTTCCGTCCTCGGAAGGGAACATGAGTGCCGTGGGATCTGCGGGGTTCGAGTGACGCGCTAGGTGAGCGACAAGTGACTCAGCCACGACCGCAGGAAGGACGAGCGTTCGACTCAGGCCGGTCTTCGTGAACCCGGTCACGGACTCATCGACCGTGAGCGTTCGCCGCAGCGGGTCGAACTTTGCGACCGTCAGCGCGTACGCCTCGCCCGGACGTAGGCCCATCCGGGCCATGAGTTCCACGAGTGCGCGATACCGCTCGGGCATCTTCGAGAGAAGCGAAGCCAACTCTTCCTCGGTCAGGTACCGCTTGGCCTTCTTCGCGGGAGCTTGCTCTAGACGCTCATGGCGAGTCTTCGGCCGGGCGAGCTTCGGAACCGGAGTGACCGCAAGCCACCGCTTCTCAACTGCATGGTTGAACAGCATCCCGAGCAACAGGCGTGTCTTCTCACGCATCGCAGGTTTACGGATCGCGCGCAGCGTCGTCTCGATCGCGTCTCGGTCGATCTTGACAATGGGTAGCTCGCCGAGAGTCGGCGCGACGGCCTTCCATAGGTGAGTGTGAAGCGTCAGAGTTGCGGGCGCGTAGGCGCGTTCGGCGTGAACGGTTTCATACAGCGAGTTCAGAGAGCTTCGGGCCTTCGCGTAGTCGGGCAATCCCCCAAGCCGCTTCTTGGCCTGGTGTTCCTCGCGCCACGCTTGAGCCGCCTTGAGATCGTTCGGGAATCCGGTCTTGGTCAACTGGCGCTTGCCGGTCTGAATGACCACGCGGTAGAGGATCACTCCTGCTGCTGCGGAGGGGCGCGAGTAGATGCCCGGATACCGGGTCCTTTCCCATCTGACTCGCCCGCCCATTGGGGCCTTTCCCTCCCGATCTGATCTTACTCAAATCTTACTTGCCGGGAGAGTTCGAAGCAACTCGGGAGGCAAAGTCCCTGGTAGATGCGGTGGGCGCGGCAGGTTTTGAACCTGCGACCTCTTGCGTGTGAAGCAAGCGCTCTCCCACTGAGCTACGCGCCCTGAGGAGCGAAGATATCACTCGGGGTCGGAGGCCCGACGTAGGGACGGCGGCGCGCGCCCGCGTCGCGCCGCCGTCCATCGCCGAGCCTCGAAGCCCGGACGTCTAAACTCCAGTTTCGCACCTGCGAACCCTCCAGCGCAAGACCAAGTCGCCTGGTTGACACCCCCTTCCAGATGCGAGAACCTACGTGACCAATCGCTCCGCGCTGCCGGACAGCGTCGAGTGGCAAGGGGGACAACAGGGAGGCCCGGTTTGATCCGGACAGGCTGCCGTGGGATCGCGTGGCGCGTTGTTCCCGATAGCCTCGCCTGCCGAATGCCGAGCTAGAGCCCGGCCGTCGCACCTCGCCTGAGGCCGACGGCCTCAGGGACCGCCCTCCCGGGGGTCCCAAGGGCTCGACCCCTTCACCCTCCGCCCGCGGAGTCGTTCGCCGACCCCGCCCGAGCTTCCGAGGAGCGATCCGATGTGCGCACCCTGGTCATTCGAGACCCGCCAGATCCACGCCGGACAGTCCCCCGACGTCGCGACCAAGGCGCGGGCGCTGCCGATCTACCAGTCGACTTCTTTCACGTTCGACAGCACCGAACACGCGGCCAGCCTGTTCGAGCTAAGGGAGCCCGGCAACATCTACACGCGGATCATGAATCCCACCCACGCGGTCGTTGAGGACCGGATGGCGTCGCTGGAGGGTGGGGTGGGCGCCCTACTGGTGTCTTCGGGCCAGGCCGCCGAGACGATCGCGATCCTGAACCTCGCCGGGCGGGACGACCACGTCGTGTCGAGCCCGTCGCTGTATGGCGGGACCTACAACCTGCTCCACTACACCCTGCCGAAGCTGGGGATCGAAGTCACCTTCGTCGAGGATCCGGACGACCTCATCGCGTGGCGGAGGGCGCTGAGACCCAAGACCAAGCTCCTGTTCGGCGAGTCGATCTCGAACCCGAAGAACGACATCCTCGACATCGAGGGCGTCGCCGAGATCGGCCACGGGGCCGGCGTGCCCCTGATGGTCGACAACACCGTCGCCACGCCCTACCTGATCCGGCCGTTCGAATGGGGCGCCGACATCGTGGTGCACTCCGCCACGAAGTACCTCGGCGGCCACGGCACGGCGATCGCCGGCTTCATCGTCGACGGCGGTACCTTCGATTACTCGACCCAGCCCGAGCGCTTCCCGGGCTTCAACGAGCCCGACCCCTCTTACCACGGCATCGTCTACGCGAGAGACCTCGGCGTCGGATCGGCGGTCGGCACCAATCTCGCCTACATCGTCAAGGCCCGCGTCCAGCTACTGCGCGACCTCGGCTCGTCCAGCTCCCCGTTCAATGCCTTCCTCATCGCGCAGGGGCTGGAGACGCTCAGCCTGCGGATCGAGCGTCACGTGCGGAACGCCCAGTCCGTCGCCGAGTGGCTGGAAGACCGCAACGACGTCGAGTTCGTGAACTACGCGGGCCTCCCGAGCAGCCCCTGGTACGAACGCGGAAGGCGGATCGCCCCCCGTGGAACCGGCGGAATCGTGTCCTTCGAGATCGCCGGTGGGGTCGAAGCGGGCAGGCGGTTCGTGGAAGGCCTCGAGCTGCACAGCCACGTCGCGAACATCGGCGACGTTCGGAGCCTTGTGATCCATCCCGCATCCACCACGCACTCCCAGCTGGCTCCCGAGGAGCGGCTCAGGACGGGGGTGACTCCGGGTCTTGTCCGGCTCTCGGTGGGGCTCGAGCACATCGACGACATCCTCGCCGACCTCGGGGCGGGCTTCCGCGCGGCCAAAGGGGCCTGACACCGTGGCGATCTCCTACGACGGACCGCCCCCGGCCAGCGCAGCCTGGCGGGAGGGCGACCACCCCGGCCGGCGCAAGTTCGCCGACCTCGGACCGTTGGCGCTGGAGCTGGGCGGCGAGCTGCCGCACCTTCGCATGGCGTACGAGACGTTCGGCACGCTGAACGCTGATGAGAACAACGCCGTCCTGATACTGCATGCGCTCACCGGCGACTCCCACGTCTCCGGAGCGGACACTGAGGGGCACCTCACCCGCGGATGGTGGGACGGCCTGGTCGGACCCGGCAAGGGCCTCGACACGCGCGGGTGGTTCCTGGTGTGCCCGAACGTGCTCGGCGGATGCCAGGGAACGACAGGCCCGGCCTCCCCCGCGCCGGACGGCCGGCCGTGGGGAGCGCGATTCCCGAGGACCACCATCCGGGACCAGGTGGCGGCAGACATCGCCCTGTCGGATGCGCTCGGGATCGAGCGCTGGGCGGCGGTGATCGGAGGTTCGATGGGCGGGATGCGAGCGCTGGAATGGGCGGTGATGGCACCCGAGCGGGTCGGTGCCGCCGTCGTGCTCTCGGCGTGTGCGGCCGCGACCGCGGACCAGATCGGTTGGTGCGCGCCACAGCTGGGGGCCATCCGCGGCGACCCGCGCTGGCGCGGCGGCGACTACTACGACGCCCAGCCCGGCGACGGCCCGCACGTCGGACTCGGGATCGCCAGGCAGATCGGACACCTCTCCTACCGCAGCGCCAGCGAGATGGACTTACGCTTCGGCCGCCACGGGCAGCCCGGGGAGGATCCGCTCCGGACCGGCCGCTACGCGGTGGAGTCGTACCTGGATCACCATGCGGACAAGCTCGCCAGGCGATTCGACGCGAACTCGTACGTCGTCCTGACGGAGGCGATGAACTCGCACGACATCGGCCGAGGCCGGGCCGGTGTCGGAGAGGTGCTCGCCGCCATTCAGGTCCCGCTCGTCGTCGGGGGCGTCACCTCCGACCGCCTCTACCCCGTTCGGCTCCAGCGGGAGATCGCCGAGGGTGTCTCGACCTGCGACGGCGTGCGGGAGATCGGTTCCCCGCACGGGCACGACGGCTTCCTCATCGAGACCGAAGCCGTCGGCGCGATCGTTCGAGAGGCCCTCGACCGCTCGTCGATGTCGGAAGATCCACGCCTTGACGACCGGCGGCAGGCGGTCTGAGACCGCTGCCCCGGGCGCGACGAGCCCGACCTCCTAGCGCTTGCCGAACAGTGTGCCGAGCACGTCGCGGACTATGGCCTGGCCTCGACGCGACGTGCCGGACTTCGTGCCCTTCTTGACGATGTCGCCCACCTCGATACGGCCCTTCTTCGCTTTCGCACCCCGGCGGCCCTCGCCTCTGCGCGAGCACTTTGGGCGCGACGTCCGTCGGCGACTGCGTGACCATGTACAAACCCACTCCCTTGGAGCGGACCAGCCTGGCGACCAGCTCGACCTGGCCGAGCAGCGCCTCGGAGGCATCGTCGAAGAGCAGGTGCGCCTCGTCGAAGAAGAACGCGAGCTTGGCTTTCGGCTGGTCCCCCACCTCCGGCAACGATGAGTACAGCTGCGCCAGGAGCCACAGCATGAACGTGGAGAACAGCGCCGGCTTGTCCATCACGTCGGAAAGCTCCAGCACGTGGATCATCCCGGTGCCGTCGCCGTTCACGCCCAGGAGGTCGTCGACGTCGAACTCCGGTTCGCCGAAGAAGGCATCGGCGCCCTGCTGCTCGAGCGTGACGATCGAGCGCCGTATCACGCCGAGGGTGGAGGGGGCCATTCCCCCGTACTCGGCGAGCACGGGCTTCGCGTCATCGGACGCCAGGTACTGCAGCGTCGTCTTGAGATCCTCCAGGTCCAGCAGCGGAAGCTGCCTGTCGTCGCAGTACTCGAATACGAGTGAGAGCACCGCCGTCTGCGTGACGTTCAGATCGAGGACCTTCGACAGCAGCAGCGGCCCGAACGAGTGCACTGTGGCGCGGACCTGCGCCCCAAGCTTCCCGGCCAGGGAGAGCAACCGGATCGGGTGGGCCTTCGGCGCGAAGGTCCAGCCCAGCTGCTGGCAGCGGGCCTGCACCTTCGGGTCGGCGGCGTCGCCCGGCGCTCCCAGCCCGGTGAGGTCGCCCTTGACATCGGCGACGAACACCGGCACACCTGCGTCGGAGAGCTGACCCGCAAGGACCTGCAGCGTCTTCGTCTTGCCCGTCCCGGTGGCGCCCGCGATCAGGCCGTGCCGGTTCACCATCGACTGGGCGAGGAGGACCGGCACCCCCAGTAGCGTCTCGTTCTCGCGGAGGGGGAACCCGATGGTACCGACGGCTCGGTCAGCCCATAGCCGTCCCTCATCTCCTTCTCGAACTGCTTGTCCACCCGTCCCCCTCCGTCAGGCGACCAGCAGCTGATCATCACGCGGGGAGTCCGGCAGCAACGCGCCCTACTGCTCCAAGGTTCGCATCCGGGGACCCATGCATCCCCGCAACGTCGGCCGTTCGACTACGGGGCTATGTCGATCCGGAACAGCCGAGCTCGGGGGGGCCCGGCGTCACGGCACGCGCCGCCGTCTCCAACCCACAGCGAGCCGGCAGCGGCCACCACGCCGGCGTGGCCCGAGACTGGGATGGTCACGGCACGGCCGACGACCCGGTTCGTGCGTGGGTCGATCTCCCAAAGCCTCTCGCGGCTGTTGCCGTCGATCGTCTGGAGACCCACCGCCCACACAGCACCGTGGGCCACGACGACATCGAGGAGGTTCTCGGCCCCCGAACTGATCGTGGCGCTGATGCGATCCGTGGCCGGGTCGATTCGCAGAAGTGTCCCTTCCCCACCTATTGCGACCCACAGCGAACCTTCACCCGCAGCCATGGCGCTGGCCATGTGCTGCGTCATGGTGACTGTGGCAACGACTTCGTTCGTGGCGGAGTCCACCCGGAATACCCGATCGCCGACCGCGAACCACACCGAGCCATCCATCCCCACGACGCGTCCGAACGTATCCATCGGCTGGTCGAAGATCACAGCTTGGATTCGGCTCGTGGCGGGGTCGATGCGGACCAGGCCTTCCTGGCCGGACATCCACAACGACCCGTCCAAGAACGCCTCGGGTTGGCCCTCGAAGGGCAGCGCAACCATCCGCCCTGTCGCGGGGTCGACGCGGTAACCATCGATCCACAGGTAGCCGAGCGCAGCAAGCGGCAAACCGCACGACCGCAGCTTCGCCGACGGGCGAGGAGTCCCACCCACATCCGGATCCACGGCCGACAGCGTCGCGGTCCTCCCTATGCCCTGCACCTCCGAGCACACCCAGATCGTGCCGCCATCGAAGGCCAGTCCGCTCACACGTCCACGGCCGAGCGAGATTCCTGTGACGGTCACCCGATGTGGGGATGGGGCGACCTCCTGCAGCGAACCCGAGTTGCAAGCGGTCGAGAGGCCGAGCACGGCCACGACCCCTGCCCCTATCGCTCGCCACGTGGGTGGCATGGTTGCATTCTAGGTCATCTCCCCGGGGGGGCCTGACAACGCCGTAACCGGCGCGCCATCCGGCCTCTGCCTAGCGCTGTACCCAAGGTCCGTCCGGCCTAACCCCCTCCAGAGCCGACGCCCACAACCTCCCTACGGAAGAACAAGCCCTACCGCCGACATCTCGAAGCCTTCCCGCCGATGTCTCGCGTCGGTTAGCTGGCGGATTCTACGTAGACCAGTTTCACGACCCGAAACGATCACGTCGTACCCGATTCAGGAGGACAGGATGAGGTTCTGGAAGAGCCGCAAGCCCGCGATCACCGCTTGGCTGCGGATCTGCACGATCGTGCCGACCATCGCGCTCGCGCTGCTGCCCGGGGCCCCGAGCGCTCTCGCCGAAATTCCTTACGACCCAGCGAGCGACATCAACTCTATGTACCTCACCACGCAGTACACAGGCGCCGTCGACTGGTGGAACGCCGGCTACACGGGCGCCGGGGTCGACGTGGCGCTCATCGACACGGGCGTCTCCCCTGTTCCAGGCCTCGATGCCCCCGGCAAGATCATCTACGGCCCGGACCTGTCGTTCGAGTCCCAGGCCCCGAACCTGACGAACCTCGACACGAACGGCCACGGCACGTTCATGGCGGGCTTGATCGCCGGGCACGACTCGGCACTGACCGCGCCGTATGCGAGCGCCCCGGCCTCCGCCTACCGCGGGATGGCACCGGATGCGCGGGTCGTGAGCGTGAAGGTCGGAGTGGCCGACGGCGGCGTGGACGTGAGCCAGGTGATCGCTGCGATCGACTGGGTCGTTCAGCATGCGCACGACCCAGGCCTGAACATCCGGATCATCAACCTGTCCTACGGCACGGACTCGAGGCAGCTCTACACGAGCGACCCGCTCGCCTTCGCAGCCGAGCAGGCTTGGAAGCAGGGCATCCTCGTCGTGGCGGCCGGTGGGAACAGTGGCTTCGAACGGGCAAGGGACAACGGACCTGCGCTCACCGACCCGGCCTACGATCCGTACCTCCTCGCGATCGGTGCATCGGACCCGAACGGGACGCCTTCGATGGCGGACGATGTCGTCCCGGCGTTCTCGCCGTGGCCAAAGCGAGGGCCGAAGAGGGGACCCGATCTGGTCGCCCCCGGCGTCCATCTGCAAGGCCTGCGCGTGCGCAACTCGTACATCGACGCAAACCACGCCGAGGGTGTGATCGACGACCTGTACTTCCGCGGAAGCGGCACCTCGCAGTCGGCGGCGATCGTCTCCGGCGCGGCAGCGCTGATCCTGCAGCGGTACCCATCCGCGACTCCCGATCAGGTGAAGAAGCTGATCGCCGGCTCGACCTACCGCCTGGGACTTGGAGCTCACCGGATCGGCTCCGGCGAGCTCCAGCTCACCTGGGCCTTGGCCGCGCCACTCCCCACCTTCACACAGACGCCCCCTCCGTCGACGGGAAGGGGCTCCCTGGAGCTGGCCCGCGGCTCGGATCACCTGACACAGGACGGGGTGGTCCTGACCGGGGAGCAAGACATCATGGGTTCGCCGTTCGACGCCCCCGCCATGGCCGAGCTCGAGGCCCTCGCGAAGTCCTGGTCCGGCGGCGACTGGAACGGCAAGAGCTGGTCCGGCGCCTCCTGGTCCGGCGCGTCCTGGAGCGGCGTCTCATGGAGCGGTGTCTCCTGGAGCGGCAAGAGCTGGTCTTCCTGCGTGTTCGAGGGCAATTCGTGGAGCGCGGACGGGTGGAGCGGGAAGAGCTGGAGCGGCGCCTCTTGGAGCGGCGCCTCTTGGAGCGACGGCCCCTGGGTGACCGACTCCTGGACGTGAGATGCGAAGGCCACTAGTCAACATGATCGGTCATCCTCCAAACGTGCCGACCCGACGCGGCCGGGCCCGGGCTCTGGCCGTCGTCCTCGGCCTCGCCGCCATGGCGATGACGTGGACCTCCGTGCCGGCGGCCGCCGCCCCTGATGCCCTGGCGAAGATCGACGGAGCCCTGCTGGGTGCGGCCGAGCACGCACCGGCGTCGACCCTCTCGATCATCGTCCGCGAGCGCCGGCCTTCGTCCTCGGCGGCCGAGGACCTGGTACGGGACCTCGGCGGGGGCGTGACGCGGGAGCTCTCGATCGTCGGGGGCTTCTCGGCTGAGCTCCCGGGGTCGGCTCTCTACGAGCTGGCCGGCTCCGACGCGGTGATGCGGATCTGGGGCGACGCGCGCGTCAGCGTCGCCACGGTGGACATGGGCAGGTTCGACACCTGGCCCGCCAACACGATCTGGCGGAAGACGATCCGCCTGCCGCAGGTCCCGACCACCCACGCGGGCAAGGGGGTTTCGGTCGCACTCTTGGACACAGGTGTGAGCCATGTACCCGACCTTGGCAACCGCGTGCTCGCCAGAGTCGACTTCACCCCCGAGCACGACGGATACGACCGGTACGGCCATGGGACCCACATGGCCGGCATCATCGCCGGCGACGGGACCTCATCCGCCGGTGCGTGGACCGGCGCGGCGCCCGGCGCCAACATCGTCTCGGTCAAGGTGGCCGGCGCCGACGGCTCGACCGACGTGTCCGTCGTCCTGGCGGGCCTCGAGTGGGTGGTCGACCATCGAGCCGAGTACAACATCCGCGTCCTTAACCTCTCGTTCGGCACCGACTCGACACAGTCCTACCAAGTGGACCCGCTCGACTATGCGGTGGAGCGCGTCTGGTTCTCCGGAATCCTCGTGGTCGTCTCCGCAGGAAACCGGGGACCCGATTCGGGGACCATCAACAAGCCAGGTGACGACCCCTTCGTGCTGACGGTGGGGGCGGCGGATCTGAAGGGCACGATCGCGGCCTTCGACGACGGCGTGGCGGAGTTCTCGAGTCGCGGGCCGACGTCGAGCGGCTTCGCTAAGCCGGACATCAGCGCGCCCGGCATCACGATCGTCTCGAACCGTGCCGTCGGTAGCACCGTCGATCAGGCACACCCGCTCGCCAGGGTGGGGAACGCCTACTTCAAGGGCACCGGGACGTCTCAGGCTGCCGCCGTCGTCTCGGGCGTCGCAGCCCTCATGTTCCAGGCGAACCCGGCACTCACGCCCGATGTCGCCAAGGCGATCCTGATAGGGACTGCGATGAGGTCGCGCGGCCTGATGAACGCGCCGCTCGTGGACGCGTTGGGCTCCGTGTGCGCCGCGTTCAGCAACGCCTTCCAGACGCGACCCGCGAACCAGGGCCTTGTTCCATCGACGGGCCTGGGTTCGCTGGAGGCCAGCCGGGGGTCCTTCCACGTCTACGCCGACCTGAACGGCGACGGTGTCCCCGAGATCGTGCAGGGGGAGATCGACGTCCTGGGGCAGGCTTGGGACGGGAGGTCCTGGTCGGCCCGCTCGTGGTCCGCGGACTCCTGGGGTTCGACCGTTTGGAGCGCGTACGTCGCCGAGTCGCCCGGATGGGAGGCAAGGAGTTGGAGCGGTCGCTCCTGGAGCGGGACCTCTTGGAACGGCCGATCGTGGTCCGGGGACTGGACCGGGCAGGGCTGGAGCGGAGGCATCTGGAGCTAGCCGGGAACCGCCGGCGCCTCGATTCGCCGGCTCGACCGCGGAGATACGCAAGGAGATGAGCACATTCCGCAAGCTTCCCGGATCCGCCCGTTGGGGCATCGTGGGCTTTGTCGCGATGGCTGCGGGCGCCCTTGCGATCCGGATGCCCGACATCAGCACCTGGACCTGGCAGGACCTGGGTGTCGCCGTTGGGCTCGGGCTCACCGCCGCGCTCAGCGAGCAGTTCACGGTGGCCGTGTCGCATCGCACCGAGACTGAGAACTTCTCGGTCACCGACGCGGTGTGGGTTCCGGCGCTGCTTCTCGCCCCGGCGAGCGTCCTGACACTCAGCGTGCTCCTCGGCACACTGGCCGGCCACGCGTTCCGCCGCTGGGCCTGGTACAAGGTCGTCTTCAACGCGTCGCAGTTCGTCGTTGCCATCACGGTGGCCGAGTTCGTCTACCAGCTGCTAGAGCACGCGTTCGGCCTCTCCGGATCGTTCAGCCTCCTGACCTGGGTCGCGTGCGCCGTCGCCATGTCCTGCTACTTCGTCCTCAACGAGCTCTCGGTTGCGCTGATCATCTCCCGCGTGGAAGGGATCTCGCTTCGGAAGGTGGTGCTCCTGCCGGGTGGCTTGAACCTGCTGCATGCGGCCGGGAACCTCACGGTCGGGATGCTCGCCGCGCTCGTGTGGGATACGGGACTCGTCGGTCTGCCCCTCCTGATCGCACCGATCGTCCTGTCCTTCTTCGCCTACCGGGGCTGGCTGCAGACCAAGCGCCAGGAGGAGCAGCGTCGGGAGGGCGAGCGCATGCGGACGCTGTACGAGGCCGGCCGGGCCCTGTTCGGACCTCTCGACGCGCGCTACGACTTCAAGCCTTTCCTCGAGTTGGTCCGCCGGCTGGTCGACGCGACCGGGGCGGAACTCGCCATGCGCGACGGCTCCGAGCTTCGCGTCTACAGCTCCGAGAGCGGCCTGTGCCTTGCCGTCCCCTCCGTGGAGGGCCACGCGGACCCTGGCGAGTACGTGAACTCGCGCCCTGGGCTGTCCACGTACCTGACCGTGGTGGGCGACGAGAAGGCGGAGGTCGGGGTCCTGGCCGTCTACCGGAAAGCGGATCTCTCGGCGCCCGAGAGGATCCTCGTTGACGCGCTCGCCTCTCAGGTCTCCGTCCGGCAGCAGAACCAGCAGCTGTTCCACGAGACCGTGGAGCAGCGTGGTCACCTCGCGGACGTCGTAGGCAGCAGCTCGGACGGCATCTTCGTGCTGTCGGCGGCCGGCACAGTCCTGTCCTGGAACCCGGCGATGGAGCGGATCACCGGCTTCCGTGCCGACGAGGTGGTCGGCCATCGATTCGACGAGGTCGTGCGCGTGCTACGCGAGCCGGATGCGGATGGCGCATCCGAATCCCACTTCGTTGTGGGCGCCCCCGAGCTGCAGGATGCCCTGATCGTGCGACGCGACGGTTCGGTGCGGTGGATCCGCTATGCGAGCAGCCGGATGCCCGATCGAGCGGGAGAAGGATCGAGTCATGTCGTGACGGCTCGCGACGTGACGGCCGAGCTCGAGGCGGAGCAGATGAAGAGCGACTTCGTGGCGACGGTGTCCCACGAGCTTCGCTCGCCGCTCACACCCCTCAAGGGCCTGCTCCAGTCACTCGACGAGGGACTGATCGAGGACTCGCCCGAGGCCCGCCGCGAGTACTACCAGATCATGCTCCGCCAGGCGAACCGGCTCGAGCGACTCATCAACGACCTCCTCGACGTCTCACGCATCGAGACGGGAAGCCTGGCGATGGACACGGGTCCGGTGGAGGTCGGAGCGGTCCTCGAACACGAGATCCGCGAGGCGAGCCACCTCCCGGGTGCCCGGCCCGTTCGACTCGAACGGCCGGATCATTCCGTCTGGGCGACCGCTGACGGGTTCCGCCTCGGGCAGATCATCTCCAACCTGCTCTCCAACGCCTTCAAGTACACATCTGCCGACGCGCCGGTGGTCGTGCGGCTGGAGAAGCTGGACGAGCGCGTCGTCGTGTCCGTGCAGGATGCCGGTGAGGGCATCCCCCTGGCCGAGCAGGACCGCGTGTTCCAGCGCTTCTACCGCACCGACGGCGTCATGAGGCAGAAGCCGGGCGGCTTCGGCCTCGGCCTCTACATCGCCCGGCGCATCGCGGAGGCGATGGGCGGGCAACTCGTCCTGACCTCGTCTCCGGGGCAGGGGTGCTTGTTCTCGGTCAGCCTGCCGCACTCCGACGTCGGTTCCCGCGAGGAACGCTCAGCGGATCTCGAGCGGGTCTGACGTCGCACCGCCCCGTTGGGGGGAAAGGAAGCCTTCTCGGTGGACGCTGGAGGATTTGACCTCCGACCTTCCGCG
>JBFMCN010000086.1:0-3802 GCA_040754475.1 Actinomycetota bacterium | reverse complement strand
CGGTCTTCTTCTTGGCCGCGGTCTTCTTCTTGGCCGCGGTCTTCTTCTTGGCCGTGGTCTTCTTCTTCGCGGTCTTCTTCTTGGCGGGAGACATCGGTCACCCCCTTTCAACCCGTTAAGACGCCATGCGCTTGAGGCGTCGCCGTTCCCGCTCGCTCATGCCACCCCACACCCCGTACCGTTCATCGCGACGGAGCGCGTAGTTGAGGCACTCGATGCGAACGGAGCAGTCCGCACAGATCCTCTTCGCCTCCCTGGACGAGCCCCCCTTCTCGGGGAAGAAGACCTCGGGGTCGTGCTCTCGGCACCGCGCCCGCTCTTGCCACGGGATGTAGTGATGCACCGTTCTCTCCCCCCGGAATCACACCCATGTGATTCTCGGGCACTCTGCCCCTCTTTGACAAGAGGCAAACCGCCAACCCGATGCACCTCCACATGCGTCCCCGTAGGGAATCGTCCACACGAAGGTTGAGCGTTTCAAGACGTTTCTTGCAGAAAGTTGCTAGTCAATTCTATTGACCATATCGGTCAGGCCGATTGACGAAATCTCTTCTCCAATACCGGTCATCTGCCGACATCGGCGGGAGCAATGCCCGTCGTCCCAGCGATAGGACCGCTGAAAGCGTTGCGCCGCACGCGATCGTATGTGGTCGTTCGCTCGGCGGGAGTGCGGCCGAGCGCGCGGATCGCGTCCTCGAGCTCCGAGGGGCGCATACGGACTCCCCACTCCGCGCCGGCCATCCTGCTGATCGTCTCCTCCATCAACGTGCCGCCGAAGTCGTTTGCCCCGCCCTGCAAGATGAGCTGGCAGGCTTCGATCCCCATCTTCACCCAAGACACTTGAACGTTGTCGATGGCGCCGTCGAGAAGGATTCGGGCAATCGCATGCATCCTCCGGTTCTCTTCGAACGAAGGGCCGGGGCGCGCCCTCCCCGCGAGGTAGATGGGCGCGTTCTGATGGACGAAGGAGAGCGGGACAAACTCCGTGAAACCACCGGTCTCCGCCTGGATCCGCGCGAGCCGACGGATGTGGGAGACCCAGTGCGGCGGCGCGTCGACGTGACCGTACATGATCGTCGCCGAGGAGCGAATCCCCAGGGCGTGCGACGTCCTGATGATCTCCTCCCACGTGTCGGCCGGAAGCTTGCCTTTCGTCAGCAGCCACCTGACGTCGTCGTCTAGGATCTCCGCGGCCGTACCGGGGATCGTGTCCAGACCGCGCGCCTTGCACTCCTGCAGGAACTCCGCAAACGAGATGCCGAGCCTTGAAGCGCCGTTCAGGATCTCCATCGGGCTGAAGGCGTGGATGTGGATGTCCGAGGTGATGCCCCTGATCGCATCGAGCAGATCGAAGTAGAAGCTGCCGGGCAGGTCCGGATGGATCCCGCCCTGCAGGCAGACCTCGGTCGCGCCCCACTCCCAAGCCTCGCGAGCGCGCTCCGCCACTTCCCGTGGCCTGAGCGTGTAGGACTCGGGGTCCACCTCCCGCTGGGCGAACGCACAGAAGCGGCATCCCACGTAGCAGACGTTGGTGAAGTTGATGTTCCTGTTCACGACGTATGTGACCTCGTCGCCCACGGCCTCGCGACGAAGGTCGTCGGCCACACGGCACAGCGTCTCCAGGGCCGCACCCTCGGCGCGGAACAAGGCGAGCGCCTCGCCGTCCGTGATCCGCTTGTGCCGCGCCGCCTTCCGCACGGCGGCCCCGATCTCTTCGTCCAGCCGTACGGGGGCGACCTCGCCTCTAGCCCACTCCCGAGTCACTTCGTTCTCGACGGCCTGGGGGTCCCCGTAGACGGCTGCTGCGTCCTGCCGCAAGCCGGCGGTCCGGCCCTTCGCACGCTTCGGTGCGATCGCGCGGGGCTTCCAACGCACGTCCGGGTCCTGCCACCGAATGGGCGTCGGGGCAACGCCCTCGTGTGCGAGCCCGTCTTCGTCCAAGAGCACCGCCACCGGGCGCTGCATCTTCCCCGACAGGAACGGGTCCGGGCGGAGCGCGAAGTCCGGGTAGACGGCCAACCGCTCTCGCAGCTTGAGACCGCGTTCCGCCGTCCGGTTGGCAAGCGTCTGGATCTCGGGCCACGGCCGCTCCGGATTCACGTGGTCGGGTGTGAGCGGCGAGACGCCGCCCCAGTCGTTGATGCCGGCATCGAGCAGCCGGAGCTGCGTGTGGGGATCCGAGAGGTTCGGCGGCGCCTGCACGTTCATCGATGGTCCGAAGACGACGCGGGCGGTAGCGACGGCAGCCAGGTACCCCCCTTCTTCCGGCTCCGGAGCGTCACGCATGGGCGTGCCCGGCTTGGCCCGGAAGTTCTGGACGATCACTTCCTGCACGTGCCGGTACCTCCGATGGAGGTCCCTGATCGCGAACAGTGACTCGGCCAGCTCCCGCAGAGTCTCGCCGATCCCGACGAGGATGCCGGTCGTGAATGGGATCGACAGGCGCCCCGCGTCCTCGATGGTGCGCAACCTGACGGCGGGGACCTTGTCGGGTGAGCCGAAGTGCGGCCCTCCCCGCCACGACAACCGGTCGGAAGACGTCTCGAGCATGAGACCCATCGAGGCCGAGACGTGCTTGAGCCTCGCCATCTCCTCCCACGACATGACCCCGGGGTTCAGGTGCGGAAGGAGTCCCGTCTCCTCGATGACCCTGATGGCCATCGCACGCAGGTAGTCGAGCGTCGACTTGTAGCCACGCTCGTCGAGCCAGGTCCGCGCGGCCTCGTACCGGTCTTCAGGCCTATCGCCAAGAGTGAACAGTGCCTCCTTGCAGCCGAGCTTCCGGCCGTCTGCGGCGATTGCCACGATCTCCTCGGCCGTCAGGAACGGCTGCTCGAGCCTCGCCGGCGGCTTCGCGTAGGTGCAGTAGTGGCAACGGTCCCGGCACAGCATCGTGAGCGGGATGAAGACCTTGCGCGAGTACGTCACGGTCGCGCCGTGACCAAGCTCCCGAAGGCGCGAGGCCACTCCCATCAACCTCCGCAGATCCTCCCGGCGAGCCGACAGCAAGGCCTCGGCTTCATCGACCGAAAGCGACTTGCCGGCCTCGGCGCGCGCCAAGGCCCGGCGCAACTGCTGGGAGGTCACCTCCGACATGTTCACCGAGCCTACTACGCTACTCGCCGTGAGCATCGTGGCATTGGCAGGTGGGATCGGAGCGGGCAAGTTCCTGCGGGGACTCGTGCGCAACGTACCCCCTTCCCAGGTGACGGTGGTCGTCAACACCGCCGATGACATCGTCGTCCACGGCCTTCACATTTGCCCGGACCTGGATTCGGTCACGTACTGGCTCGGGGGGGTGATGGATCGGGAGCGAGGATGGGGGCGTCGCGACGAGACGTTCCGGGCGATGGATGAGCTTCGGCTCCTCGATGACCTCGCCTGGTTCAACCTGGGAGATCTCGACCTTGCAACGCATATGTTCCGGACGCGGCTCATCGGCGAGGGCGTGCCGCTGTCGGAGGTGACCACGCGAATCGCAGGGCGATTCGAGATCGGCGCGCAGATCATTCCGATGACGAACGACCCCGTGACCACTCGCATCACCGTCGCATCGAGTGGCCAGGAACTCGACCTTCACTTCCAGGAGTACTGGGTGCAACGTCGCGCGCAGGACGAGGTGAGGGCCATCCGGTACGAGGGTGCATCGCAGGCCCGTCCGGCACCCGCGGTGTTGGAGTCGATCAACGAGGCCGAGGCGATC
Source organism: Actinomycetota bacterium (assembly GCA_040754475.1). Classification (GTDB taxonomy): domain Bacteria; phylum Actinomycetota; class UBA4738; order UBA4738; family HRBIN12; genus JAJPHY01. The sequence continues at coordinate 99 of JBFMCN010000086.1, read as the reverse complement.
ATCCTCTGTCCCTCGAATCCGGTGGCTTCGATCGGCCCGATCCTGTCGGGGGGGGCGCTACCCGCGGGGCGCGCGGCTAGCCCCGCCCGTGTTTTGGGG
>JBFMCN010000085.1:0-21311 GCA_040754475.1 Actinomycetota bacterium | reverse complement strand
AACCTTCGACCCAGCGGCCGTACCGCTCGTGCACCTCCGCCCGCACCTCGGCAGGGACCTCCGCGAGGGCCGCCTCGCGCACCAAGGGGTGGACGAACGCAAAAGTCTCCTCCTCGCCGACGGTCTGAGGCTCCGAACACAGGAGCCGGGCGCGGATGAGCATGGCGAGGTCGCCACGGATCGCCTCTCGCCTGGCGTCGGGAACGAGCTCCGCGATCGGCGCCCACGGGAACGTCTCGCCGACCACTGCCGCAAGTCCGATCGCCGCCTGCTCGTCGACGCCGAGCCCGCGGAGCCGACCGGCGAGGAGCTCGTCGAAGCTCTCAGGGATGGGGAAGGCGCTCGGGTCCGTCGCCGCGGCCCACCTCCCGAGGTCGAGGACCAGATGTCCTTGTCCGACGAGCAAGGCGACGTACTGCTCGGCGATCAGCGGATTGCCGCCGCATGGTTGAGCGATCGCCTCGCAGAGATCCTGTGGCAGCGCCGAGTCGCCGAGGATGGCAGCGACGATGGCAGCCATCGGCTCGTCCTCCAGAGGGCCGAGCTCGACCACCGTGTCATCGATGCCGGACTGCTCGTCGACCACGCCCACTGCGACGAGCAGGATCGGGACCGGCCTGCCTCCGCGGGAGAGGTCACGGAGGAGACGATCGAACCCCGGCCCCGCGCGGTCGGCATCGTCCACGAAGACGACGACGGGTCGGTCCTTCGCCGCGCTCTCGAGCAAGGCGCGAAGGGCCCAAGCGGTCTCGCGTGACGTGGCCCGGCCGGGCATGCCCAGGGCGGGTAGCAGTCTCTCCGCGACGCGCGGCGCCGCCGGGTCGCCGGACAGTACCTGTTCGATCTTCTCGGTGGCCTGTTCCGGACCGTCGCCCGCGGCCAGGTCGATGACGCTTGCGACGACCTCGGCGAGAGGCCAGGTGACGCCTCCTTCGACCAGCGGGCGGCAGCGCGCCCGCACGGTGATCGCCGTTCCCTCGTCCATGAGCGCTCTCAGGAACTCCTCGCCGAGTCGGGTCTTGCCGAGACCCGGGGCACCGGTCAGTCGCACGAGGGTGCACGAGCGAGCAGCCACGCTTCGGTCCAGGGCCTCGCGAAGCAGCGCCATCTCGCGGTCGCGCCCGACGAACGGCGCGTCGCCCAGGCCGAGGTTCGTCGGTCCCGGTGTCACGTCGACAAGTCGCAAGGGCCCCACGGAGCGGTCCCCGTCCATGGACGCCCGCTGGTCGACCGGCTGGAGGGTCGCGGCGCTTCCGACCATCCGGTACACGCCCTCGCTGACGATGACCTCGCCGGACTCGGCCATGCGTTGGAGTCGCACGGCGAGATCGACCACCCGCTCCGCCCAGAGCTGCTCGGTGTCGGGGTCGTCTCCGGGTACCTCGGTCGCGCCCACGCCGATTCGGAGCGTGACGCCCGTCTGGTCCTCGGTGTCCTCTCTGGCGGCGAATGCCTCGCGTATCTCCGCGGCCGCACGTAGCGCCCGCAGCGGGCCGTCCCCCCCCGGCCCCTCGGGGCCGAACACCGCGGCCATCGCCCCCGGTCCTCCCGGCAGATCGCGGACCACGCCGCCGTGGCGCTCGGCGATCCCGCGGATGGCGATGAGAGCATCCGGATGCGCGTAGGCGACGGCCTCACAGACGAGCGCAGTGACGATCCTCATCGAGCCGAGCTCGACCGCCCCCCATCGAGGCACTTCCTGGTCGTCGGTCCGCGCTTCCAGGCGCTCCCCACAGTGCTGGCAGAACCGGGCCTCTGCCGCGTTCTCCCCCCCGCATCGCTCGCAGCGGGCGGATGAGAGCTCGCCCGGCTCCTCCAGTTCGTCGGCCGGAGCGATGGATTCCGCTTCGAGATCCACGCGACTAGACCCCCTCGGGGATCAGGGTTTCGCGGGTCAGCGACCCGCCCAGAGCAAGTGAGAAGTCGTGCGGGTTCGTCGCGACCGCCCGCGCGTCCTCCTCGGCGACCAGGCCGCCCCGAACGAGCTCGACCAGGGCCTGGTCGAAGGTCTGCATGCCGTCGAACGTGCTGTCCGCGATGATGTCGACGATCTGTACCGTCGAGTCGGGATCGAGGATCCGTTCGTAGATGCGGCCGGTGTTCATGAGGATCTCGACGGCGGGGATCAGGCCGCGTCCGTCGATCCGCTCGAGCAGCCGCTGAGAGATGATCCCCCGGAGTGCGCCGGCGAACGACGTTCGCACCTGCTGGTGCTGCTGCTGTGGGAACAGCTCGACGACACGGGAGACCGTCTCCGTGGCGTCGATCGTGTGCATCGTCGACAGGACCAGGTGACCCGTCTGGGCTGCCTGGATCGCAGCGATCGCCGACTCGGAGTCGCGGATCTCGCCCACGAAGATCACGTCGGGGTCCTGTCGCAGGACCTGCCGGAGGGCGGCGCCGTACGACTCCGTGTCAGGGCCGATCTCCCTCTGCCATATCACCGACATGTTGTCGCTGTGCAGGACCTCGATAGGGTCCTCGATCGTCACGATGTGGGCCCGCCGCGTGCGGTTCACGAAGCCGATCATCGAGGCGATCGTCGTGGTCTTGCCGGACCCGGTCGGGCCGGTCACCAGGACGAGTCCGCGCCTGGCCTCGGCGAGGCCCTGGATCGCCTCTGGGAGGTTCAGCTCGGCGAAGGTCTGGCCTTCGGAGGCCACCCGGCGGATCGCCAGGGCGATGGTCCCGCGCTGCCGGAGGACGTTCACGCGGAACCGTCCCACTCCCTCCAGGGTATGGGCGAAGTCGGCCTCGTTGGTCTTCCTGAACTCGTTCTTCTTGTGGGCGGGCATCAGGGCCTCGGCTGCGCCTTCTGTGTCGTCCGCCTCGACCACCGGGAAGGCGGCCGGCAGCAACTCGCCATCCACGCGAATGAAGGGGACGTTTCCGGCAGATAGGTGGAGGTCGCTGGCGCCTCTTTCGGTCATGTATCGGAGCAGGTCGACGACATCCATGCGGAATCCTTCGACTCGGTGGTCTCTGTTAGGTCTTCGGCGTGGCCGGGCTCTGCTTGAGGCCGCGTCTCCGTGGCCCAGGTCGCCCGGGACCGGCGGCCCTTCTGCGGCTCTCTTGACCCGACGATGCTGGCGAACGACGTGCCTGCACGGAAGGAGTTCGTCATGCGGCGGTTCTGGTTCCTCGTCGTGCTCGTGGCCGACCTTGCCCTGGTCGCGACGCTCACGGCTGTCCCGTTCGCGCAGGCCGCGTTCCCCGGGGAGAACGGCAAGGTACGTTCGTCCGGCCTGCCGGTGGGAGCATTGAGATCTACACAGTCAACCCCGACGGCAGCGGCGAGGTGCGGCTGACGAACGACGCCGCCAGCGACTACGGGCCCGAGCGCTCGCCCGGCGGGAACTGGGTGCTGTTCGTCCGCGGCGCGCCGGGGGACGGCGACATCTACCAGGTGGCCGTGAGCACGCTCGCGGCGTATCAGGTCACGGACACAGCGGCGTGGGAGTCCTCACCGACGTGGCGGGCCGACGAGACATGGATGGCGTTCGCGCGGGCGACGCCGGGCAATCCGGCGACCGCTCAGATCTGGGGCATGGACATGGAGGGCCAGACGCACAAGCTCACGAGGAGCTCGGGCGGCAACTGCAACCCGGACTGGGGTCCGTGCACGCTGGACACCGAGGGCATCTGCGGGGCCGTCCCAGCGCCGCCGGTCGGCCGCTCCCTGACGCTTCAGCTTGCGGGTCATCTCACCGCGAGCGGCAAGCTCTCGTCGGATGATGGCTCCACGGCCTGCATCGCGGAGATGACCGTGAACATCCAGCGCCTGACGGGAGGGAAATGGCTCACCGTGAAGTCCGTCGTGACGGGCCAGGCGGGCAAGTACGAGGATTCGATACCGGACGTGAACGGAACGTACCGGGCGAAGGCACCGAAGGTCTCCAGTGGCCGGAGTCATCTGCGGCAAGGCCATATCCGACACGGTCACCCGCTGACCCTCGGAGCGTGCGGCACAACGGTGCCCGCGCAGCGTGAAAGGGTGAGCTGCGGGGGATAGGCTCGCGAAGACGAGAGGGGGCGCGCATGAAGCGGATCGGCTCCATCGTGGCGACGGTGCTCGTCGTCGTGATGGCATTTCTCCTGCCGGGCTGCATGAGGCTCGACATGGATCTGACCGTGTCAGAGGACAACACGGTGAGCGGCACGATGATCTTCGCGGTGGACAAGGAGCTCCTGGAGGCCACGGGGCAGTCCTTCGACGATGTGATCGGAGAGAACCCGATGGCCTCGCCGAGCGCCGAAGGCGTCACGACCTCGCCCTACGAGGACGACAAGTGGGTAGGGCAGGAGGTCAAGTTCGACGCCGTCCCACTCTCCGAGTTCGGCGGGACCGACGCCACGGAGTCCTTGCAGATCGTGCGTGAGGGGGACCAGTTCAAGGTCTCGGGCGTGATGGACCTGTCGTCGGGTGAGACGGGGGACGGGCAGTTCGACGAGTTGATGCAGGAGGCGCTCAAGACCGCCGAGATGAGCATCACGATGAACTTCCCCGGTGACGTCATCTCGTCGAACGGGGACATCGACGGCAACTCCGTCACGTGGGTGCCGGTGCTGGGCGAGCGCACCGACATCCAGGCCGTTGCGAGCGCCATCCCCAGCGAATCGTCCACGCCGTGGGCTTTGATCGCGATCGGCGGAGTGGTCGCGGTGGCGGCGATCGGAGCCGGGATCGTGATGGCCGGTCGTGGCAAGAAGGGCCCCGAGCCGGTTCCCCCGGCCGAGGCCGGTGTGCCCGGTGAGCCCGGCGCCGTGAGCGAGGGCGCTCCCGCTGTGGAGCCCCCCGCTGTGGAGCCCCCTGCGGAACCTCCGGCAGAGCCGCCCGCGGAGCCGCCTGCCTGGCCACCCTCTGAGCCGCCCGCCTGGCCACCGGCCGAACCGACGGCCGAGGAGCTCCCCCCGGCACCGCCTGCTCCCGCGCCTCCGCCGGAGGAAACGCTCTGACCGATCGGGTATGAGCTTGAGGCGCCCGGAACGAGGGGGCGGGCCCTGTGCCCGCCCCCTCAGGGCCGGAAGTGGCGGCGGATCTCCGACGCGTAGCGCAGGCCCAGCCTGGGCGCCTCCTCGCCGGTCCATTCCGACAGGTCTGCCACGTCGTCGGCGTGCACCGGCCGAACCCGGTAGGCACCGGATCCCGGCATGGCGAAGACCGGGAACCTGCGAAGGAGCCAGGCGATGTTGTTCACGAGGATGTCGCCTCGTCCGAAGATCACGGTCGGTCGCACGACCGCATACGGCAGGTCGCTCTCGACGAGGATCCGCTCGACCAGGGCCTTGCCACGGAAGTAGGGAAAGGGCGAGTCGGGTGAAGGCTTGGTCACGCTCAGGTGGACTATGCGGCCCAGGCCTGCCTCCCTCGCGCAGCGGAACAGTGCTCGCGAGTTCGAGACCGCTCGTTCGAAACTGACCTCGCCCCGGGCGAACCGGACCCAGTACGTGTTGTGGAGGGTGGTCGCGCCCTCGAGGGCCCGCCTCATCGCGCCCGGGTCGTCGAAGGAATACGGGGCGACCTCGACCAGGTCGCGGATGGGGCTCGGGCGATGGGGGTGTCCCGTCAGGGTCCGGACGCGCCGGCCGTCCGCGAGGAGACGTCTCGCGATCGCCCCTCCGGTGAAGCTGAACGCGCCCGTTACCACGTCGAGGCCGGTGTCCATCGTGCCCGTGACGATAGACCGGCCCAGCCGCTCGCTCACCTCAGGAACCGGCGCTACCGGAGGGGCCCAGAACGTGGGCTAGAGTCAGCGCATGGTCGGAGGAGGGCAATCACTGTGACAACCGCGGACGTGCTCAGGCCTTACTTGCAGCAGCAGATCGCCTCGATCATGGGCGTCGCGTCCATCCCGCCCGACGAGGACGGAGACATCGTCATTCGCCAAGGAAGCACCCTGTGTTTCGCCCGGGTCCTCGACGGGCCGACTGGGCCGCTGTTCAGGGTATTTGCCCCGGTGCTGAAGAACGTGACGGAGTCCGATGCCCTGTTCGAGCGCCTGAACGCCCTGAACGTAGGGGCCCCGTACGTACGGTTCTTCTGGAGCGACGGGTTCGTCTACTGCGGGATGGACCTGCTGGCCGAATACCTGCAGAGGGAGGAGATCGGCAACGCGCTCGCTGCGGTCGGTTGGAACGCAGACAACCTCGACGAGCTCCTGAAACAGGAATTCGGGGGCGAGCGGATGATCGAGGACGAGCAGGTAACGAAGCCACCAATGGAGATCCCGCCGCCGGAGCCCAGCGCCGACCTCACGTAGCGGATCCCGATCAGCACGATTCCCGCACGTCGACGGTGGCGGGGCCCAGGAATGTCCGCACGTAGACTGGGGTTTCAGAAGGAGAGACGCGGGAGGTAAGGCTGATGCCCAAAGGCAAGACGTACGAGACGCGCATCGACATTCCCAAGACCGCTCGAGTGAAGCTGATCGACCTGCTCAATCGGCAGCTTGCCGACAGCCTCGACCTGTACACGCAGGCCAAACAGGCGCACTGGAACGTCAAGGGCAGTGACTTCTTCCAGCTACACGAGCTCTTCGACGAGCTTGCCGGCCACCTGCTGGAGTTCGTCGACACGATCGCGGAGCGGGCAACTGCGCTTGGCGGGACTGCCCTCGGCACGGCGCGGATGGCGGCGGCGGCCTCGACCCTCCCCGAGTTCCCCGAAGACGCGGTCGACGGGATGGACGCCGTGCGCGCGCTGGCGGATCGCTTCGGTGCCTACGCGGCCAGCACTCGGAAAGCGATGGACGAGTCCGACAAGCTGGGCGACACGGACACGAACGACATGTTCACCGAGGTTTCCCGGCAGATCGACAAGGATCTCTGGTTCCTGGACGCACACCTGCAGCACTCGCCGCGCGCACGTCGCCGGTGAGGTATCGCTGAACGGTAGGGCCGACGGCCGCGACCACGTCGTCGACCCCCGCCGAGGCGATCGGCTCCAGGCAGAGGAGCATCCTGGCAACGAAGAGCCCTAGTAGTTGGCTCGCGACGAGCGACGCCCGGAAGCGAGCATCCTCGTCCTGTACGACTCCGGCGATGGCTCTGAAGATCGCGCTCTCCACGAAGCCGCGGAGCATCGTCACGGCACACTCGTTCGTGACGGCCGAGCGCACGAGGGCCAGCGACTGCTCGCGCGTCTCCGACGCCTCCCATAAACCCAGGACGGTACGGACGAACGTCGTGCCGAGCTGCTCGGGTCCGGCCTCGGCGACACGCGCGAGAACCTCGCTCGGAACGACCGGGAAACGCACCGCGGCGACGAACAGCCTCTCCTTGGTCCCGTAGAAGTGGTGCACGAGCGCGGGGTCGACCCCCGCGTCGGCGGCTATCCCGCGGATCGTTGCCCCGTCGTACCCGCGCTCGGCGAACTGTGTACGGGCCGCGTCGAGGATCGCCTCGCGCGTACCGCTCTCTCCCGAGCGACGCCCGGTGCGCTGCGTGTGGCGACCGCTCGATGCGGGCCGCTCGCTCATGCAGCAACACCTCCTCGACCACCGGAGAGCGTGAGCTCGAGGAACCGCTCCTCGAGGGTCGCGGCCGTCTCGCCGATCTGCGCCGGCAGCTCGCCCAGCGCTTGTTGCACGGCGGCCGGGGTTGCGCCGGGCACACGGAGCGTTCTCCCCACGAGCGCGGCGACGAGCCCCGCAGCCTCGATCGCCTCGAATGCCCGCTGCCACTCCTCGGTCTGCACGACTACTACCCGGGTGTCGCCCACTATCTCGGCCACGGTGCCTTGGGCCACGACGCGACCCTCCGCCATCACGACAAGACGGTCGCATTCCTCGGCCTCGTCCATGTGGTGTGTCGTAACGAGGGCGCCCGCGCCTGCGTCGGCGGCCTCGCGGATCGTCTCCCAAAGCCGGGCGCGCGCCAGCGGGTCCACACCCGATGTGGGTTCGTCGAGAACCAGTAGGTCCGGGCGGTGCGCGAGCGCCTGTGCGAACGCGACACGTCGCTGCACGCCGAGAGACAGACGCCCGACGAGAACGTCGGCGAGAGATCGCAGACCCGCCGGGAGCGTCCCGCGCTCACCGCCGAACGCGGCGTGCGCGAAGGCGAGGTTCTCGTCGGGTGTGAGGTCGTCGTACAGGCCGAGGCTCTGCGGCACGTAGCCGATCCGTCGTCGGGTCTCGCGCGAGGGCGGGAGCCCGAACAGCCGGACCGATCCGTTCGTGGCCGAGAGCAGCCCGAGGAGGATCCGGATCAGAGTGGTCTTGCCGGCACCGTTGGCGCCGAGCAGGCCGACGACCTCTCCGCCATCGACTTCCAGGTCCACGTCGTCCACGGCCACCAGTCGACCGAAACGGCGAGTGACGGCCGTGGCCTCGGCGAGTGCGGTCATGCGGCCTCACCTCCCTCGGTCGAACCCGCGAGCTCCCGGACGAGCGCTGCGACGGTCACGGCGTCGTTCAGGTCGGGGTGGACGGCTTCGACGTCGGGTGTGGTGTGCTCCGCAGGTGCAGGGGTCCAGATCCGCCATCTCGCTCCTCGCCGCCAGGAGCGCCGGGAGGCCTCGCCACTCGGTCGCTCTGACGATGTTCGGATCGTTCCGGGGACGGTCGCCGCGATCTCATCCGGCGTCCCCTCTGCAAGGGCGTGCCCGTCGTCCAGGGCGAGGAGCCACGATGCGCGCTCGGCCTCGTCGAGATAGGCGGTCGAAAGGACGACGGCGGCGCCTTCGGCGGCGGCGTGAGTTATCAGCCACCAGAGGTCGGACCGGCTCACGGGGTCGATCCCTGTGGTGGGCTCGTCCAGGACCAGGAGCTCCGGCCGGTGCGCCATTGCCCTGATCACGCCGAGCTTCTGCCGCATCCCGCCCGAGAGATGCCCCGCGAGGCGGTCTCGCGCCGCCGCCAACCCGGTTCGCTCGAGGTACTCGGCCGCGCGCCGGTGCGCCTCGGCGGGCGGTACACCGTATGCGGTCGCCGCGAAGGCCAGGTTCTCTTCGACCGTCAGGTCCGGATACGTCCCCGAGGTCGAGGACAGGTAGCCGATGCGCCGCGGCTCCGGCCTTCGCACCTCGCCCCCGTCGGGCGCGATTGCTCCCACGAGGCATCGGAGCAAGGTGGTCTTCCCGGCACCGTCGCCGCCGACCACCCCGGTCACCCGGCCGGCCGGGGCATCCAGCGTGACGCCCGCCAGCGCGAGGTGGTCGCCGAACCGGACGGTCAGCTCACGAACGCCCCAGGTCATCGGGAGGCCCCTTCGAGCGCGGGCTCCCGATGGCGCCGCGGGCCGGCAGGCGCAAGGGACAGGCGGAACCGCAACGTGGCCAGCCCGAACACGACCGCCCCGATGATCGCCAGGTACACGAACGACGGCCAAAGTGCGCTGATCGGGGCCCCCCGGACCATCACGCCGCGGGCGATCTCGACGAAGTACGTCAGCGGCAGACCGTAGCCGATCCACCGAACGCCTGCGGGCATCGACGACAGCGGGAAGATCAGCCCGGACAGCATGATCTGGGGGAGCAGGGTCATGAGTGCGAGCTGGATGGCCTGCCCCTGGTTCTCGGAGACGCTCGAGATCAAGACCCCGACTCCGAGCGTCACGAAGAGGAACAACAAAGCTCCCAGGGCAAGGGTGATGACCGAGCCGCGGAAGGGGACGTCGAACAACAAGATGCCCGCCAGGATCACGACCACCATGTCGACCGCGGCGACGACGAAGTAGGGGGCGATCTTGCCGAGGAACACGTCGGTGGGGCGGAGCGGCATCACCGCGAGCTGCTCGAGCGTGCCTGCTTGGCGCTCTCGAACGACCCCGAGGCTCGTGAGGATGGTCCCGACGAACAGAAGGATCATCGCGGCGAGGCCCGGGACCATCATCGCCGAGGTCTTCAGCTCCGGGTTGAAGAGGACCTCGACGTCCACGCTGACTCCCTGCGGAGTTAGCTGCATCAGAGACGAGAGCGCTGCCTTCGTCCCCGTCGCGATGAAGATCTGGGAGCCGTCGATCAGCACCGTGGCGCCGGTCAAGGACGTCACGAACGCGACGGGGAAGTCGCCGTCGCGGAGCGCCGTCACGGCCTCGTCTCGACCCGCCGCCGGATCCACGCGTTCCACCTCGAAGGGTTCGGGTACGAGCGGGGCGAGCGTTCTCGCGGCCGGCCCGACGACCTGGACCGGGATCGTCTTGACGTCGAAGCTCGCCGCATAGCCGAAGATGACGAGCATCAGGATCGGCAAGAAGATCATCATGGCCAGCGTTCGGCGGTCACGCCGGAGCTGTCGGAACTCCTTCACGATCATCGCCCACACGGTGCTCGCCTCCCCGAGATCTCTACGCCCGTTGAATTCTACAGGCGTTGAGTTCTGTGGTCAAGCGAGCCCGAGGTCACGAGCAGATGCACCGGCTGCCCATCCCCGTGGGAGAAGCGCGGGAGTCCCCATCGAGCCCACGACGATTGAGGAGCGACAAGAGTCCGCCGGCCCCGCCGAAGACCTTCTGTTGGTGCCGCTCACTGTCCACGGTCGCCTCTTCCGCCGGCGTCCTCTGCCCGGAACCGCCGACCCGTGGCCGGTCGGCCGGGCCGGTCCTCCTGCTTCCCCAGTGGGTGGTTCGTCTCCTCCGGCGAGGCGTTCGCCTCGCCCTTCCGGCGTGAGGACCGGGCAACCACATAGCCGTGCCGCGCGGGCTTCCCCGTTGCCGTGCCGTATCCGCCCAGCATCCTCATCCCGACCTCCTGGAGCGAGGATGCGCCGGTACCTCGCGCCGCGGTAGACGAGGAAGTCCTCGTTTCGGGCGGATGTCTTCCTCAGGTTGGCCTGGGTACTTTCGGAGCATCGAGGCGAAGGCCAGAGGGAGCACGGCTTTGCCCGTCCCGTGCCCCTCCCCTAGTCTCCGCTCGGGAAAAGGCAAAGGCAGTCGGGAAGGGGTCTTCGATGAACAAGACGCGAAGGCGTGCTGCGATCGTGACTACCAGCATGGTGCTCGTGGCGCTCTTCCTGGCCATTCCGCAGGTCGCTCAAGCAGCGAGGCCCAAGTGCTTCGGGCAGCGGGCAACGATCGTCGGGACGGCCGGGGCCGACGTTCTCAGGGGAACGGCCGGCAACGATGTCATCGTGGGCCTCGGAGGAAGCGACGTGCTGAAGGGCCTCGGTGGAAGCGACCGCATCTGCGGCGGTCCGGGGAACGACAGGCTGGTCGGGGGATCCGGCACGTGGGACAACCTCTCAGGGGGCCCAGGCAGAGACACGCTCCTGGGCGGGCCCGCCTCGGACTCTCTCCTCGGAGGTAGCGGCGACGACGTCCTGAACGGTGGGGGCTCGCAGGATGACGTCTCCTTCCAGCTCTCGCCGAGCGCCGTAGCGGCCGACCTGTCGGCGGGCACCGCCACCGGCGAAGGTAGCGACTCCTTGATCGGCGTCGAGATCGTGTTCGGCTCGGCCCATGACGACGTGCTCGTTGGTGGCTCGAGCGACGACACGCTCTACGGGCTCGGCGGCAACGACTCGCTGGACGGCGGCGCCGGAGACGACCTGGTCGGCGGAGGAGCGGGAGACGACAACTTGGATGGCGGCCTCGGAAACGACACCGTGGACTACTGGTCCTCGCAGGGAGGCGTGATCGCGAATCTGACGACGGGAGCAGCCACCGGAGACGGCAGCGACACACTGGGCGGCATCGAGAACCTGGCGGGCTCCTGGTACGACGACACCCTCGTCGGTGACGCCGGCACGAACTGGATCTACCCGCTGGGCGGTAACGACACGGTCGACGGCGGAGCGGGCGAGGACACGGTGGCCTTCTGGAACGCTCACGGACCGATCACCGTGAACCTGAGCGCGGGAACGGCCTCGGGTGAAGGCACGGACACACTCGCCAACGTCGAAGATGTCTACGGCAGCTTCTACGACGACAGTCTGGTCGGGGACGCGGGGCCGAACGTGCTGATCGGCCTGGCCGGCAATGACACCATCTCCGGAGGCGAGGCAAACGACTCGCTGTACGGCAACGAGGGCACCGACACGCTCGACGGCGGCACGGGCACCGACACTTGCGACGGCGAAAGCGAGGCGAACTGCGAGGCCTGACTCTCGGTGCCCATCGGGAACGCGGGCTGGTCGCAGGCGCGGGCGTCAGAGGCCGAACTCGGCGAGGCGCCGATCCGCGCGCTCGACGAGCACCGTGGCACCCTTGCGTTGCGCGGCTTCCCGCGCGCGCCGAAGCGCCGAGCGTGCGTCCTCCATCCGCCCGGCCATCCGGCAGATGTTGGCCTCCTCCAGCGCGATCTGCGCCTGGTCGAACAGCATGTCCGTCTGCTCTGCCCACCGGGCCGCCTCTCGGATCAGGCCCGCGGCCTCGTCGAGCCGTCCCTCCGCGGCGAGCAGCCGCGCGTCCACGGCTCGCCAGATGAACTGGTTGGCCATGTCGTCGCTCGCGCTCGTCTCCCGGCACTCGGCGGCGAGTCGGCGGGCGTCCTCGGTGCGACCGAGTTCGAGGAGAGTGATCGCCAGGTCGCCCGCCGCGGTAGAGGAGTGCGCCAGGTCGCCCGCGCCGTGAAGCCACTCGTACGAGCGACGGGCGTAGGCTTCGGCGGCGGCCGGGTCGCCGGCAAGCATCTCGACGTGGCGTGACCACGCGAGGAGCGCGCCGTTCTCCCGGCCCAGTATCTCGGCGGAGACCGCCTGGGCCTCTCCCAGGAGGCGCCGAGCCTCGTCGAATCGTCCCTGCAACCCGGCGATCACGCCTTCGCCCATGCCGGTCAGGTGCCGGAGCGACGGGAGCCTGGCCACGTGTGGCGCTATCTCGGCGAGGTCGGCCCGGATCTGATCGACGTGACTGGAGCCGAGGATTCCGCCGACGACCCTGGTGGTTGCCGCGACGCGCTCGAACGTCCCGTCGCCCGCCGCCCGCGCATGCCGGAGAGCCAGTGTGCAGTCCTCGCGCGCCCGTCCGAACTGGCAGTGGATCCAGGGGATCTGGGCCCTGGAGTAGTACGCCCGCGCGAGACCCCGGTCGTCGCCCCAGGCCTCGAACCGGGGCACCAGGCGCTCGAGCAGCGCGGTGGCCGTCTCGGCCGCTCCCTCGGGATCGAAGAGGCAGTCTGCGAACGTGCCCCCGAGCTCCGCATGTGCCTCCGCACGCTCGTCGCCGGCCGCGCGGGCCGCGTCGAGGGCTTCTGCGAAGACCCGCCTGCCCTCGTTCAGGCTGGCCGCGTCGAGATGCGCCCAGCCGAGGGCGACCAGGTCCCAGGCCCGCCTGGGATCGTTCTGACGGCGGAGCGCCGCCGCACGCGCGAGCAGCTTCTGAACGGCCGGCGTGTCCGCGCGATCGGAGGCTTTCGAGCCCGCCGCGGACAGCCGGTCGGCGGCCCGCTCGGCGAGCGTTCGAGAGCGCTCGTCCTCGGGGCCGAGCTCGACCCGGTGCGCGTGGGCCTTCTCGAGGTGGTACCCGACGAACTCGTCGACGTCGACGCTCGACGCGGCCCGGTCGAGCCAGTCGGCGAACCGTTCGTGGAGATCGGCACGCGCCTCCTTCGGGAGCATCTGGTAGGCCGCGTCCCGCAGGAGCGAGTGGCGGAAGCGGAACGCGTCCTGACCGGGCAGGTCCGAGACGTCGGGGCGCACGAGGTCGCGGCGGACGAGCTGCTGGATGTGGCGGAGGGTGGCGGCGCGATCCTCCTCGGGCGCCAGATCGCGGACCGCGCCGAGGTAGAAGACCTGACCGACCAGCGATGCGCGGCCGAGCGTGATCCGTTCGGCCTCCTCGAGCAGGTCCAGGCGGGCCGCGAGGAGCGCCTGGATCGTCGGGGGGACCGAAACGTCACCGAGCTCTCGCGTCGGGGTCCACGTGTCGCCCTCGCGCCGGAGCGATCCGTCGTCGATCAGCATCGAGAGCGTCTCCTCGACGAACAGCGGGTTGCCCTCGGCGGCCGCGAGGATCCGGTGGCGCGTCGGCTCGTCGAGGCTCTCTCCGCCGAGGAGGTTCCCGACGAGCTGCTCCGACTCCTCGAGGGACAGCGGCTCCAGCGTGAGGGTGCTCGCGTACAGCTTGCCTCCACCCCAACCCGGACGGACCTCGAGCAGCTCGGGGCGGGCCATGCACGCGATGAGTATCGGAGCGTCCCGGCTGAGGTCGGTGACCTGATCGACGAGATCGAGCAGGCTCGACTCGGCCCAGTGGAGGTCCTCGAGCACCACGACGAGCGGTCGTGAGCGCGCCAGGCCCTCGAGGAACCGACGCACTGCCCATCCGATCTCCTCGGGAGGAAGGGGGATCTCAGCCGACGCGCCGATGAGCTGTGTGATGCGCGCGGCGACGTCGGTGGCCGAGGGATCGTGGGCGATGAGCGAAGCGAGCGCGTCCATCATGACTCCGGGATCGTCGAAGTGCGCTGGTCCGAGGGCATCGCGAACGATCTCGGCGAGCGGCCAGTAGGTGATGCCCTCTCCGTAGGAGAGGCATCTGCCGCGAAGCACCGTTGCCTCGAGCGCGAAGCCCTCGATCGCCTCCTGCACGAGCCGGGACTTCCCGACTCCCGGTGGCCCGAGGATGGTGAACAGGTGGCACACGCGTTCGGCGGTCACGTCCTCGAACGCTTGGCGAAGCTGCGCAAGCTGCCTGGATCGTCCGACGAGCGGCGAGTCCAGGCGCCGCGCGAAACCCGCTGCGCCGGCGTGGATCGCGACAAGACGGTGCGCAGGAACGCGGTCGCTCTTGCCCCTCAGCTCGAGTGGGCCCAGTATCTCGGTGACCACGGCATCGCGAACGAGTCGGAGGGTGGTGTCGGACAGCAGCACCTCCCCGACGGGGGCGACCTGCTCCAGCCGGGCGGCAACGTTGACCGGGTCACCCGTGACGAGTGCTTGCCTTGCACTCGCGTCGCCGGCCACGACCTCGCCGGTGCTGATACCGATCCGGCACTCGAGGTTCGCGCCCTGGTCGCGCTCCAGCTCCTTGTTGAGCAGCCGGAGGCCGTCTCGCATCTCGCCCGCGGCCCGCACCGCGCGCAGCGCGTCGTCCTCATGGGCTGTCGGGATGCCGAAGACGGCCATGACGGCGTCGCCGATGAACTTCTCGACGGTGCCGCCGTGACGTTCAATGGCGTGCGTCATCGTCGCGAAGTACCGGCTCATCACGCGGCGGAGCGCCTCCGGGTCGAGCCGCTCCCCGAGTGCCGTAGAGCGCGTCACGTCGCAGAAGACGACCGTGACGGTCTTGCGCACCTCGGCGGCGGGAGCCGGAGGCGGCAACCGCTCCCCACACGCGTTGCAGAACCTCGCGCCGCTGGGGTTGTCGGCACCACACGCCTGACAGGCAGCCATGACAAGCGCAGTCTAGGCGGGAGGTTCTGCGAGATCGATCCCTGACTTCCTTCCAGCGGGTACGTCCGGAACCCTCGGAAGGGGCGAGCGGGGTGTCAGCCGGCTCGGTATCGGACGACCACGTCCCCGCCGTTCGCCTCCGCCGTGATCACCCGGCGGCTGGTCGGGTCCGTGCGGATCTCGGTGCTGGTTCCTCCGCCGTTTGCCGACACGTTCACATGGTAGGCGTCCATGGTGTCCGGCAGCTCGATGTCGATGTCCCCGCCACTCGAACTGACGTCGACCGTCGTTGGAGGCGAGGAGAGCGAGAGCAGCACGCTGCCTCCGCTCGACGACGCATCGATCGAGACGGCCGACAGACCCTCCGCGCGGACGTCACCGCCGTCGGAGTGGAGCAGCACCCGGCGCGCCTCGACGTCTCGGATCTCCACGGTGCCCCCACAGGACGAGAGGTCCAGGTCGCCGTGAACGTTCGAGATGGTGATGTCGCCACCGTCGGTGTGGGCGATCACCGACACGCCCTCGGGAACCCGGATCACGTAGTCGACCTGGCAGAAGATGTTGACGAGGGGGAAGCAGTGGCTTCGGAGCACCAGGCGATCTCCCTCCACCGTCTCGGAGTGCGAGGGGGTCTCAAGGCCTCGGTTCAGCGTCATGTCGATGGTCACCTCGCTGTCGTCGCCCGAAGCTCCGAGCACTGTGATCGAGCCGCGGGTGCCCCCATCGACCTCGATGGTCTGAACCGGCGAGGAGATGACCCGACGGAGGTGCGTGGTCTCATGGGCCAGGGCACCGACTGCGGTCGCTGTCCCCCAGGCGAGCATCAGCACCGCGAACAGGCTGCCGCCCACCCGCCACGCAGTCCTTCCGCGCCGAACCGGGCGCCTAGCCGGGGGCGGCGGGGGCGGCAAAGCCTGTGCGTCCACGTCCATCACGCTCCCAACCACTGAAGGACCGCCAGCACACGGCGATGGTCCTGCTCGGCCGGCGGTAGATCGAGCTTGAAGAAGATGCTGCTCACGTACTTCTCGACGGCGCTTGCGCTGAGGAAGAGGCTCTCGGCTATGGCGGCGTTGGACCTGCCCTCGGCCATGAGACCGAGCACCTCGCGCTCGCGCGGCGTCAGCCGATCCAGTGGGTCCCGGCGACGGCTGCGGACCAGGATCTGCGAAACCACCTCCGGGTCCAGGGCAGTCCCGCCCGAACCGACGCGCCGGACCGCCGATAGGAACTCGGACACGTCGGCAACGCGGTCCTTCAGCAGGTAGCCGACGCCGCGTGTCTGGCCGGCGAGCAGCTCTGCCGCGTACCGTTCCTCCACGTACTGCGAGAGGACGAGAACCGCCACCTCCGGCCACCTCTCACGGATCGCGATGGCGGCGCGGAGCCCTTCGTCCGTCTGGGTGGGCGGCATGCGCACGTCGACGATCGCCAGGTCGGGTTGATGGCGTTCGACGGCCTCGACCAGCGCGTCGCCGTCACCGACCGCGGCCACGATCTCTTCTCCCGCATCGGCCAGAAGCCGGGTGAGCCCGGCACGAAGCAGCACGGAGTCCTCCGCGATCACGATCCGCATGGCAACTCCACCATTACGGTGGTCGGGCCCCCCGAGGGGCTGAGCACCGTCATCCAACCACCCACGGCCGCGACACGTTCCGAGAGCCCCCGAAGGCCGGTTCCGGTGGCAGGATCCGCACAGCCGATCCCGTCGTCGGTGACCTCCACGACCAGCCGATCGCCCTGCCTGGCGATCGTAACGGCCGCCTTGGTCGCCTGCGCGTGCTTGGCGACGTTGGTCAGAGCCTCGGCAACCACGAAGTAGGCAGTGCTCTCGATCGCGGGAGCCGGGCGCTCGGAGACGTCGACCTTGAGCGTCACCGGGACGGGGGAGCGGGCGACCACGGCCGAGAGGGCCGGGTCCAGGCCGCGGTCTTCGAGGATCGCCGGGTGGATGCCGCGGACCAGGCCGCGCAGGTCGGATAGCGCTGCCTTCGCCTCCTGGTGGGCGCCGACCACCAGCTCCTTCGCGGTATCCAGGTCGGTGTCGAACTTCTCGGCGGCCTGTCCGAGGTCCATGGCCAGCGACACCAAGCGCTGCTGGGCGCCGTCGTGAAGGTCGCGCTCGATCCTGCGGCGCTCCGCCTCCGCGCTGTCGACCGCTGCGGTCCGACTCACCTCGAGCTGCCGAACCTTGCGGGAGAGCTCCTCTCCGGGCGGGGGCCCGAGGAGGCGGCGCGCAAGACTGGTCTCGGTCGCGGCGACGCCCACCGTGACCCATGGGGCGATCACGACCAGTCCGACAAGTCCCATGAGCGTCACGATCGCAAGGCCCACGCCCGAGGAAACCTCGAAGAGTCCGAACTTCGCCGCGTTCCCAGGCAGGGCCCAGACGTAGGTGGGCAGGGCCGCGAGCGCCGCCGAGCCGCACCACGCGACGAGCGTGGCGCTGAACGCGAGAGCGGCGACGGGCAGCAGCGCGATCAGGTAGCCGATCTCGCGCCACCGGCTCTTGGTCCGGGCGGCCTTCATCAGCTTCGACCACCACGAGCCCTCGAGCTGCTCGTGCGGGTCGGCAATCTCGACGCCGAGAAGCGCACTCGCGCGCGATCGCTCCAGCCGACCCAGCGCTCGCGCCAGGAAGAACAGGAGCCAGGCGACCGGTATGGCCAGTGGAAACACGATGAGGAGTGAGACCGTGGTGACGAGGAGGGAGAACGTCACCGAGAAGGTGACGGCGCCGACGAGGATGCCGACGAGCGTATACACCAGGCCCCACCAGGTGCTGGCTTGGCGCCACGGCCGGAGCATCGTCTCGATCATGGCCCCACGATAGCCACGGCTCGTCCTCGCGGGTACGGAGTCTTCGGCAAAGCTCGGCGTTCTGTGCATCAGCTCTCGCCTCGCGTCAGCTCCGGCCCGCGGTGACCGGCTCGGCCTCGTCGGTAACCACCGGCCGGATGCGCGGACGGAGCACGTGCTGCCCGGGCTCGCGACCCTCGACGTTCACGCTCGGGAGCCAGTCGAGCCACTTCGGCAGGTACCAGTTCCAGTCGCCGAGCAGGCGCATGCTTGCCGGGACGAGCAGGGTTCGCACGATCGTCGCGTCCATCAGGATCGCGACCCCGAGCCCGAAGCCCATCTGCTGGAGCATCCCGAGACGGCCGGCCGCAAACCCGGTGAAGACCGCGACCATGATCAGCGCCGCGCCGGTGATGATCCCGGCGGTGGTTCGGAGCCCGTAGGCGACCGCCTCGGTGTTGTCGCGGGTCTTGTCGTACTCCTCTCGGATCCTGGTGAGCAGGAACACGTGGTAGTCCATCGAGAGCCCGAACAGCACCGAGAACAGGAACAGGGGTATCCAGGCCTCGATCGCCTCGGTCCTCTGGAAGTGGAACCCCATGGCGTCGAAGAACCCGATGCCGACCCCCTTCTGGAACACGAGGGTCAGCGCTCCGTAGGCGGCCCCCACCGAGAGCAGGTTCATCAGGATCGCCTTCACCGGCACGACGATCGAGCGGAACACGATCGTGAGCAGGACGAACGACAGGCTGAGCACGAACGCGAGGACGATCCACTCGTACCGGCTCGTGAGGTCGAGGTAGTCCACGAAGAACCCCGGGTTGCCCCCGACGAGAGCTTCCGCGCCCGTCACGCCCTGGAAGGCCTCGGGGACCATCCGGCTGCGGAGATCGCGTATCCCCTCGACGGCAGCATCGTTCTGCGAGTCGCCCTGGAGGAACACGTCCAGCTCGACCGTCGTCCCGTCCGAGCTCACCATCGTCTGGGTCGTGGGCGAGAACGTGGGGTCCTTCGAGATCCCTTCCTGCAGGCTGGCTATGGCTGCCTGCACGTCGGGTGACCGGACGTCCCCTGTGATGACGACCTTCGCCGGATCGGTCCGGTTGCCCTGGAACTCCCGCTGGAGCGTCACGAAAGCCTGCTTGGAGGCGAAGTCGTCCGAAAGCTGGCTGATGTTCTCCGACGTGCCCTTGTTCATCTGGAGGTAGAACGAGCCGAGACCTCCCAGGATCAGCACGCTGGCGGTGAGGAATGCCACCGGACGGGCCATGACCCCTCGGGCCAAGCGGTCCCAGAGCCCGCCCTTCGGATCGTGCTCCGAGTCCACTCGGGCCCGCTTCGACAGACGCGGCCAGTTGACGCGGTCCCCGAGCAGCGCGAGCAGCGCGGGAAGCAGGGTCATCGAGGCCGCCAGCGAGGCGATCGTGACCAGGATGGCTCCACCGGCGAGGGCCCTGAAGATGGTCGCCGGGACGATGAACATGCCGGCCAGCGCGAGCACGACGGTCAGGCCGCTGAAGAAGACGGCTCGGTTCGCGGTGGCGCCTGCGGCGCCGATCGCCTCGAGCTTGTCGAACCCCTTCTTCCGTTCCTCGCGGTACCTGGACACGACGAACAGCGAGTAGTCGATCCCGACCGCGAGGCCGATCATCGTGACCATGTTCTCGACGAACAGGCTGAACTGGAAGAGCTGCCCGATCAGCGCGACCAGGCCGAGCGCCACTGCGATCGCGAACAGCCCCATGACGACGGGAAGCAGCGCCGCGACGATCGACCCGAACACCACGACGAGGACGATCAGCGCGATCCCGATCCCGGTCAGCTCGCTGCTGCCGAGGTCCTCCTCCGCGATCTTCATGTAGTCGGCCTGAAGGGCCCCCTGTCCGGCGAGCTGAACCGTGAAGCTGCCGGTCTGTGCGGAGGTCGCCACACGACGCAGCTCTGCGATCGTGGCTTCGTCGAACTGCTTCAGCTCGACCGGGATCAGTGTGTAGTGCCTGTCCTGCGAGACCAGGGCGGCGGCCTGGTCGGGCGACTCTCGCAGTGCGTCGTAGTAGGTGGCCGGCGGGCCTGCGAGGACGTCGCCGCCGATGGAGGCGACCTCACGCTGGAGGCGGTCCACGAGCGACTCGAAGCCCGCGTCGTGGACCGTCAGGGAATCCGAGTGCACGATGAGGAACTCGGTGTCCTCGGACTGGCTCGCTCCGAACTTGGCATCGATCACCTCCTGCGCCCGGACCGACTCGGGCCGGTTGGTGAACGAGACGTCCTGACTCAGGACGCCGGCGAGCAGGCGGCCGCTCACGGCGCCCATGGTCACGATGAGAACGAGCCACACGGCGAGGGTTCGCCACGGGTGTCGGCTGCTCGACCTGGCAAGTGATTCGGGGGTCATCTTCATGATCGTTCCTCCCGCTTCCTGGGGTTCGACTCGCGTTCGAACGCCCATCCCCACAACGGGAGGTCACGCTAGTCAGGGCATGCGCCGCCGATAACGGGGGGTTCCGCAGACTTCGATTCCGGATAGCCCCACCCGGCGACGTGGGGTTGGCACCGCCACCTCGTACGGCGCCGTCCTACCGGCCAGCACTCAGCCGGCGGCGCGCTTGGTCTCGAAGGGCAGGCCTGCCGCGATCCACGCGTTGTAGCCGCCGGCCAGCTCGTAGAAGCCGCTCACTCCGACGGTGATCAGGGCCTGCGCCGCGATGGCCGAAGTCGTTCCGCTCCGGCAGTAGATGACGAGCTTGGAGGTGTCGCTCGGCAGCGCGCCCACGCGCCCGGCGATCCGGTCGTACGGGATGAACGCGTCGGTTCCGGGGATGTGGCCCTCGTAGGGAACGTGGACGTTGACGAGGAAAACGTCCTCGCTCTGGAGCATCGAGTCCAGCTCGTTCGGCGTGATCTGCGTCCAGGTGGCGCCCACCCCGCCGGTCGAGTCTTCCTCCGACTCCGAGCATGCTGCGAGGAGCACGATCGCAAGCGCAACGAGCGCGACCAGTCCCCGTCGGCGTATCCGAATCGAACTCGCCATCGGTAACCTCCTCGTGCCCGGTGCTCGTCGGTGCGCACACCGTAGCACCGCGTGCATGTTCGTCGAAGTCGTCTGCCGTGCCTGCCCCGGCCGCGGCGTCCACCTCTACATGATCCAGGGCGACAGCGCGGTGAACGGCGAGCGGATGGAGACCGACGCGGCCGCACAGATCTGGGATGAGCCGAGGATCGCGATCGCGGCGGCCA
>JBFMCN010000084.1:0-5782 GCA_040754475.1 Actinomycetota bacterium | reverse complement strand
CGCGAGCAGCTTCCCCTCGTCGAGGATCCCGACGCGATCGCAGAGACGCTCTGCCTCCTCCATGTAGTGCGTGGTGTAGAGGACCGCCATCCCTTGCTCCCGGAAACGCTCGACGCTTGAAAGGATGGCGTTGCGGCTCTGCGGGTCGACGCCGACGGTCGGCTCGTCGAGCACCAGCAGGCGCGGCCTGTTGAGCAGGCCGAGCCCGATGTTCAGTCGCCGTTGCATACCGCCCGAGTACCGCTCGGTCTTCTCGCTCGCCCGGTCGGCGAGGCCGATGATGTCGAGGATCTCGCCGATCCGGGTCTCGAGAACCTTGCCGCCCAGTCCGTAGAGCCTGCCGAAGAACCGCAGGTTCTCCTCAGCGGTCAGATCGGGATAGATCGCGATCTCTTGCGGCACGTATCCGATCACGGCCCGGGCATCAACCGTTCGCGTGTCGACCGGCCGCCCCTCGACGAGCACCTCTCCTTCATCGCAGGCGAGCAGCCCACAGACCATTGAGATCGTCGTGGTCTTGCCGGCGCCGTTCGGGCCCAACAGGCCGTAGGTCTCGGCCGCCGAGATCGTGAAGCCGACCCCGTCCACGACCACCCGCTCGTCGAAGCGCTTGCGCAGCCCGGAGCATGCAAGGACCGGTTGGTCTACAGCCACCTGCTTCCCCTGTCTCCCGGCAAGCAGTCCGTGGCAAGCCTAAGGAAGCGAGGAGACGGACCGAAGGCCCGATGGCCCGGGCTCGAGGGGGACTTCGGCCCCCTAGGCGGCCGTTCCCTCCATCTGGATCACCTTGCGGTACGCGGCCGTCCGCTCGCCACGGTCCTTGATCCCCTGCAGCATCCGCCGAGTCATGACGAAGTTGGCCACCTCGGCCGCCTCGACGATCGCACGCGCCAGCCACCGAGAGTACTCGTAGCGCGCTCGCACGATCAGGCGCGTTCTCTTGTCCTCCAGCTCCCGGGCCACGAACGCCCACGAGACCGCGCCCATCGGCGGCTCGTCCGGCTCAAGGGGGCGTCCGGTCTGCTCGTCCCCGGCCTGCAGCACGAGCACGTGCGGGGGCTCGACCATCATGACGTACCAGCCAATGCTCCCCCAAGCGCCACCCCGGACGAAGTCGCCGACGTCGCGATGCTGCCACTCGGCGAGGATCCGATCGGTGCTGCGGATCCCCAGCCCGAACAGATTCTCGAGCCAGTCGTACGCGTAGAAGCCACCGCGATCCTGCCCGAGCTGGATGATCCAGGGCCACACGTCGTCGGACCTGGCATCGATCGTGATGGCCCGGGTCGATTCGATCTTGGCCTCGCCGATCAGATCGTCGCCGGGGAGATCCCCCGTAACCTCGTCGTCGGTCGCCCCAAAGCGAAGGTGCCGGGGACGGACCTGCGTGAAGTAGGCGCCTGCGGCCGCTCCGAGAAGCACCACGCGGGGGAGGATCTTGCGCATCCGGCTCACCTCCAGTGTGTTCCGAAGCGACCTTCCCACTCCCGTATGCACACGACACCGGCATGAAGTCCGCCGCCCACCGGGTCGGTCGGCCCTCCGCGACCGCTTCTACCCCTTGGCCATGAAGTAGCCCCAGGTCGAGGTCGCACCCGGTCGATCGCCGGACGGCGCCACGTAGCAGCGAATCCGATACCGGACGCCTTCGTGGAGCTCCTGACCGTCCACGTACACGCCAGCGGCGCTGGCAGGGCCGAGCGTGAAGTGCGCGACCGCCAGTCTTCTCCAGCCGACCGGCCTGAGCCGCTGGAGCTCGAAGTAGAGCTCCTCGCCCGCGAGGTTAGGAGATACCTCGCCTCGATAGCGGACGTTGCGCCCGACGCGGTAGAGCTTGTAGCGACCCATCGAGCCGTAGAAGCCCTTGAGCGTGCCGGTCACCTGTGGGGCCGGTTCGGCGACCGTGAACTGCATCGCGCTGATCCCGGTTCCGGCCGGGGTGGTCACCATCACTGACCCGGTCGTCGCTCCCACCGGGACCGTCGCCGTGATCTGGGTGTCGGAGTCGACTGTGAACGAGGCGGGCACCAGATTGAAGCTCACAACGGTGGCGCCAGTGAAGCTCGTCCCGGTGATGACCACCACCGTGCCAACCGGCCCGCTTCCCGGAGTGAAGGACGTTATCGTGACCGGGGACGGGGTGGCCAGGGCCGTCAAGGCGTTGTTGACCTGAAGCAGCCCGTTCCCGTAGAAGGAGTCGTATCCAAGCGCGCCCCGGTCGGCCGCCGTGGTCAGGAGCGCAGCCGTGATCTGTTCGCGCGTTGCACTCGGGGAGGCGGCGCGCAGGACCGCCACGGCTGCGGTCACGTGCGGGGCGGCCATCGACGTTCCCGTCAAGTAGTAGTAGCCCCAGCCGCCGAGACCGAAGGTCTCTTGCAGGACGCCGTCGAGGTAACCGTCGTTGTTCTGGTCGAGCTCATCACCACCGGGGGCGACGATGTCGAGTCCCGAACCGTAGTTGGAATAGGAGGCTCGCTGCAGGTCGTACCGAACGGCCCCGACGCTGATCACGTTCGGATTGTTCGCGGGCGTTCCGACATATGGACTGTTCTCGTTGCCGCTTGCGGCCACGACCACGATGCCCGCGCTCGTCGCCGCATTGATCGCGCTGTCCAACATGGAAGATGAGCAAGCGGGGTATGGCGCATAGCAGGTGGAACCCAGGGAGAGGTTGATGACCTGCGCCCCGTTCGTCCTCGCCCAGTCGATCCCCTGCGCGATGTCGGAGTCGTAACCGGATCCGTCTGCGCCGAGCACCTTGACCGGCATCAGTTGGGCCCCGTAGGCCATCCCCGCAACGCCGACCCCGTTGTTCGTGCACTGGGCGATCGTGCCGGCCACGTGCGTACCGTGACCCTCGTCGTCGACCGCCGAGCCGGCTGTGTCCGTGATGGCGTTGAAGGGGCTCACGAACGTCTGGCACGTCAGGTCCTCGCCCCCCTGCGAGATCCCCGTGTCCACCACGGCGACGACCACCCCCGACCCCGTGGAGACGTCCCAAGCCTGCGGCGCCTGCACGGGCGGGAAGTGCCACTGGAAGGAGTAGAAGGGGTCGTTCGGCGTGGCGCGCGGGACGGAGGGACCTGCGAGGCCGACCTTCTCGGTCGGATCGAGGTGCACCACGTAGTCGAGCTCGGCCACAGCGATCCCCGGCGTCGCGGCGAGCCGCGTGGCCGCCTCCATAGGCGTCTCGCCAGGGAGCACCGATGTCCGGTACCACCGGCCGTACACGGGTTCCGCGTTGGCGGAGATCGAGGAGACCGAGCCGACGCTCACGTCTTCACTCAGTCGCACGAGCACGTGGTCGGCCGCGTGATCCATCCGAACGTCGATCGCGGCCCCAAGATGCCCGAGGATCGGCCCGGCCCCCACGGGAGCGGGCGCCTGCAGTAGGAGCAGCGTGACGACTGCGAACACCGACGTGATCCGAGACATGCGCATCAGGACCCTCCTCAGCCCATACGGCGCGGGGAATGGTTCACAGACGCGAAGGCAGCCCACGCCCAGGATTGCCTCTCTCGCGTCTTTGCCCCCACCCAGTTACCTTCGGAACGAACCGACACGCGAGTAAGCGCTCCCGTGTTCGGAGCGGGTCGAGTTGGAGTCGTGGCCCGTGTGCACACGGCGCGTCAGCCGGCTTCCGCGTTCGCAGGTCGAAGGTCCGTGGCGGGCAGCCGAACCTCGAACGTTGCCCCGCTGCCCGCGGAGGAGAAGACACGGGCCTCGCCGGCATGGGCCGCCACGATTGCCGACACGATCGAAAGACCCAGCCCGGCTCCACCAGTGGCCCGGGACCGCGCGGGATCGCCGCGGTAGAAGCGCTCGAACGCTCGGGCGGCCACCTCTGGCTCGAGACCCGGACCCTGGTCGGCCACCGACAGCACGACGAGACCGTCCTCACGGGTCACCGCCACACGCACCGGAGAACCCTCCGGCGTATGAACCCTGACGTTGTCCAGGAGGTTGTCGAGGACCTGTCTCAGCCGGTTGCCATCCCCGAGCACGAACGCTTCCCCCGGCGCGTCGAGCTCGATCGGACGGTCCGGCTCGACCGCGCGGGCGCTGTCGACCGCGTCGGCGGCGATCAGGCAGAGATCGACGCGCTCACGCTCGAGCGGTCGGCCCTGATCGAGCCGTGCCAGGAGCAACAGGTCGTCGACGAGAACGCCCATCCGGGACGCCTCCTCCTCGATCCGCCGCATGGTCTTGGCGAGATCCTCCGGGTGTGAGTCGGCCCCCCGCCTGAACAGCTCGGAGTATCCACGGATGGACGTCAACGGCGTCCTCAGCTCGTGCGAGGCGTCGGAGACGAAGCGACGCAGGCGCTCCTCGGAAGCCTTGCGCTCCTCGAAGGCGGCTTCGATCTGAGCGAGCATCGAGTTCAGGGCAAGGCCCAGACGCCCAACCTCGGTTCGCCCGTCGGCCGGCTCGACCCGGCGGGAGAGGTCTCCTGCGGCGATGGCCCCGGCGGTTTCGCCCATTCCGACCAGCGGGCGAAGGCCCAGCCGTACGAGCCACAGCGCCAGCCCCGCGGTCAACAGGAGGACGGCCGCGCTCACCCAGCCTTCGATGACCACTAGTCGATGAAGCGTGGCTCCGACCTCCGTCAGCGGAATCGCCACGATGAACGTCCCCCGTCCCGGACCTGGGGGTATCGAGGTCGCCAGGACTCGATAGGTTGGCGACCCGCCGGCAGCCCTTGCCGTTAACGTGAGCGCGCCCCGGTCCGCCGAGTATTCCGACCCCGGGAGGTCCGACCAGCGTAGGATCGGCCGCCCGGCCGTGACCGGCCGGAATCCGAAGAACGTGCCCGTGATGTACGTGCCGACGCCATCCCGCAACTCGGCGTAAGTCCCCGGCGGAAGGTTGAGGTCGGACACCTCGTGCCGCCCGAAGCTCGCACCCACGGAGAGCACTCTGGCCGCCTGGGTCCGAGCAGGGATCAGCTGCTCGTCGACGCGGTTGAGGAGGAAGGAGGAGAGGAAGCGGTAGGTTGCGACGTTCGCGACCAGCAAGCCGATCATCACCACCACGACCGTCGAGATCAGCAGGCGGGCTCGCAGTGACACGCTCACTCCGGAGGCAGGCGGAGAACATAGCCCACGCCGCGGACCGTGTGGATGAGCGGGGGCTTCCCCGCATCCACCTTCTTCCTCAGGTAGCTGATGTAGGTCTCGACGATCGAGGAGTCGCCGCCGAAGTCGTAGTTCCAGACATGATCGAGGATCCGGTCCTTGGAAAGCACTCGCCTGGGGTTGGCGAGCAGGAACCGCAAGAGGTTGAACTCGGTCGCCGTGAGATCGATCGGCCGCCCGTCTCGCCACACCTCATGGGAGTCCTCGTCCATCTCGAGGTCGGCGAACCGCAGCCGCTCCGTCTCGGGTGCGGCGGCGCGCGTGCGACGAAGCACCGCCCGGATCCTCGCGACCAGCTCCTCGAGACTGAACGGCTTGGTCACGTAGTCGTCCCCGCCGATCGTCAGGCCGCGGACCTTGTCCTCTGTGGAGTCTCGAGCCGTGAGGAACAGCACCGGCATGCGTCGCCCCCGCTCGAGGAGCCGCCGCTGCACGTCGAAACCGTCGACGTCCGGGAGCATGATGTCCAGCACGATCAGCTCCGGCCGGAAGGACTCCACGAGGGCAAGCGCGTCCCGGCCGTCCGCGGCGGTGACGACATCGAATCCCTCGTACCTAAGCGCCGTCGCTACTAGATCGGTGATGTGGGGCTCGTCGTCGACGACCAACACCCGCACGGAGGCCTCGGTCCTTGGCCGGGTCACGCC
>JBFMCN010000083.1:0-11000 GCA_040754475.1 Actinomycetota bacterium | reverse complement strand
AAGGCGACATCGTCAGGTACCACAAGGAGCTCCACTGGTACGACCCGACGACTCACGAACCCATCCATCCGTACCTCTCGCACGCGTGGCAATGGATCCTCCTCTGGCGGCCGGTCCTGTACTTCGCGCGGTACGCCGACGACGCGCGGAGGGTGATCTACGCGAACGGGAACCCGGCCATCTTCTGGGGGAGTCTCGTCGCCCTCCCGTATGTGGCGTTCGCGTGGCGGCGCAAGCGCGATTGGCGTGCCGGATTCATCTTTCTGGCCGTCGCGTTCCTGTATGTGCCGTGGTTCCTCGTGTCGCGGCCCCAGTTCATCTTCTACGCGACACCGATCACGCCGTTCTTCGTGCTCGCGTGCGTCTACGCGCTGCGGGACCTGTCCGAGACGCACGTCGCTGGATCGAAATCCCGCCCCTACCTTCCCGTCGCGGTGGGGCTCATCGTTCTTTCGGTCGGGTTGTTCTTCTGGTTCTGGCCGGCGCTGACGGGCGGCTCATTGTCGGGGTCCGCTTGGCAGCTGCGCGCGTGGTTCCCAGCCTGGGTCTGACCTACGAGAACCCTGGCAGGTGCTCGCGGAAGATCATGTAGCCGACCCCGGCACCCAGGTTGAGGAGGAAGTGAGCGACGATCAGAGGCCACGTCCTCCGCGTGCGCGAGAAGACGAATCCGAACAGAAGCCCCATCGCGAGGTTCCCGGCGAAGCCGCCCCACCCCTGATACAGGTGGTACGTCCCCCGGAGGAGCGCCGGCAGGCAGACTAGGGCCACCGTCGACAGACCGAACTGCCGCAGGCGCGTGATGAGGTAGCCGGCAACGATGACCTCCTCCACGAGCGCCGCCTGCGCCGCGCTCATGAGAAGCACCGGCACCGTCCACCAGTGCCCCAGGGGCGGCACCGGCACGACGAACCGATTCACGCCGAGCGCGATGGCACCGAGGTAGACGCCGATCCCCGCGAGGCCCACGACGACGAACAGCGCCAGGCCACGCCCGATGTCTCGTCGCGGACGGTCCCACGCCATGCCGATCGTCGCGAGACCCTCGCCATTCCGCCGCACGAAGAACAGGACGAGCCACGCCGGCGCGAGGCCGAAGACGAAGTTGGCTAGCTGCGTCGGGAACCCGACCTGTGGAACGGCATAGACCGTGTGCCCCTTAACCGGCGCCGCCGTCAGATGGATGATCGCGTAGGCGGCACTCGCAAGTAGGGAGAGGGAGAGGACGACTGCGACCTCCTCCTTCAGGGTCCTGAGGTCGGACTGCACCGCCGACTGCAGGGTGGGCCCAGAGGGCAGAGCGGGCCGCCGGGACGAGCGTGTCGGCAAGGCCATGGGGCAAGCCTACGTCCGCGCTCGGCACGCCGCGGAGAGTCGCGGTATGGTCTCGGGCCATGGGCGACGAGTTCGACGAGCTGGCTGTGCCCGGCGGAGAAGAGAGGCGAGCCCGGTCCGCCACTGACCTCACGGCCGAGATCGCCGCGTTGCTGGGGGAACCAGACGGGCGATTGGCGATCGTGCCCGACGAAGAGGAGATGGCCTGGCTCCTACGCGACGGCAAGCGCCTGTCGTCGTTCAACCTCAAAGAGGCCGATCAACTGAGCGCCGAGCGCCACGAGAGGCTCGTCCAGAAGTTCGCCGATCTCGTCCGACGATACGACGAGCTGCTTCCGATCGTGGAGGGGCTCGAGGTCGGTCGCCGCTACAACGTCGACTACATCAGCGAGGAGTCCCGCCGGATCCACCGAGGAGGCCGGAGCATAAGAGCGAAGGGAACACTGCTCTCGGTCTCCGGGTTCCGTCACGGCCGGGGCGTCGGCGGGGCCGGGTGGGTCCTGACGCTAGAGTACAAACCCACCTTCGGCGAGAAGTCCGTCTACAAGATCGACACCACGACACTCGTCAAGATTCGGAAGGCCTGAGGCGGCAATCCCCGAACCTCCCCACACGGCCTCGGGCGACTGCATACCGGCGCGAAGCTACGTCCGCAAGCCCCGACTCACCAGCCGCCCGTGCATTGCGCGGCCGACTGCGCGTCCACGCGACCGTACACCACCGCGCCGCCGTTGAACCCGGCGCAAAGCGGACCCGCCCCGGTCATTGTCACGAGCACGGCGCTCGTCGGCATCACGCCTCGGATGCTGACCTGCCCGGAGACGGCGGCGCCGGTGCCCCACCGGATCGACGGCTCGAAGCTGGAGGCAGCCTGAGGCCCGAACCCGGTCAGAGAAGCGTTCTCCACGAAGTAGGCCTGCACGGCGGTGAGGGCCGAGGACAGAAGCGCCTGACCCTCAACGGAGCCCGCCTGCGAGATCTGCTCAACGGCCTGCTGCCCGCGTTCGGTCTCCTGCCGGCTCCCCGTCACGTAGACGACCGCAAGCACGATCACCCCAACGAGCACCAGCAACCCAACGATCCAGACGGTGGCCGACCCGCGTTGACCTCGCATGGCGATTCCCCAAGGTTCGGAAGACCTAGGCCCTCGCGGCATGCATCGGTCGCCGCGGCAGCCGTCTTGAGGGCGCGAAGCCGCGACTAGAGCTGCAGGATGGGGCAGGTGAGCGTGCGCGTAACCCCCTCCACGGCTTGAATCGGCATCACGATGGACTTCGCGAGCTCGTCGAGGTCGGCGGCCTCACCCCGGGCTATCACGTCGTAGGGACCGGTTACCCCGTCCACCGCAACGACGCCGCCCATCTTGCCGATCTCCCGCGTTACGTAACTGGCCTTCCCGACCTCGGTCTGGATCAGGATGTACGCGCTGACCACGGAGACCCCCCCAGCTCGGACCGCTTCTCGCCTATGGTACGCGAACGGTGCGACCCCTCGCTGACCGTGGCCACGGGCGAGCGACCTCTCGAGGTCCCTACGGAACGATGCCGGGCTCGGGAATGAGGCCGATCTCCGGTTCCTCCGTCGCCGGCGACGTGAGCAGCGGTGTGTCGAGCGCGATGTACGCAAGGAAGGCGCCGACGAAGGCCACGGCGGAAGACACCACGTACGTCGTCGCCGAGCCGAAGGCCTCGTACACAAGGCCGCCGAGCTGCCCTCCGATGATCGATGCGATCCCGAAGGCGACCATTCCGGTGATCGACTGTCCCGACGAGTAGAGGCTCTTCGGCAGTAGCTTCCCCACGATCACGACGCTACTGGTGAACAGGAGCCCGAACCCGAGGCCCTCGAGCACCGACACGAGAGAGATCAGAAGGGGGCTCGAGAGCAGCCCCCACACGAGGAACCCCATCGCGTACACGCAGGCGCCACTCACGTACACGGCTCGAAGGCCGAACCGCCTGGCCGCGCGCGAGGACAACAACATCGTCCCGACCTCACTCGCGCCACCCAGGGCGAGCCCCAGCCCCACGAGACGAGGGTCCCCGCCCTGATCCTCGATCCGGAGCGCAAGGAAGTTCCAGGCAGCTGCGAAGCCGATCCACACGAACAGCGAGCTGGCGAGGTACTTGCGAAACCTCGAGGAGGCACGGATCGCAGCGCCGGCCGCACCGAAGCGACCGTGGTCCCCAAAGGGGGGCGGATCGCGCAAGAGCGTGAAGGTCCAGGCGAGCACGAAGACGCTCACCGCGGCGTAGACGAGCAGCATCCACTCCACGCCGGTCGCGTCGAGGACGAACCCGAGCGCGAGCGTCGCGACGGCGTAGCTCAAGCTCTCCCAAGCGCGGATGCCTCCGTAACGGTGCATCCGAGACTCACCGAGGTGCGCGAGCGCCATGGCGTCGACGTTCGGGCCCAACGCTCCGGCGAGGCCAGCGAAGAGCGCGCTGGCGATCACGAGCCAGGCGAACCGCCTGCCCGCGCCGAACAGCGCCACGGCGGCCAGCGCAGCGGCGACCGTCTCCACCTGCACCACGGTCCTCCGTCCGAGGCGCGCGTCTGCCAGATGGCCCCAGACCGGATTCGCCGCGATCCGCGCGAACGCCATCGCGGCTATGACGAAGCCGATCTGGTCGTAGTCGAGCCCCCGATCGCGCAGGAAGAGCGTGAAGAACGGGTAGAAGGCGGCGATCGCCACACCGTAGAGAACGAACAGAACGTGGATCGAAGCGGACGGACGAGCCAGGCGGCCGGGGCTCACGGGCACCAGCTTCTCAGACCAACGCTTTCCAGTGCTTGTGGATGGAAGTACGCATTGGTGCCCGCTACGATACGCACATGCCGCACATCGTCTTGGTCGAGGGAGACATCACGGAGCAGGAAGTCGACGCGATCGTGAACGCCACGAACTCGTCGCTGATGGGTGGGGCCGGGGTCTCCGCCGCGATCCACCAGCGCGGGGGGCCGACGATCCTCGAGGAGTGCAAGAAGCTGCGCGAGACCGACTGCCCCGACGGTCTTCCGACCGGGAGAGCCGTGGCGACGACCGCAGGCGCCCTTCCCGCGAAATGGGTGATACACACTGCGGGGCCCGCCTACTCGAGCACGGAGGACCGCTCGGAGCTGCTCGCGAGCTGTCATAGCGAATCCCTCAAGGTCGCCGACGAGATCGGCGCGAAGACGGTGGCGTTCCCCGCGATCTCGACGGGGGTCTACGGATACCCTCTCGAGCTGGCGGCGCCGGTGGCGATCCGCGCCGTCCGCGAAGCCGAGACGCAGGTCGAGGAGGTTCGGTTCGTGCTCTTCGGCCTCGCCGCCTACGAAGCGTTCGAACGCGCGCTCCGGCCGGGAGAGCCGACCGCCCCGTCCGAGTAGATCTCCGCCGCGGTTGACGCGCGCGGCGCCTCGGGAGGGTTAGCCTGACGGCGACGCCATGGCCGACGTCGATGCCGCCCGTCGCGCGCTCGAGGACGCTCTCGGTCAATCCGAGGTCCTTTCCGATCCGCTCGCTCTGGCGCTCTACGCGCGGGACGCCTCGACGGTGGAGGGCGACTGCGCGCTGGTAGCGCTGCCAGACTCGCTCGACGACATCGCCGCGTGCATGCGAATCGCCGCCGAGCATCGAATACCTGTGGTACCGCGCGGCTCGGGGACGGGTCTCGTCGGAGGGTGCACTCCGATCGGCGAGGCCCTGGTGGTCGCCACGACCAAGATGAACCGGATCTTCGAGATCCGTCCCGAGGATCGACTCGCATGGGTGGAGCCCGGCGTCTTGAACCTCGATCTGGCGAACGCGCTCGCGCCGCACGGCTTCACGTTCGCGCCGGATCCTGCGTCTCAACAGTCGTGTTCCATCGGCGGCAACGTGAGCACGAACGCCGGCGGGCCCCATTGCCTGTACTACGGCGTCACGTCGAACCACGTCCTCGCCGTCGACCTCGTGCTCCCCGACGGCTCGGTGGAGCGGCTGGGATCGGAGGGACCCGAGGCGGCCGGCTACGACCTGCGGGGCATAGTCGTCGGCTCCGAAGGGACCTTGGGGGTCGTTGGGGCCGTCTGCGTCCGCCTGACGCCGCTCCCGCCGGCCTCCCGCACCATCCTGTTCGACTTCGAAACCGTCGAAGATTGCGCCGCAACCGTATCGGCGATCATCGCGTCGGGCGTGGTCCCCGCGGCAGTGGAGATGATGGACCAAGGGATCGTAGTCGCGGCCGAAAGCTACGCGCATGCCGGGTACCCCGTAGACGCGGCCGCGATCCTCATCGTGGAGGTTGACGGCACACCCGCCGCGGTCGAGGCACAGGCCGCCGTCGTTGAGCGCGCCGCCCGTGTCAACCACGTGCGGAGCCTCCGCATCGCCCTCGACGACGCCGAACGCGCTCTCGTCTGGAAGGGTCGCAAGAGCGCCTTCGGCGCAGTTGCTCAGATCGCCCCCCACTACCACCTCCATGATTGCGTCGTACCGCGCGGGAAGCTCGTCGACGTCCTGGCGGGCGTGTACCAGATCGCCAAGCGCCACGGACTCGTGGTCACGAACGTCTTCCACGCGGGCGACGGGAACCTCCACCCGCTCTTGTCGTTCGACCGACGGATCCCCGGAACGCTCGAGCGAGTGCTGCGTGCGTCGGATGAGATCGTCCGTCTGTGCATCGGGGCAGGCGGCTCGCTCTCGGGTGAGCACGGCATCGGCCTCGAGAAACGGGACTTCATGCAGCTCGTGTTCTCGGAGGAGGACCTGACGGCGCAGGCGTGCGTTCGGGCGGCGTTCGACCCCGGGGGGCGAATGAACCCCCACAAGGTCCTACCCGACGAAGCTCGATGCAGTCGGCTCGCGGTGGCCGGGAGCACGGCCGAGACGGCGGAGCATCCTCCGGAGGACTCTTGGAGCTGATCCACCCGCACTCGAAGGCCGATGTCGTCGACGCTCTGCGCCAGGCGAGCCAGAAGGGGACGCGTGTGCTCGCCGTCGGCGGGCGCACCCACGCCGCCAAGGGCAACCCTTGCGAAGTCGACGCCGAGCTTTGGACCACGATGCTCGATCAGGTCGTCTCGTACGAGCCCGCCGAGATGATCGTGGTCGTGGGAGCCGGGATGCGCGTCGGCGACCTCGACCGCATCCTCGCGGAGACCGAGCAGGAGTGGCCGGTGGACGCCCGGCGGGAGGCGACGGTGGGCGGGATCATCGCTTCGGCCGCGAGCTCGCCGCGACGGCTACGGGTCGGGGCGATTCGAGACACGGTGCTGGAGGCCGAGATCGTGACCGGCGACGGCCGGTTCCTCAGGAGTGGGGCCCGCACCGTCAAGAACGTGACGGGGTACGACCTCCACAAGCTCATGGTGGGATCTCTCGGCACTCTCGGCGTGATCGTCCAGGTCGCGCTGAAGGTCCGCCCGAGGCCTGCCACCCGAAGGACGATCCGCCTCGAGGGCGGCCTCGAGACCGGCCGCCGCCTCCTCGAATCGGTTCCCCAACCGGCGGGCGTGCTCGCGACGCCCGATGTCGTCGAGGTCCGGCTCGAAGGCTGGCCTGAAGAGGTGGAGGAGCAGGCGAACGCGGTTGCGTCGGTCGCTGCGGTTCTCGACACGACCGACGACGCGCCGTTCCCCGAGTCGAGGCCGTGGGCGGAGCGACCGGTGGTGGCGGAGCCGGCGGTTCCGCCCTCGAAACTTCCCTACCTGCTGGCCGAGGCGGGGGACACGTGGGGCGCGCTCGTCGGGGTCGGTCTCGCATGGGTCGGGCTGGCCGATGCGAACGGCGAGCTGGAAGCACTCCGGCGCCGTGCCGCGGCCCTGGGCGGTATCGCCCCCGTGATCGAAGGGCCCGGCGGCCTCGGCAACGAGCCACCGTCCGCCCTCGAGGTCCACAGGCGACTGAAGGCCGCATTCGATCCCGCCGGCGTCCTCGCACCCGGCCGCTTCTGGGGAGGGCTCTAGGTGCAGATCGAGCCGGAAGCGCAGGGGCGATCCCCGCTTGGAGCCCGGATGCCGGAGGGCACGCGGTTCACCGGCCCGATCCCCACCCTCGTCCCGGCCTGGCAAGGCACCGACTTCCCCGCCGACGCCGACCTGGACCGATGCGTCGCGTGCGGGCTCTGCCTTCCGCACTGCCCCACCTACCGCCTGACGGGAGAGGAGTCCGCGTCGCCGCGCGGACGCATCGCGGCCATGCGCCTCGCCGCCGAGGGTCGCACCGGGGTCGGAGCGACGTTCGCGCGCTTCATGGACCTCTGCCTGCAATGCCGCGCGTGCGAGGACGCCTGCCCGTCGCACGTCCCGTTCGGCCGGATGATGAAGCTCGCCCGCGTCCAGATCGAACCGCTCCGCAGGGGGCAGCAGGGCCTCGCGCGTCCGTCAGGCCTCGGGATCGCGCTCGCGCACCCGCGCCTGCTCACGACGATGGCGCTGCTGCAACCGCTCGTGAAGCCGTTTCTGAACAAGCGCCTCAGAGCACTCCTGCCCCCAGCGCGGTTGAGCGAGCTTTCGGCTCCGCTCCCTCGAGTCACGGAGCCGACGGGCGAGGCTCGCGGGACGGTCGCGGTCCTGTCCGGGTGCGTTCAGGATCGCTGGTACCGCCCGGTCAACCGGGCGACCATCTGTGTCCTCGCCCGCAACGGGTGGCGTGTGGTGGTCCCCCGGACGCAGGTCTGCTGCGGTGCGCTCCAGGCGCACAACGGCCGTCTGGACGTGGCCAGGAAGCTCGCGAACGCGAACCTGCGGGCTTTCGAGGACGCCGACGTGGTGGTCGCAAACGCCGCCGGATGCGGAGCACACCTCAAGGAGTACGGGGAGCTTCTCGGCACGGAAGCAGCCGAAGCGTTTTCCTCGAAGGTTCGCGACCTCATGGAGTTCCTGTTCGAGGAGGGGATCGAGCCGCCGACCTCGAACCCGGGGTTCGATCGCGTCGCCTACCACGACGCGTGCCACGCGCTTCACGCCCAGCACGTGTACGAGCAACCGCGAGCGCTGCTGCGCCAGATCCCCGACCTCGACGTCCTCGAGATCGCGGACGGAGACAGATGCTGCGGCGGCGCCGGTTTGTACAGCGTCGTCGAGCCGCAGATGTCCGACGAGCTGATGCGACTCAAGGCGTATGCAATCGCGGCAACCGGTGCGCGCGTGATCGCCTCCTCGAATCCCGGCTGCACCATGCAGATCGCGGCCGGTCTTCGGATGCTCGGGTCGGACGCCGAGGCTGCCGGCATCGAGATCCTTCATCCGGTCGAGATCCTGGATCGCGCATACTCAGCCGGTGAGGACCATGCCTAGGGAGAGGAGGGAATCCCTGTCGAACCGGACGGCCCGCTTCTTCGTCGCACTGGCCATCATCT
Organism: Actinomycetota bacterium; assembly: GCA_040754475.1. Lineage (GTDB taxonomy): Bacteria > Actinomycetota > UBA4738 > UBA4738 > HRBIN12 > JAJPHY01. The sequence continues at coordinate 2,340 of JBFMCN010000083.1, read as the reverse complement.
CGCTGCTCCCGCTCGCAGCGTGCGACGGCGGCGAGGAGGGGGACTCGAGCCCCGGCACCGCCACGTCCGGCGCGAGCGGCACGGGTTCGGCCTCTCCGACGGCCTCCGCCGAGGCCGAGGGAACCTACAGCGGTAACGGCGTCTCGTTCCGGTATCCCGCAGATTGGCGGGAGTTCACCGTGATCGACACGACCACCTCCTCGGGGAACCAGCGCTGGAACACGGCCTTCGGGATCGACCGAGTCAACTTCGTCTCGGTCTCGAGCTACCTGATCAACATCCCGATCACGACCGACAACATCGAAGGGCAAGAGGATTCCATCCGCCGGGAGATCGAGAAGATGTTCATACGGGCCGGCGGCAGCCTCGAGAGCGGTCCGACCGACGAGGAGATGGCAGGGCTGCCTGCCCTCGGCTTCGAGGGTGCGGCCCTCAACCCCGACGGCAAGACGGTGAACATCCGGCTGGTGCTCGCCTTCCGACGAGCCCTCGAGTACCTCGTCAACTGCCAGTACGACTCGTCCGGCGAGGACGAGATCCTCGAGGGCTGCGATCAGATCGTGAGCACGTTCGCCGTGGACTAGGGCGAACCCGGTGTCCCCCGGGATGACCGCAGTTGCTACGGCTCCGCTCATGATGTTGCGCTAGGAGGTATTGTGTAGTCCCGATATCCGACTGGCCCGCACGGGTGGGAAGGTGTTGCATGAGCGTTCCCCAGGGAACACAAAAGCGCGAGTCGGGAGGACGCTCATGCAGAAGGGATGGAGGTACCTGGCGCTCGTAGGAGCCGCCGCCGTAGCGCTCTTTTTCGGTGTCGGCGCTCCGGATGGAGCCACAGCTAGGCCCAAACCGAAGCCGCCCAAGCCAACGCCGACAGCGACACCAACACCCTCTCCCTCACCCACGACCTCCCCAACAACGTCCCCCTCACCCACGCCGACACCCACGGACTGGCAGGACCCGCTGTGCGAAGTGGACGGAGGGCCCTGGGCGAGCACCCCCGAGTGCACGCCCCCGAGCGACGTGCCTCAGCCGCCGCCGACGGCACTCACGTGCGAGGGGGCGGTCTTCTGCGAGGCGACGTACGAGGAGATGAAGGCTGCGGGGTTCGACACAACCCAGATGCAGGCAAACGACCAGCAGACCCTGGCATTGATGGAGGAGCAGACCCAAACCGCTCCTACCGCCGCGGTTGCCTCTACGTTCTACAACGGGTGGGTCAACTTCTACCTGTACAAATCCCCCACCAACTGTACTGGAACGGTCAACTACAGCGGTTATTGCGGGTGGCTCTATCACAAGTACCAGGCCATCATCGACGGGATCCCCAAGCCCGTCTACACAAGCTCGTATCCGGCTCGGTCGGGTAACAACAACGTGCCTGAGAAGTGGGCTGTGAACAAGGGACCCCTGCCGAACACTTGGGCATCGTCCAACCCGAGCCTGCCGTCGCCGACTCGCAGGTGGGGTTGGATGAACGGCAGCTTCACCGGCTACCAAGCGAGCAGTGCCGACTCCTTCTACCCGGGCTTGTGGCGCCTCGATCCGTGGACCGTCTACAGCGGCCCCAACAAGACCGGCACCAAGCGGGACGCGTTCGAGATCCACGGCGGACGTAACGCCAGCGACTTCTGGACTACGGTAACTCACGGTTGCATCAGGCTCCCCAGCGCCTCGATCACGAGTCTCAAGGGCATGTGGAGCAACCGTACGGACAACAAGCAGAATCCCTACGCGCCCGTGACCGTCTACTACCCGTGACCGACCACTGATAGCGTTTCGAAGACACGATGGGTGGTAGCAGCCGCGGACCAGGATGGCCGAGCCGGACGGCGGTGTTGCTGCTCCTGATGGCCGTCCTGGTCGCGTCGTGCACGCAGAACGAACCCGTCGCCGGCGGATCTGGGAGCGTCGACCCGGGTCGACGTGATCAAGCACCGTCGCCGCCTCCTACCCCGACCGGTCCCCTCGCTGGACTTACGTGGCCGGCTGGATCAGTCCCGGTGGGGGTGTTGCTTCACGACGACGGGCGAAGGCTCTGGGCTGTCCCACTGGACGGGAAGCCTGAGTTGCTGTGGGAACACCCGCCGGCTCATGTGTATCAGATCGCCGCCGGGCCCGGCGGTCGAACGCTCGCCTACTCGGTCATGCTCCGCGGACGCACGGCCAAGGACCCATCCTACGTTCTCTACCTCCTTGACTCCGACGGCACCGTTCGCACGGTAGATGTCGTCCGCAACTACCTGAGCATAGAGTCGCCCGTGTTCCTGCGAGCACCGACCGATCCGGAAGGCCCGGTCAGGCTCTACTGGATCAGGGCAAGCCAGGACGTCTCTCTCG
>JBFMCN010000082.1:0-7339 GCA_040754475.1 Actinomycetota bacterium | reverse complement strand
GGTACGTGATCGAGTCGGGCAACATCGTGCTCGAGGACACAGCGCCGAACCTCCTCGGAAACGACCAGGTGCGCAAGGCGTACCTGGGGGAGGAATGAGCCACGCGACTCGAAGGTGCCGGGAGAGGGACTCGAACCCTCACGGGCCGGAGCCCACGGGTTTTTGAGACCCGCATGTCTACCAGTTCCATCATCCCGGCCGGTCGGGACGGCTCCGACGCCCGATCCTAGGACGCCCCTAGACTACAGGCTCGCCGGTTCTGACTTCGGAGGTCCCATGGCGTGGCGTGGCACGAGGATGGCGAGTGCAGCGTTCATGGTGCTGCTGGCTGCGTGCACGACCGTGGAGGCCGGCACTCCGGCAAGCTCTCCGAACCAGCCGGTTGAGCAGCTCAAGATCGCCTTCATCGAGGATCTGTCGCCCGCGGGAGCGGCCGGGCGAACGGCCCCGGCCTTCCAAGGGGCGAAGCTCGCGCTCGACACTGTCGCTCTCACGGGTGAGCTGGATGTGTCGGTGGAGCTGGTGGCTCTCGACACCGGCGGGAACGCCCGGACTGCCGCTGCGGCGGCGCGTGAAGTCGCGGCCGACCCTTCATACGTAGCGGCGATCGGCGCCCCATTCCTGGCCGGTCAGGTGACGATCGGCCGCATACTCGACCGAGCCGGGGTACCCCTGATCACGCTGTCCACGCTCGGGCCGAACCTCTCGGAGAACGGCTGGACGGGGTGGCGTAGGGCCGTTGCGAACCAGACGCGGCAGGGGCGCGCGCTCGCGAGGTACGTGGACGGGCTGCCCGCGTCCGGACGCGGCGTGTGCTTGCTGGGGGATGGAAGCGAGGAGTCGTCGGGGCTGCTGCACGCCGTTGCCCGCTCACTCCGGGCGACGATCCTGCTGAAGGCGAAGATCCTGCCCTCGGCGGCGGGTCCGCCCCCGGCCGTGACCGCGGTCTCGCGGGCGCGCTGCGGTGTGGTTGTCTGGGGTGGGTTCTCCGACGAAGGTGCGCCGATACGTCGGCATCTCGTCGAGGCCGGGCTCCGTCGGGTGAACTTCGTGGGCGGCGACGGGCTCAAGGACGAGACGTACCTGTCGGTGGCAGGCGGCGCCGGGGTCGGAACCGTGGCGACATGTCCGTGCGCAGATCTTACGGCGGCGACCGACCTGAGCGCCCAGCGGTTCATCCAGGACTACCAGTCCGACTTCGGTCTGCCGCCGGCTGCCTGTGCGGTCGAGGCGTTCGATGTCGCTCGGATGGTTCTCCGCGCCATCCGCAGCGGGGCCACGACACGGGCCGGCGTCGTCCGAGTCCTACTCGGCATGCCGCGGTTCCATGGGCTGGGGAACGTCTACGTCTTTCGGCCGGACGGCGAGCTCGCTCCCGGATCGGCCCGTGTGGGCCTGTTCCGGAACGAGGGCGGGCGCTGGGTCGAGATCCGAAGCCCGCATGCCAGAAGCAGTGATACTGTCCGCCCCGCAGGAGCGTAGATTCAGTCGGGAGAACTGGGAGGGGCGGCTCCAGGCATCGGACGCCGCCGATCGGAGGGGAAGGAGACGCATATGAGGAAGCGCTGGATCGCGGCGGTGGCGCTGGCCGCGGTGTTCACACTTGTCGGCGCAGCGTGCGCCGAGGAAGAGGGGGGCGAAGGGACGCCGACGGCATCGGCTGCGGCCTTCACGACGCTGGAGGAGGGGACGCTCACCATCGGGTCGGACATCCCGTACCCGCCGTTCGAGTTCAACAAGGGCGGAACCCTCGTGGGGTTCGACGTCGAGCTCATGAACGCGGTGGCGGAGAAGCTCGGGCTCACGCCGAACTGGGTGAACGCCAACTTCAACACCATCTTCCAGGCGCTCGCGGGCAACAAGTTCGATGTCGTGGCGTCGGCTGTGACGGCCTACGCGCCCGAGGGCTCCTCCGCGTACACGACCACTCAGGAGAGGGCCCAGATCGTTGCATTCGCCGAGCCCTACTACGACTCCCTCCAATCGCTGACAGTCAATCCGGGCGAGACACCCGATCTCACGACCTGGGACCAGCTCAAGTCGGGTGATCGGGTGGGAGTCCAGTCAGGGACGACGGGGGAGTTCTGGGCGCAGGAGAACCTGGAGCCCATGGGCGTGACCCTGGTCGGCTATACGAAGGCGCCGGACATCTTCAATGCCATCGAGTCGGGGCAGCTCGACGCCGGTGTCGTGGACCTTCCGGTGGCCCAGGACATCGCAAAGACGAAGCCCGACCTCGAGGTCTCCCAGCAGATCGAGACCGGTGAGCAGTACGCCTTCGCAGTCAACCAGGAGAACACAGCCCTGCTCGACGCGATCAACGACGCGATGGACGAGCTGTTCGCCGACGGGACCTACGCAGAGATCTTCCAGAAGTACTTCCCAGAGCAACAGCTTCCGTCGTACGCGACCGGCAGCTGAGGCATGGTTTGAGTTCCGACGGGCCCGCGTCCGATCAGGGCGCGGGCCCGCTGCGTGAGAAGGGGGAGCGATGGCAGCAGTCGGAGTGGAGATCTCGAGCCCCCCGGATGTACGCGGCCCCACGGCGCCGATGCCGGCGGCGACGTTCGGCGCGGGCCTCGCCAGTCTGGTGATCGTCCTCGGGGGCACGCTCGCCCTTCTTGCGTTCCACGGGTTCCGGAACGCACCGCTCACTGGCTTCTGCACGGGAAGAGGCATCGTCGAGACGGGGCCGAACCCGATCACGGGCGCGCGGAGCATCTGCGGGATCGCGGAGGCGATCCGGGGCAACGCCGAGCTCTTGGTCCTGATCGTTGGTCTGGCGCTCGGGCTCTTCGCCGTGGGTGTCGGTTTCACTTCCTACCGGCGGATGGACACGAAGCGCCGGCGGAACGAGATGCTGGCGGGGGCGATCCTCGGCGTCCAGACGATCCTGCTGGCCGGGTTCCTACTCTGGTTCCGGCAGAGCGACACCCTCATGACCTTCGTCAAGAACTTCCTCGACTTCCCGATCATCTCAGGCTGGTGGGGGCAGATCCTGGTGACCGGTGCTAAGAACACCGCCATGCTTGCGTTCGGCGGCGAGATTGGCGGCATCGTCATCGGGCTCATCCTGGCCCTGTTCACCATCTCGAAGCAGCGAAGCCTGCGAGCCCCGGCGCGCGCCTACATCAACTTCTTCCGGGGCACGCCCCTGGTTTGGCAGCTCACGTTCACGTACTTCGGCGTCGCGACGGGTCTCGGACTGAATCTCGATGCATACACGACAGCCCTGATCGTGTTCAGCTTGAACACGGGTGCATACGCTGCGGAGGTCTTCCGGGCGGGGATCCAGTCGATCGAACGGGGTCAGCTCGAGGCCGCGCGGGGACTTGGCATGTCCTATATGCAGGCGATGCGCTACGCGATCATTCCCCAGGCGGTTCGCCGTGTGATCCCGCCGCTCATGAACGAGTTCGTCATACTGATCAAGGACACGTCGTTGGTGCTCGTGCTCGGCCTCACCGAGTCGCAGTGGGACCTGATGACGGCAGGTCAGAACGGGTACCTGAATACCTACTTCCCCTCCTTCTTCATCGTGACCGCAATCGGCTATCTCGCGATCAGCCTGCCCCTGATCCGGTTGGTGAACGCCATCGAGACGCGCCTTCGGAGCGGTCTAGTCGGGGTGACGGCATGAGCGAAGTTGCCCAGCCGCCAACTGAGGCGCCTGGAATCTGGGCCAGCGACGGTCGGGAGCCCCTGGTCCGCCTCGAGGGGATCCACAAGTGGTTCGGCAACCTCCACGTGCTTTGCGGGATCGACACGCAGCTCATGCCGGGGGAGGTCCTCGTGATAATCGGCCCGTCGGGGTCGGGTAAGTCAACGCTCCTGAGATGCACAAACCTGCTGGAGGAGCCCACCCTCGGCCACGTCTGGTTCGAGGGTCGGGACATCACGGACATCCGTACGAACCTGAACGAGGTCAGGACCCACATCGGGATCGTGTTCCAGGCCTTCAACCTGTTCCCGCACAAGACCGCCATCCAGAACATCACGATCGCCCTCGAGAAGGTCCTGAAGATCAACTCCAAGGAGGCGAGGGACCGGGCGATCGAGCAGCTCGGAAGGGTGGGCCTCGCCGAGAAGGCCGACTCCTATCCGGGCCAGCTCTCGGGCGGTCAGCAGCAGCGTGTGGCCATCGCCCGCGCGCTTGCGATGAGGCCGAAGCTGATGCTCTTCGACGAGGTGACCTCGGCCCTCGACCCGGAGCTCGTGGGGGAGGTCCTTGCCGTCATGCGGCAGCTCGCGGAGGAGGGGATGACGATGATGGTCGTCACCCACGAGATGGGGTTCGCCCGCGAGGTGGGGAACCGCATGATCTTCATGGCCGACGGCGTGATCATGGAAGAGGGCGACCCGCGGGAGATGTTTAGCAGTCCTCAGCAGGAGCGGACGAAGAAATTCCTCTCGCAGATCCTCTGAGATCGACCCCGACGCGAGAAGGACGGGTCGAGGAACCTTTGGAGCCGCTCACGCCTTCCCCATACGCGAGCGTTTTCTACTCAGCCCCTCGACCCGCCCAAAAGGTGGCCCCAAGCGACCCAGATCCCGGTCTGCCCTTCGCTTCTCCGGGCCCGAGAGTCGCCGCCGGGGACTCGCATCCCCTTCGGTGCTCCCTCTTCCCGAAGACCCTCCGGGCCTCCCGGTCCCTTCGGCCGCTTGGGACCGGAGCGAAATCTATCGAGGTGTCTTGAACCTGTCAACGCGGTGGAAAGGCTTGCAGCGCAGTCTGTTTCGGCCAAGGCTGCTGGTAGGGGCGTTGGCTGTTGGGGGAAGAAAGAGTGACATTTGAGCCACGTTCTTTGGTCCGTCGGTAAGTCGGGCTACACGTATCCGATCAGGCGCCCGCGGCGACGAGGACGAGCTCGGTCACGAGGCCGGCGCCGAAGCCCGCGAGCACACCCCAGAGCGTGATCTCTCGGGAAAGCCGCCGTCCGACGGCGAACAGCTCCCCGATCACGTACAAGATGGCGCCGGCCGCCAGAGCCAGGAACGCGACGAAGACCACGACGGACGAGAAGGTAGCTCCCAGGAGGGTTCCGAGGAGGGTGGGGCCACCGGCGATCAGGCCGGCCAGCAGGAGCCAAGACCACGAGGCCCGCTCGCCGGCCGCGGCCAGGGGGCCGACGATGCCGAACCCCTCAGTCCCGTTGTGCAGGGCGAACCCGATCACAAGCAGCAGCGCGAGCGACACCTCGTTGGTGTGGGCGGCCTGACCGATCGCGAGGCCCTCGGAGAAGTTGTGGAGGCCGATCCCGATGGCGATCGACACCCCCATCCGCAGAGCATCGGCGCGGACGACGCGAGCCTCGGCCACGGCCATCGCCCCGGGACCCGGAGTCGCGGCGGGTGCGCTCCGCTCGCGCCAAAGCCGACCGAGGTGCCCGAGGCCGACGAGCCCGATGCCGAGCCCAGACACGTAGAGAGACCCGATCACCACCAGATGCCCCCAAGCTTCGGCTTGGACGGCCTCCTCGAGCGGCTCAGTTGCATGTTCCAGGATGTCGAAGAGCAGGAACACGAGGATGCCGGCCGAGAGGCCGTTCAGGAAGCACGCGAGGCTACTCCGAACACCCCCGACGCGTCCGAACGGGAGGCCGATGAACACGGTTGCTCCGGCGATCAAGCCGAGCAGGATGGTGTCACCGGTGCTCAATCCCGCTCCTCCGATCCCAGTGGTGCGAGCGCCAGCGGCTGAGGTCCGATAAATCCTACTTGGGCGATCGAATTCATGCCAACGGGGCGCGGGCCTCGCGCGAAAGGGGCCGGCTCCCGCGTCCGAGGCGGGGGCTAGAATCCGCGGCGTGGCTCGCGGCGCGGCCGATCCGGCGAAGCGGATCTTCCTCCTGGACGGACACAGTCTTTCCTACCGGGCCTTCTTCGCCCTTCCGGCGACGCTGGCGACGTCGACCGGGCAGATCACGAACGCCGTCTACGGCTTCACCTCGATGCTGATAAAGCTCCTGGCGGAGGAGCGGCCGGACTACATCGCGGTCGCCTTCGACGTCGGGGCGCCGACGGTCCGCCTGGAGAAGTACGCGGAGTACAAGGCCGGGCGGCCGGAGGCGCCCGACGAGTTCCGCCAGCAGCTCGGCCTGATCGTCGAGGTCCTGGAAGCGCTCCGGATTCCCGTGATCGGCATCGAGGGGCACGAGGCGGACGACGCCATAGCGACCCTCGCCGTTCGGGCGGCAGAGAGAGGGATCGACGCTGTCATCGTCACGGCGGACCGCGACTTCTTCCAGCTCGTGGGGCCGGGCATACGAGTGATGTTCAACGTGAAGGGCATCTCCGAGATCAAGCTCTACGACGAGGCCGCTGTGCTGGAACGGTTCGGGCTGCCCGCGTCCAAGTACCTGGACTACGTGGCTCTCAAGGGAGACCCCTCCGACAATATCCCCGGCGTCCCCGGAGTCGGAGAGAAGACTGCATCGAAGCTCGTCCAGGACTTCGGCTCCGTGGAGGAGCTACTGGCTCGCACCGAGGAGCTGAAGGGAAGGATCAAGTCGGCCATCCAGGGGGCCGGGGAACAGCTCGCCCTGAACAAGGACCTGGTGCACCTCCATACCGACTTGGACCTCGACATCGCGCCCGAGGACTGCGTCAGGGGAGCGTGGGACGGAGAGGAGGTCCGGCGCCTGTTCACCTCGCTCGAGTTCAGGACGCTGCTGGAGCGGCTCGAGGACGTCGAGCGGGGTGCCAGACCGGCCGCGGAGCTTGCCGAGCTCGACCTTCGTGAGGTCACCGAGCCCAGGCTCCGAAGCATGCTCGCGACCGCCGGGCCGAAGGCGATCCGTTTCCAGCTCGAGGACCGGGCGGTTCGCGGCGTCGCCGTGTCGCTCGGCGGTGGGGAGGCGACCTTCGCGTCCGTGAAGTCGACGGACGCGGTCGCGGAGCCGCTCGGCGATCCGGGATCACCGAAATGGGCGCACGACGCCAAGGCCATGGAGACAGCGGCCATCGCCTCCGGCACGTCGCTGGCGGGTGTCGCGTTCGACACGATGCTGGCCGGCTACCTCTTGGATCCGGCAACCGCCGACTACCCGCTGGGCGCACTCTGCGAGCGGTACCTCGGCGCCGACGTCCTCGGCACGATCTCGGAGGAGCCCGAGGGCCAGCTCTTTGCCGAGACATGGCGGACGACCGCGGCCGAGGCGGCAGCCGTCGCGCTCCTCGCTCCGGTGATGGCCGAGCGGATCGACAAGGCCGGCCTTCGAACGTTGCTGGAGAGCGTGGAGCTCCCGCTCTCGTCCGTTCTGGCGCGGATGCAGGCGCGGGGGGTGGCGCTTGACGTCGGCTACCTGGAGGAGATGGCCGAAGCCGTACGCGGCCGTAT